>CAMLFX010000025.1 GCA_946479435.1 uncultured Sphingobacteriales bacterium | reverse complement strand
TATTAAGCTGTCTTCTTCAGGTATTCGACAATTGATTTTTCGATGATATGCGTCCAGCCCATATTGAAGCTGCTTGGTAAAAAGTCCGGACCATTGTTAGCGAATGTATGCAGGCCTTCGTGTGTAAGTTTCAGTTTGGTTTTATTGCCTTCAGGGTTCAGTTCGAAAGTAACGAGCGATTCGCCGGGGTAACCTTTATAGGTCCAGGTGTATTGCAGCATTTTGCCGGGCTCAACTTTAGTTACACGGCATTCGTGTGTGTATTCTTCACCTTTGCTGCCTTTGCCTTTGAAGCTGAATTCAAAACCTACCTCGGGTTTAAAATCGCTGAGTGTAAAATACCAATCTTTCATCTGGTCTTTATCGGTAATGGCACGCCATACACGGTCGCTGGTAGCATCCAGCAATACTTCTTTTACAATCGGTTCGGTGTTTGTTTGTGTTTCCATTGTTATTGTTTTTATGATTTAATTATTTCTTTTTCTTTTTGTCTTTAGCGAGGAATGCGCTCAGGGCATCGAGCTTCTTATCCCAGAAGGCGCTGTATTGCGCCGTCCAGTCCTGTACCTCTTTTAGCTTGCCCAGGTTAGCCTGGCAATAACGTTCACGGCCTTGCTGGTTAATGATAAGCAGGCCGCATTCTGTGAGGATCTTTATGTGTTTAGATATGGCTGGACGGCTGATATCGAAATTGTCAGCTACAGCATTCAGGTTCAATTCCCGGTGCGCCAACAGGTTAATTATTTCCCTGCGGGTAGGGTCGGCAATGGCCTGGAAAACATCTCTTCTCATTGGTTGATATAAATTAAGTAACCGTTCGGTTACAAATATATGTAACTGATCGGTTACGGAAAAATATTTTTTTAAATAGTTGTTATATGGGTATCGAAAAACACGAATAATTAGTCTTGAAAGTTTATTTAGATTGCCCTTTCAAACACACTGAAAAATGTCTTACTGCACAGCACTTGCTTATATGAGCGATGATAAGAAAGCGATACACAAACCTTATCACGATGAGCAATATGGTTTCCCGATACATGATGATAATGAGCTGTTTTGCAGATTGGTGCTGGAGATAAACCAGGCGGGCCTTAGCTGGGAAACGATACTGAAAAAGGAAAAGACATTCAGAAAAGCGTACAGCAATTTCAATATAAAAAAAGTAGCTGCTTATACAGAAGCAGACAGGGAGCGATTGATGAACGATGCCGGTATTATCCGTAACCGCTTAAAAATAAATGCAGCCATAGAAAATGCTAAGACCATCCTTGCATTGCAGAAGGAATTTGACTCGTTCGAGAAATGGCTGAGACATCACCACCCTAAAACAAAAGAAGAATGGGTGAAGCTCTTCAAAAAGACATTTAAATTTACCGGAGGAGAAATAGTGAATGAATTCCTGATGAGCATAGGTATGTTGCCCGGTGCACACGATACCAGCTGCCCTATCTACAAAAAAGCAGCGAAAGAAAAACCACTGTGGATGAAAGCCTAAACCAGTGGAGCTTTCTGTTTTTCAACAGCAGTATATAGTTTGTAGTATTCGCCTTGTTGCTGTAATAACTCACCATGCGTACCACGCTCAATGATCTGGCCTTTATCCATTACAATGATCTCGTTGGCTTTACGGATAGTTGACAAGCGATGTGCAATAACAATAGATGTACGGTCTTTTATCAAGGTATCGATAGCATGTTGTATCAGTTGTTCGCTTTCACTATCAACCGATGAGGTGGCTTCGTCTAGTATCAAAATAGAAGGGTTGTACAATAATGCACGTGCAAAAGAGAGCAACTGGCGCTGGCCTTGCGATAAGGTATTGCCACGCTCCATAACATCGAACAAATAGCCACCCGGCAGGCGCATAATAAAATTATGGATACCCAATACTTTGCAGACCTGTTCTACACGCTCAAGTGGAATAGCATCGTTACGCAAGGTAATGTTATCGTAAATAGTACCTGAGAATAAGAATACATCCTGCAATACAATACCTATGTGTTTGCGCAATTTGTAGATGTCGTATTCATTTATGTCGCGGCCATCTATCAGTATCTTGCCGCCATCTATTTCATACAACCTGTTCAGTATGCTGATGATAGATGTTTTACCTGCACCCGTATGCCCAACAACCGCCATGGTTTTACCCGCAGGTATATGAAAGCTAACACCTCTTAGTACAGGTACATCTTTCTTATAACTGAAACGCACATCCTCAAAACGCACATCACCATTTATTCTTTCTGCAACTAAAGTGCCGTTGTGTTGCAGGTGGTCGTTACTATCTAATACACCCAATACACGCTCGCCGGCAACCATACCCATTTGCAGTACGTTGAACTTATCGGCCAGCATACGCAGCGGGCGGAATAGTAAGTTGAGGTACATGACGAATGCTATAACTACACCTTGTGTTACTTCGTAATGCAATAGGCGGGTTGCACCCCACCATACCAATAAGCCGAGCGATATTGCAAGAATAATCTCAACTACGGGAAAGAAAACAGAATAGGCAAAGATGGCTTTCACGTTTGCATCGCGGTGCTCTTTGTTGATGGCGTTGAATTTATCCATCTCTGTACGTTCGGCTGCGAAAGCTTGTACTATGTACATGCCTACAATGTGCTCCTGCGCAAAGGCATTGAGTTGTGCTACCGCAGTACGTACGCGCTGGAAAGATTTGTTGACGCTTTCTTTAAAGAAGTAAGTAGCAACAATAAGAATTGGAAAAGGTATTAAACATATACAGGTCAACCGCCAATCGGTAACCAGCATGACTACTATGATAGCAATGATGGTAAGCACATCGGCTACAATAGATATGATGCCTTCAGAGAATACATCGTTTACGGCTTCAATATCATTGATGGTGCGGGTGGTCAATGTGCCGATAGGAGTGCGGTCGTAATAGGCTACATCCTGGAAGAGTATTTTCTGAAATACGGTTTTGCGCATATCGTTCACTACGCTTTGCCCTAACCAATTGATGCGGTACATGAACCAAAAACGCAGTAAACTTTCAAAAAGCAGGATGCCCAGCTGTATCACGCTGATCCATATCAAACCCTCCAGCCAGCGGTTGTTAATGTATTTATCAACCGACTCTTGTATGAGGTAAGGGCGCAGTGGCGCCAGCGCAGCCAATACTACCGACATGAAAATGGTTAAGTAGAAACTTTTTTTGTACGGCCCTGCGAAGGAGAATATCCTGCGCAGCAACTGCATATCGAAGATCCTTTTTATAGTAGTATCCTGTGCCAAATGTTAGTCTTGTTCTTCTTTTATACTCATTAAATAGGCCTTGATAAAATCGTCTATCTCACCATCCATTACAGGGCCTACGTTTCCTACTTCAAAATCGGTGCGGTGATCTTTTATCATTTTGTAGGGGTGAAACACATAAGAGCGTATCTGCGAACCCCATTCTATTTTCTTCTTCGATGAGTTGAGCGCATTCTTCAACTCTTCGCGTTTGCGCAACTCTTCTTCGTGCAGCCGGCTCTTCAGCATGGTCAATGCCTTTTCCCTGTTCTCTCCCTGTGTACGTGCCTGCTGGCATTCTACTATTATGCCCGATGGTATGTGTTTTAAACGCACAGCGGTTTCCACTTTGTTCACGTTCTGTCCGCCTTTACCACCTGCACGGTAAAAATCCCATTCCAGGTCGGCAGGATTTACATTTATTTCTATACTGTCATCAATAAGCGGATATACATATACTGATGCAAATGAAGTATGCCTCCGCGCATTTGAATCGAAAGGAGAGATGCGCACCAAACGGTGTACACCACTTTCTGCTTTTAATAAGCCGTAAGAAAATTCGCCGTCAAACTCTATAGTAGCTTGTTTTATACCTGCACCATCGCCATACTGCACATCTATCTCTGAAACCTTCCAGCCCTGTTTTTCGCCATACATTCGGTACATACGCAGCAGCATTTCGGCCCAGTCCTGGCTTTCGGTGCCACCTGCACCACTGTTTATTACCATGACGCCCGGCATTTCATCTTCCGGCTCGTTGAGGGTAGATTTGAATTCCAGTTCGTCGAGGTCTTTCAGGGCTTTTTCGTAAGAAGCTTTTACCTCTTCTTCTTCAGCTTCGCCTTCCTTCCAAAAATCGAAGAGGATAGCGAAGTCTTCCACGGAGGTTTTTACCTGCTCGTAGAGGTCTAACCAGAATTTATTGATCTTGATTTCTTTCAGTATGCCGGTAGCGCGCACGTTATCATCCCAAAAGCCGGGTGCAAGGGTAAGTGCTTTATCATTTTCGGTCTTGGCTAAACGGTCATCGATGCGGAGGAAGCGGTGCAAGTGTTGTACGCGTTCGCGCATCTCTTTCAGGTTTTCCTGAGTCATAAGATGGCAAAGGTAAGGTGTTTGGTGCTAGTTGAGCAGTTCGTTCTTGTCGCTGTCAACTATTACCTCCGGTTTCACCTTGAAGGTGAAATTGCGTTGTGAGACATAGCTGAATAGTGCTACGCAAATAGTAGTGAGCAGTTTAGCAGGAGTGGGGAACATGCCAAACCATTCGATAAATATTTTCAGGAAAACATAGTTAAGCAAAATGCACATGCCTACCAATAAGGCATAGCGGAACAGCTGCACTTTGCCATGCAGGTTAGACTCAGGGAACACGATATATTTAGACAAAATGAAGCCCGAAGGAAAGCTGATGCTGAAAGACATCATGAATGCGGCAATGTAAGGAGTGATGGTAAGGCTACCTATATGTACGGGCTGTTTGTGTAGTATTATGTTGTACGCTGTGGCATACAATACAAGATCGAACAAAGTGTTAGTGCCACCACAGGCAAGGTAGCGGAAGGTTTGCTGATTAACATAACGCGCAAACGGTTTATGAAAAAAATCAATAAAAGATAAAATGATATTTCTGGCTGCGCGGAACATGAAGTCGCAAAAATAATGGAAAATGTATAAGGTAAAACGTAAAACAGAAATGAGTTATATCATAACCCGTATTAACCGCTATTTTATTACAATTTTGCTTCTTTCAGCCTTTTGAAAAAATCTTTCTCTTTTTCACCGCATGTGCGCAGCAGGTCGCTTAGCTCATCGTAAGAGACTACACCCTGGCGATTTTTCATAACACGGGCAGCATTGTAAGCAAAATTGCGCCAGTCATCGCCAATGGCAGTAAGCTCTTGTGAGAATTGCTGCAAATCGTCGCGTTTCAGCAGTTCGCCGGCTTCCTGGAGGAAGGCGGCATATAAAAAACGGAAGCCACCGCCCCCTGTGCCTATTTCTTCCTGCATGCGGATGATATTGCCAAGATAGAGGGCCGACTTGCGCGGAGTGAGCTTTTGGGGGTATTGCTTTATTTTTTTTGCCAATAGAAATATGGCCTTGTTGCCAAACCAATTGAGTGGGGGAGACAACATGAAAAAGCAGGTTTGTTTAATACCATCTTTTATAGCTTTTTCGAAATTGATAGTTGATGGAACATGCTTTACATAATACATAAAGCCACTAGGCTCGGGGGCTCCTTTGGCAAAGCGCGCTTTTGAAAGGTCTTCGGGTGTAATAACCGATGAAGTTTCAATAATAGGGTCGCTAACCAGGTACTCGCCATTTTCTTTGCCATACACCACGAGGTTGTGCGCATTAAAGTGGAAGCGGTAGGCTTCGGGCATGTAGGGTAAATAATATACGCTGCTCTGCATGCCTACCGGTTTGCCCGATGCCAAAACATCATCCAGCGCTTTATTGGCTTTTTCGGGTGTGCTGAATTTAGATGTTGCTATATCTATATGAAGCCGCTGCGTAACTCTTTTGAAGATAGCGCCCGGCCAGGTGCGGAAGGTGGTACCCGGTGTGCCGCTAACTTTTAAAAAGGGCAAGTGGCCGAAGAAAATGCCTGCGCCAATGCCGAAAGCCATAGGCTCGCTTATTTCTATACCCTCGTGGCGCAATAGATTGGCAGTAACCCCGCTTTCACAATGTGCGTGTTGGTAGTGCCTGAACTGTGTAGAACTCATGTATGCTGCAAGTAAAACTATTTACCAAAGTTAACCAACTCGGGTACGGTTATATTAAATATATTGGCATAAGTCTGAAGCATATTCTGCGAGAGACCGTTAAATACAGATGGCTTCATGTGGCGTTTCACCTGCCACTGCCATTTGCCTGCATACTTGGCCAGCAACGATAAATCCATAAGACTTTTCTTCATATAAAAAGCCAGCGGGCTTAATTCTCCTGCTTTAATGGCGGCAACAGTTTCTGCCAATTCCTCGTCTGCAGCATCCCAGGCTTGTTTCATGGCAAAATTCTCCGCTTCCCAGCCTGCGGAATTCACGCCTGTATATTTTCCATCTTTACCGGTGGCATATACCAGTTTCTTTAGCTTTTCACCCTCTTTAAAATTTTTAGGGTCCTGGGGTACTTCATTAATATTCATTACTGCTAATTAAAATACGTTAACAAATTTCGGTATTAAATGGCAATTAAAATTGTTAATGGGTGTTTTTCCGGTGGGTATTATTAACAAAAAAGTGTTAGATTGCTTTAAGGGAATTTTAACATTAGGTTGAAAATTACAGCACTTTGTTGAAGTGATAGTCAACAGAAAATAAATTCTCTTATATAACTGATGCAAATGTTTATCAAATTTTCGCCACCCCATTGGTAGCATTCTTTGTTAGTTAATGATATACGTCATTAACTGAATACATTTAATAAAGTTCAAATTGCAATAATTACCCCAAACCAATACCTGTTTCATTTTAAACCTCTTCGTATGTTACGATCAGTAAGTAAGTTAAAAACCCTGAATGTCAAAGCGTGTATCCTGAAGACATCTTTAGTACTTGGTAGTATGTTCGCGGCTCTTTCAGGCCATGCACAATCTACCATCATGTCGCCAACAGTAAATGATGGTGGCTTTGAAAGTTCTCCTACCACCTGGAGTTTTGACCAGAATACAAGTTCCACTACTTCCGCTAATATGTGGGTGATAGGTTCTACAACAACAGGCACAAATATACCTGGCGTTGTAACGGGCTCGAACGCCGCATATATTACTACCAATGCTACCGGCGCGCCCTGGGCATATAGTACAGGTACTTCGCGCATTAGCCACATGTATAAAGATATCACCTTCCCTGCCGGTGAACCTGTTGTGACCATGAGTTTTTATTGGAGAGGCAGAGGTGAGAGTACTGCATGGGATAATGCTTCAATATATTTAGCACCCACAACGTATTCTTTACCTACCTCACCGCCCAATGCCAGTACCAATACTATGACGGGCGCTGATCTTATATGGGCGGAAACCGTACCCAGCAGTCTTGGCGCATATACATTGGTAACACTTACCATACCTCAATCATTAATAGGTAATAGCACCGCATCTGTAGATAAAAAGCTGATTATTACCTGGAAGAATGATAATGGCGGTGGTAGCCAGCCACCCATTGCGATAGATGATATTACTATTACTTCTGCCTGCCAACCGGTAGCAGTAACCGGTCCAAGCACTATATCATCTACCGGTGCAACTTTAGCATGGACAGCCTTTACAGGTGCTACAGGCTACCAGGTGCGCTACAAACTGGTATCGGATCCTGCAACGGTAACTACCTGGGCTACCCCAACCAGCGTATCGGGCGGTACTACTACATCGCTGGCAATAAGTGGCCTTACCAGCAGCTCTGTATACGAATATCAGGTAGCAGCAGTAGGGGCATCGTGCACGCTTTTTTCTGCCTCCAGTACATTTTCTACTATATGCTCTTCTGTAGCTATACCGCAAACAGAGGGCTTTAATACGGCAAGTACAACAACATTCCCAACCTGTTGGACTTCTACTATTCTTACCCCTTCTTCAAATTCTACAGCACCTACGTTTACTTTTGAAACTTCGGGATCTAATCCTACTACCTCTCCGTACGAGGGAACGAGAATGGTTAAATTCAATTCATACAATAATGACGGTGGTGTTGCAAGACTAACATCACTTCCTGTTTCTACCGTTGGTGTTACAAGTGTAGATGTTGGCTTTAGGTGGAGATTTGATGGTAATACTTCTTACAACTCAGGCACCTATTTAAATGAGGGTGTACAAGTACAATACTCAACAAACGGTGGTGCAAGCTGGGCAGATGTCGGCTCTCTTATAACACGTACCGGCACGTCAACCGCATGGGCGCAGCAAACCATAACTTTGCCATCGGCAGCAGCCGGCCAAAGCATACTGATGGTTGGGCTTAAATTTGTTTCTACTTATGGCGATAACCAATATCTCGATTCCTTTTCAATAAGTGCTACGCCTGATTGTGTTAAACCAACCAGCCTGACTGCGACAGTTACATCTCCTTCCAGCGCCAGCCTTGTATGGGTGGCCCCTTCAAGTGGCGGCGCACCTATTGGGTACGAATATGTAGTATCAACCAGCAGTGCTACCCCCGCTACGGCTGCCGGTACAGGTACTTTAGTAACTACAACATCTGCTTCTATTCCAAGCCTATCGCCCCTTACAACTTATTATGCTTTTGTTCGCAGCAAATGTTCACCAACCAGTTTTAGCGATTGGACATTAAGCGCTACATTCACTACTCCATGCAATACAGTAACCTTAACACAATTTGAAGGTTTCAATACAAGCAGCACTACAACACTGCCAAGTTGCTGGAGCGAGGCAGTAGTAGCCAGTGCTTCAACAGCTCCAACTTTAACATTCGAAACATCAACAGCACACCCAAGTGGATATGATCCGTATGAAGGGACAAGGATGGTCCGTTTCAATTCTTATAGCAGCCAAAGCGGCGCAAAGATCAGGCTGATCTCGCTATCGCTAAATACTACTGCTAATACGAGTGTGGATGTAGATTTTAAATGGTTTGAAAGCCCTAACTACTCTGGTTCGCCTAATAGTGTGCAAGTACAATATTCTTTAGACGGTTCTACCTGGGTAAATGCTGGCTCAGCAATAGGAGGCTATGGTTCAGTGGCTGCATGGAAAAATAAAACTGTGACGTTACCGGCTGCTGCAGCAGGTAAAAGCTTACTGTTTGTAGGGTTCTTATTTACTTCAGATTATGGAGACGACTGCTACCTGGATGCAGTACGTATTCGTGAAACACCTACTTGCTACCCGCCTACCAATATAACCGCTACGGTGACAAGCGCAACAAGCGCTACGCTAAACTGGACAGCGCCAACCCTGGGCAATACACCGCCTGCAAACTATGAATATGTGTTATCGACAAGTAGCACAGTACCCACATCGGCAGGTACAACATTGCCGGGCAGTAGCACCAGCCTGGCCGTTACCAGTACCACTTCGGGCAGCAGTTTAACAGCTAACACTACTTACTATGTATATATGCGTAGTAAATGCAGTGCTACAGACTCCAGCGACTGGTCGGAAGTAACGACATTTACCACGCCTTGTACATCGGCTACACTTCCATATTTGGAATCGTTTACATCAACAAGCTTACCAAGTTGCTGGGTAACTACTGAAGGCAGCGGTGGCGCATCGTACCATTGGCAAACAGGTACTGCAGATGCATCGCATGGTGTAGCCGGGCCTCAATCAGGTTCTTACTTTGCATACTTAAATGTGTACAATGCACAGACTGCATATAACCCGTACTACTTTGTGAGTGCGCCAATAGCGCTGCAGAATAATACGACACTATACTATTATTATTTCCTGGGTGCTGACGGCAGCTCTGGTACATCAGCGTCAAACTCGCCTTTGAAAGTACAGGTAAGTACAAACTATGGTACTACCTGGACTGATATCTATACGCATCTTTCAAGCAATACCACATTTGCTTCTACAAGTGCTACTTCAAACTGGGTTGAAAATAATGTTAATCTTAGTGCTTATGCGGGGCAAACGGTTGTCTTGAGATTTGCAGGCAGATCGAATTATGGTTCAGGCAGATGTAACATGGCGCTGGATGAAGTGAACGTTACCTTATCGGCACCAACCGCTACTAATGGCGAGCGTTGCGGACCGGGTAATGCTGTTTGCTCTGTTTCATCAAATTCAGGTGTAGCTTCTCCTGTGTTTAAATGGTATGTAAGCCAATCGGCTACCAGTGCAATAACCGGCCAATCGGGTTCTTCGTTATCCGGCTATACTATTACAGGTACTACCACGTTTTACGTATCAGAAATTGCAGGTGGCGTAGAAAGCCGCAGAACACCTGTTACAGCAACGGTAAATCCATTGCCTGAACTTACTGCAACACCAAGCCATGTAACTTGTTATAATGGTAACGACGGTACGGTAACTACCACTGTAACCAGCGGTACAGGTGCAATAGGCTATAGCTGGAATACAACACCGGCACAAACTACAGCCGATATAACCAACCTTTATGCCGGCAGCTATACTGTAATAGTAACTGACACGAAAGGTTGCAAGGATACAGCTACTGCTGTAGTGAATAATGCAAATATTAACACACAAGTTGCTATAGGTACACAACCAAGCAATGCTACAATATGCTACAGTGGCAATACGTCATTCACGGTTGCAGCAACGGGTAACCCTACGCTTACTTATCTATGGGAATACAGGACCAGTTCAACGGGTACTTTCTCAACAGTAAGCAATGGTGGCGTGTATAGCAATGCAACTACTGCAACACTTAACCTAAGCTCTGTACCTGTAACAATGAACGGTTATCAATACCGTGTTACTGTATCCGGCCCTTGCGGTACCGCTAAGGTATCGAACACAGTGACGCTGACTGTTAACCAAACCAATGTATCAGTAAGTATATCTACGCCTGCTACCACTATATGTGCGGCAGAAACACCATTGTTCTCATCAACTGTAACGGGTGGTGGTGTATCGCCTACCTATGCGTGGAAAAAGAATGGCAGTACAGTAGCTACAACAGCTACCTATACTCCGGCATCGCTGGCATTGAGCAATAATGATGTGATCACACTTGAAGTAAATAGCAATGCTACATGCCCTAAT
Organism: uncultured Sphingobacteriales bacterium; assembly: GCA_946479435.1. Next base: position 24,851 of record CAMLFX010000025.1, on the reverse strand, counting down.
CCTACAACCGCTGTAAGTAATAGCATTACAATGACGGTAAACCCAATGCTGACACCATCGGTAAGTATCGCAGCTTCGCCGGCTACTTCAATATGCCCCGGCAATACGGTAACCTTTACCGCTACGCCAACAAATGGTGGTACGCCAACATATACATGGAAGAAAAACGGGGTTACCATATCGGGTGCCGGTAATGGCGCAACATACAGCACCTCTATAGTAAGTACAGGCGATGTATTTAGCTGCGTGATGAACAGCACGGAAACATGCCGCACTGCCAACACTGCCACCAGCAATGGTATTACCATGACTGTTGTGACTGCAACCACTCCTACTATTTCAATTGCGGTATCGCCGGGTAATACTGTATGTAATGGTACATTAGTAACCTATACAGCAACTGTAACCAATGAAGGTACAGCGCCCACATATATATGGAGGAATAATGGCAGCCTGATAGCAGGTGCGCCTAATAGCAGGTTCTACACAACTACAGGTGCAGGCAATGGCGACGTGATAACTTGCGAAGTAATCAGCAATAAACCTTGTGTTACTGTAAACTCGGTTACGAGCAATTCTATAATAATGACTGTTAATCCTGTATTGACTCCGAGCCTTACAATTTCAGCAACACCTGATTCAAATATATGCCAAGGCACATTGGTTACGTTTAGTGCTAATGCTACTAATGAAGGGCCAACCCCTACCTATCAATGGCGTATTAACGGCATAGATATGGCCAGCGCCAATGCATCAACTTATAGCGTTAATAACCTGAACAATGGTGATGTAATATCGTGCAGCATGACTACAAGTGTTCCATGTCCATCGATACCAACCATAGCCAGTAATAACCAAATAAGTATAGACGTGGCACCAACTACAGCGCCACATCTTACCATAAGCGCACTGCCTAGCGAACGCTTTGTACAGGGTGACACGGTGGTTTTTGTTGCAGTAGCTGCTAATGCAGGTATTGCCCCCACGTATGTGTGGTACAGGAATGGTGCAATAATACCTGCCGTATATGGCCAGACTTACAGAACTTATTTGCTGAATGAAGGTGATGTAATAACTGCCATTGTGTACAGCAGCGATCCTTGTTCTCAGCCTAATTCGGCATTAAGTAACAGCATTACATTGAAAGATGTAACCGGTATTAAAGAAATAGCCGCGGCTGAAACGGAAGTGCGTTTGTATCCTAACCCTAATAGTGGTGTTTTTGTAATAGAAACGCAGGATAACTTTAATATAAAAGGCCAGGAAGCTAAATATGAAATATTGAGCAATGTTGGCCAGCTGGTTCAACGTGGTACTTTCACCACGCAATCGGGTAGTTTTAAACAGCAGATAAGTACGGAAAGCATGGCTAACGGTACTTATTTTATACGTGTAAGCGTAGGTGACTACCAGATAATGAAGCGCTTTGTAAAACAATAACAAGCACTATTTGATAGTAAACAGGCGGATAAGCAATTATCCGCCTGTTTTTTTATGGCATTGGTATGGGTTTTAGCAGATGCTTGTCATAGAGAAGGCAAAATTGGAAAAGTATATCTAACAGAGTTTTAACTGTAAGCATAAAGGCGAAAAATAATACCATAAGGGTAGAAGTTTTGTTTGGGAATGGTAATGAAGACGGTACTTGTGGGGATAGTAAACTCAATAGTATTAGAGTTAATCGTTTGCTACTACCCTGTGAGTGGAACAGCCAGGTAAAAAAATATCAGGAAGCAACTTACGCCACTTCCTGATAAAGTAAATCAGACCGTATAATATTTTGTTATTCTACTAATGTTTTAATTGTAGTATAACCCTCTATACCTGATATTTTCACGCTATACAATCCTTTTGACAAAGCGGATAGTTCAAGTGGTTTAAAATTTTCACCCTTACTTACACTCCAAACCAACGTGTTTACCAGGCTTCCGGCTACATTGTATATACTCACTGTAAGCGTTTCAGCTTTGCTTGCCTTATACTTTATAGTACAATTACCATTGTTAGGGTTAGGATATAAAGCGCATTCGGGTTTAACGCCAGTATAAGATTGCACATTGTTTGCTGCTAATGCAGCTTTTACAGCGCCATAAGCATTTATTTTACCATGGCCCCAATCGTTGTTGCCACTGGCGGGAAGACTACCTGTAAAGTTGTCTTCTATTGCCGTTTGTGCTATTATAGTATTTGCCTGTAAGGGTGTGAGGCGAGGATTAGCTTGCAGCATAAGGCCAAGTATACCAGCCGCAACAGGTGATGATGCAGACGTACCTATGAACTCGGCATAATAATATGTTTTGCCATTGAAGCTATATGAATGTACTACCTGGTTGCTGCTTGCGCCTGTTGGTGTATAGTCGGTAGTAAAAGAACTAACCGATGTTTCGAGTGTAAGGCCGGGAGCGGTTATGTCTGGCTTTATTCGTCCATCGGCCATAGGGCCGCGGCTGGAAAAAGGAACAATGTCGTTTTTCCGTACATAACCTGAATAAGAGCGTGGAGTGCCATTTATATCGGTAAAAGATATTTTTGATGCATAGGCGCCAACCAGCAATACTGATCTGGCACTACCCATATCGCTTACTGTTGATATTGTATTGCCATTAACATTGCCGGGCATACCCAGGCTTTCAAAAGCACTGGTATATTTATACTTATAGCCATAGTAATAGTATTCATCCCATACATCAATAGCGCCACTGGTGCCAGATAAAGATATATGAACACTGTCGTCAGATTTATTCCAGATGTTCAATGTCATTCGTGGTTTATCATTGAATTCGGATGAGGAAGTAATGAATTCAACAAAGCAGGTATCTAAACCGTTAGCGCCCAGTATATATGTGCTGTGTGTTTGGTCGTCAATACAATAAAAACCTGTAGTAGCACCTGCCACACCATTTTTATAAAGTGTAACACGGCCGCAGAATGTTTTGGCCGTATCGCCCCACACATCTACCCACGTACGTTTATAAGTGCTGGGTGTAAATGTTACAAAGGTATTGATGATGGTATCGGTAGGTGTAAATGTTTTTGAGAGGTGTATCTTCTCTTCGCCTTCATTGCCTGCACTCATCGATATTAGTTTACCTGCGCCGGACAGGTTATCGCAAGCCTGGTTAAATAATGAGGTGCCATCGTGCGGGCCCGACTGCGAACCCCAGCTTATGTTAATAACTGATGGACGGCTTTGCGAGGTAGCATAGTTGAAAATATAATTCACACCATCGGTAAAATCAGAGAAGCTGCTTTGGCGCCATTGGTCACCAATTGTATCCCTGCGAACGCCCACTAATACAAAATCTGCATCGTAAGATATACCTCTTGTTTTAGCGTTAGGTACGCCAAACCCTGAACCCGCAGATATGCCGGCAGTACCTGTACCATGCATCTGGTCGGGGTTGTCAGTGCCTTGTGCCTGTATGGCTGAAGAGCTGGTAAGCTCATGACCATAAGTGTAGCCTGCCGGTGGGGTGCCGGTAGTATTTAGTTCCCACACTCTTTTTATGCGGTAATTAGTGCCCAGTGTGTCAAAAAAAGTAGGGTGTCCGTAATCGAACCCAAAATCTATTACACCCATAAGCACTTCCCTACCTGTGAACGGGTAAGGTAGATCGATGCCCGCGTGTACCGAATCTACACGCGTAGTTTTGCGCGCAGTAGCTAATGCAGGCCGCAGAGGCTCGTCAAGCTGTATGTAAGCTATCCCTTTTATTTGTGTGAAGGCTTTAATGGACTTATATGGTACGCGTACGGTCCATATATCGCCAGCCTTGGTACCAATGTGCACACCTAGTTGGTTCATGGGTTCCGTCACCATGCCGGGGTTAGCAACTTTTATCATTCCGCTCAGGTACACCTGGCCGTTTCCATTTTGCTGGTACACATATCCATCGGGTATTGTATTGTTGTTGCTTCGTTCCATGTCCTTCAGCAGCAAGCGTGTAACAGGCGATAGTTTCGGGAAAATATCTTTTGCCATTTGCGCATTTACCGCAAAGCCGGCCGAGAGGCCCAATATCAAAGTGTATATTTTTTTCATCATGCTAAAACATTGAAATATAGATTAATAAAATTACGCTTTTTGAATGGAAGTATTTAATGCGCAAAACCTGTAATGAGGAACGGTTTTTACTTGTTTCAGGATAATATGAATTATAGTAAAGTATATGGTTATGTTCTTTTGGTGTTGCTAACTGCGTGTGAGGCCAGGGACAATAGTAAATACCCCACACTGGCATATTTGCGTGCAACTGCGGATAGCGTGGCTAATATTAGCAGCGCCACAACAGCTATTGATACATTGAGGCCTACTGAAGATATAACAAGGATGACGGAAGTGCAGCAGCAAAATGCGATAACAGATTTTGCAGAAACCTTAATAGGGGTGCCCTATAAATACGGTGCATGCGACCCTGAGGTTGGTTTCGATTGTTCAGGGTTCATATCCTATGTTTTCCATCATTTCAACATTGCTGTACCTCGTTCCTCTGCCGATTTTACGCGTACAGGCGTTGATGTGCCGGTAAATAATAGCAGGAGAGGCGATATTATTTTATTTACGGGAACAGATAGTACTGAAACAGGGATAGGGCATGTTGGTATCATTACCAATAATACCAACGGGACAATTAACTTTATACACGCAACATCCCGCAAACAAATGAGCGTTACTATCACACCTCTTAATGATTATTATAAATCGAGGTTTGTAAAAGTGGTTCGCGTAATTAAAGTGGATGGTGCTTAAATTTATAATCCCTCAGTTAATCTATGTGCTAAATCTCCTTAGTACGTCAAGTAATTAATACAGCACAGCCTTATCAAAATAATAACTTATTTAAGCTAAGATGTATCCTGTTGTTTTCGTTTGAAAACGCATATGATGCAGATACTGTGAATTTATTGAACGGAGCTAAAAGAATGCCTGCGCCATAACCTACATGTATGGTGCTCGATTTTTCATCAGGCATCCATACACGACCTTCATCTATCAGCGCAAGGAAACCTATTTTACCATTCATGATAAAGCTTTTGAAATCTGTTATCCAGCGCAGATCGTTTGTATTATATAAAACAGTTTTACCCCAGAAGCGGTCGCGATCGAAGCCACGCAGATTTTGTCCGCCACCTATAGATGCATATTGATAAAACTCTGGCTTGCCAGCAATAGCTGTCAAGCCAAAACGAGAGGCAAGACTGAATTTTTTATATAAGGGTATATATAGCTGCAGTATATTATTGTACGTAGTAAAACCTTTATCCCATTCGTAGAAGTTTTGTGTATATGCCAGGCCGGCATAGAACATAATACCTTTAGTAGGTACGCCGGGATCGTTTACATTTTGATATGTGTAACCTACGCGGGCAGTTGTATAGCTATGGTGCTCGAAAAAGAAAAGTTCGTTAGGTGTATAATGCTCAGATATATACCTACCTGCATCATCAAATATTTCAATAGCCTGGAAAGATAGGGTGAGATCGAGGTTGTGGTGATTATTAATAGTCCGGTTTATACCCACACTTCCTAAAAACTCATTAGTACGCAACTGGTAATAATTACGGTTATCAGTATTCTTCTTTGTATCGTTACCCAAGCCAAAGAAATTGGTCCAGCGTACAAAATCCTGGTAGGCACTAACGGTCAAATCCCATTTCCCTACCAATTGATAGAAGCGGCCTTCGTATAAAAGGCTCAAAGCATTTTGTGATACTGAATAACGCAGGTATAAGGCCTGCTCAAACTCATAAGGATATTTTCTCCAAGCATGCCTTGCAAAGCGGTATCCTAAGCTAGCATAAACCCTATCGGGGTTGTTATAAGATACACCAAGACGAAACCCGCGTTTATGGTACTCGTATTCGCGATAGTTATACGCATGTATGGCGCTATCGTTACCAAAGTGCAGGCGCGTTTCAGTCGATTTTCCAAAATAATTATCCCTGTCATCATACACATGTGTTTTTCTGGTGCCATGGCGTACCAATGAAAAATCCATAATGCTATCCCGTTCTTCACCACCTATCAGGCTAAGGCGTATGCCCTTGTCAACAGTCCCTTTCACTGTATAAATATCTTCCCCACCTATACCAAACAGGCGTATATCTTTTGTTTCATCGGTTTTAAACAAGCGTATGTAAAAAGGGGTATCTGCTTTTTGGCCATCTTTCTTTAGGTCGTACACTTGTACCAGTGTGCTTTCGTCGTTTACACGGTTTACTTCAAAATATTCTTTTTTTTCAGAGCCTTCTACATCTACATGCCTCGCCAGGAAATCGTAATAAGTACTTGCGTATTCAACCAGGTGAGACCTGCGTGCCTTTAGTTTTGAAATAATTTCGGGCCCGGAAATAGGATAAATTTCCGGTGGTAATTGTTTTACCGATTTCTCGATGATATCATCTGTAATAGAAGCCTGCAAGTCTCTGGCAATATTTATCCATTGTTCTTTCGATAACTCGCTGGAGCATTTGCGATCGAGGTGGCGTGCTGTGTAATTATAAATATTAACTGCTTTTATATTGTCTTTAAAACCGCGCAAATAGTCAAGGTTTGCCGCATGCAGTACTATACCAGGCAGTAAGCCATCGAATAGGGTATAAGCCTGATCCCTATCGCGAGGTATAGGGCGGTAAACCTTGCTGTCTTTTTCTTCAAATGCCGCCCATCGCCATTGGTCATCGTGGCGACCCCAATCGCCAATAAGCATATCGAATAGTCTTGAACGCACATATAAAGCTTCGTCTATCTGGTTATGGTTGTCTGCAAATACTTTTTCCAGCATCTTTTCCGTACCAATTATTTTTTCAGGGTTGCCGAAATTTTCCGCAGTTTCCCAGTTTTCATCGGGGCGTTGCTCCAACATATAAAGCCTGTTGCCAAAGTGCTCGTTGAAAGTATCCAGGGCCATTTGCTTAGGCACATAAGCAAATTGCGGGTTGGTATGGTATATGTGTGCTGCCTCAGCCATCATAGGTATAGTTACTGCTGAATATGGGTGTCCAATGGTTACCTGATCATTTACCAGGTATTCTATAAATGTACCCTGGTATATATCGGGCAATGCGCGGCCAAAAGATTTATCGAGGCTACGTAGTACATATTCCCTTTTCCTCGTATCGCGCAGTTTCAGGCTTTTGCTTTGGCGCCCGCCTCCTGCTTCGTAAGGGGTTAACCCGTCGTAAGCAGTATCTATCATCATTATTTTTACACGTACGGGTGTTGCCCATTCCTTACGGTAGTGGCTACCCAATAAAAACTGGTGAAAACGTGAGTGAGGATATTCATGCGCTATCACTACTTTATCATATCTGTCAGAATCAACAACTCGTGTTTCTTCCTGCGCATGCAATGAAGACACAAGAGTGAGCAATAAGATCAATAAAAAGAGGGAAGGCTTTGAATATGAATTAATTATGCGGTATTTGTTGAGTGTATGGGGCATCTTATATTATAAATAAAAAACCTTGCCACTTGGTAACCCCATTATCCCGTTTTATCGGAAACCTTGCTCATATACATAGTATTTATAAAAAATAATATATTTTTAGCTGTGACTATCTAACTGGTATGCGGCGACTACTGCTATTTATTGTGCTTTTTACAAGTTGTATGTGGAGGTATGCTGTAGCCGCTCAGGATTCCTTACTGCCAGACAATGTTGTACTTGATGAACGTTTTAGCTATAACGAGTACGAGCCTTATGTAATACCCGCTATAAACTGGCTGCAACAAACCCCGCTTGGCAAGCAACCGGTATTGAGGCGCAGGCTTAACAATTTCATTATGCTTTGGCTGCAAAAGAACAATACAGTTGTAGTGAACATGCCGGAGTACCTTATTAAGTTTCAAAGCATTAATAACGAATTTTATTTTTTATATGCCGGCGGCTGGATGAAATATGCATTGCAGGCCCGCGATACTGTAAGGCTAAACTACTTTATGGCAGCCATTAATAGTGTGCTTGACTATTACAAAGCTGATATGGGCGTGAAGCAAAGCGATTATCTCGACTACCTTTTGAAGTTGAGAGACGAGCATAAATTAGAAGACTTGTACGACGCCAGTGGTAAAGTGAAGAATACATTTGTTTATTTAAGGCCCACGTATAATAAAACTACTTTCAAGCCCAACGAAAATTATTTCAATTTTCATTTTACCGCTATCAACTTCCTTGATCCTAAAGCACTGACATGCAGGTACAAACTGGAGGGCTATTACGACGACTGGGTACCTGTAAACGATGAGTTTGTAATATTCCCCAACCTTCCACCGGGTGATTATAATTTCCGTTTACAGGCCTCCATGTTTCCTGATTTTAGTCATGCTGATGAGAAAAGCTTTCGCTTTACCATCTTGCGCCCATGGTATAAAGAAACATGGTTTTATGTATTGCTGGCGCTGGCTGTAACAGCCTTAGTATATATGTATATGAAGCAGCGTGAAAAATCAGTTAAAAATGTTGCACAGCTACAGCAGCAACGTATGCTTTTTGAATATGACCACCTCCGTAGCCAAATAAACCCACACTTCCTTTTCAATAGTTTAAATACCCTTACCGGCCTTATAGAAGAAGACCAAAAGAAAGCCATTGCTTATACTGAAAATTTATCAGACCTATATCGCAATGTATTAGCTTACCGGAGCGAAGACCTGGTATATCTTGAAGAAGAGCTTGAGATATTGAATAACTACATTCATATACAGGAAAGCAGATTTGGCGAAGCGTTGAAAGTGGAATTGAACATAGCCGAAGATATAAGGCAGAATAAAAAGATAGTGCCGCTTGCCTTGCAACTGTTGGTGGAAAACGCAATGAAGCATAATGTCGTATCTAAAACAATGCCTTTATTAATAACTATTGAGGCGAATAACGACAGTATAAAAATAACGAACAATATACAAGCTAAAATAAGTAAGGAAAAAGGTGTAGGCCTGGGTTTGAAGAATTTACAAAAAAGATATGCTATGGCAACACCAAGGCCTATCAGTTTTGGTGTGGTGAACGAGACTTACCTGGTAACCCTTCCTTTATTATAAGCTTATATGCAAAATAGCTGGATGCAATGATTAAAGTATTTATTTTGAATAATACCGATATAATGTTGCTGGTAGTTTGTGCCGCATTTATTTGCATAAAACTACTTATGTTAAGTAAGGTGCCTACCAGAGATAAATTTGCACTGTTTATTAAGTCACTAGGTTTCAGGAGCTTATCGCAGTTACGGAATGTGAACAGTAAACGTAAACAGATATATTTTCGTAAAAGCAACAAGCTAAATATTGTTGCCTATTTAGCCATAGTTTTATTGCTATGTATGTATGCATTTATGTATTCATTTTAAATTATATACATGAAACACCGTGTTTTCACCCTACTTATATTAACATTCGATTAAAGAACAGCGTATGCATTGATTGTAAGAGTTATATGAGATACCTTGCAGCGAGGTTTAAGAGAGGGGTTAAAACAAACGATACTATGTTACAAGATTTAGTACTCCGTTTTGCACCCATTACGGCAGTATGTTTATTTGTATTGATGGTAGTCATTAAATTGATGATGATTGCCAATGTGCCCGCTAAAGATAAAGTAGTGCTGTTTCTGGAGTCATTTAAGATAAACCAGAATGCTATTACCTCAAGCACACGCAAAAAGAATTTTTATAAAAAAAGCGATGTTATTAATGTCGCCATCTACATCATCTTCGGGCTCATATTTATTCTTTGGGTAGTTGTAAAGCTGGGATAGCCAGCTGGTGCAAGCTCCTATCATATAGCCCTCAGGGTAGTGTAAATATTTGAACGTACATCAACGGATATATAGGTATAAAATAAAAGGCTTCATTTACATGAAGCCTTGCAGTTGCTGATTTTTTTCACCTTAGTTTAATGTTACGCTCAGGTTATCAGCTATAAATTTTGTTGTGAAACTTTCCACGCGTTTTTCTATGTAGCGCGAATGCATGATACGTAGCGTGCCCATATAATCCATAGTGAATTGTATTTTATCACCTGTTTTATACCCGTGTTCATTTTTACCAAGGTCCAATACGGTCATGTCAGAACTAGCACCTACTATCGATATTGAATTGTCTATTAATTGAACATGTTTGGTGTCAATGTCAAGCATGCCGATATCAATAATTGCACGATAGCTTTCACCGGGATCTACATCATCAAACTCCTGCTTTTCGCCGGTAAGGTTGTGGCCCAATTCGCCATAGGGTTTATTGGGTTTCTTTTCCAGCTCTATTATTTCGCCGTGAAGGGTAAATATATGCTGGTGCATATCTGGTATGGTAGAATTGTTGTAAACATCCGTACCTAAAAACAGTGTTTCACCTATACGGAAATGGTTGATACCTTCCGGCAACTCACCCGTTTGTATTAGTGGTATAGTTACACTTGCACCGCCCGATAGCAGTTCTATAGTAGTATCAAACTTATCTTCAATTTTCCTTTTGCATATCTCAAGTTTTTCAAGTTTTTCATAACTGGGCAATACGCCGTACATGCAGGTAAGGTTAGTGCCAAGGCCTATTACTGCAATATTGGGCAGGCTGCTTACATCACTATAAAACTGTAAAAGGTCATTCAACAATACGCCTTCCCGTAGTTCGCCCAGCTCTACCATTATCACAATTTTATGCACCTTGCCTTTTAGTATTGCTGCCCTTGATAATGCTTTTACAGTTTCGAGCGAAGTATTAAAGCTTATATCAGCATGTTCAACAATCTTGCTCGCATTTATTTTTGCGGGTGGTTTTATAAATACGGTTTCTATATCAGGATATTTTGTTTTGATCATTTTCAGGTGCGCTATCCGCGAATCGCATATCTGCCTAATGCCTAAATTGATGATAGCATCAATATAAGTTTCGTTACCACAAAGCAATTTGGTAACTATCGACCATTGTATGCCATTTCGTTTGAATAATGTATCCAGGTAGTCGTAGTTCTGTTTTAGTTTATCAATATTAAGCGTTACGTATCCCATCGGTTGCCTCCTTTTTATTTAAGCGCATTTCAAGATATTTATTCTTAAAGCCGAATTTCTTATACAGGTGGATGGCTGGGTTATCTTTTTCTACGTGTAAGGCAATATTCCCCTCTGCGTTTTCTATTATTTCTTTCATTAGTCTTTTGCCTATACCTGCTCCTCTGTGTTGTTTGTGCGTTGCTATATAAACCAATATGTTTTCAGGGATATAGCCTTCCATTCCGGTTTTGTTGATAATGGCAGCACCAATTATTTCATCGTCATTATATGCGGTCATAATAAGGCCTCCGCAACTATCGTTGTTCAGCAGTGCGTAATCATATGCTTTTCCTATATCTTCTTTTGCATCGCCATACTCTTCAAGATTATCAAAAAGAAACTCAATAATCAAATGTTTTAGTTGGTTTGGTGGTACGTTGGTTGTGTGATATATTTCTGTGCGTATCATAAAAATATTTTCTCTCCTTTAGGAGAAGTTCAAAAAAGCCTGCCAAAAAAATCTGCGTGGGCGGGCGTTACTAACTAGTTATTATGTGGCAGCAAATGCCACGAATGACGAGGCCTAACACCTCATGTATAATTGCTGAGTAATATCTTCTGCTGCGTGGAAATGCATAAAGGACTACTACTCAAGTACTGCAAAAGTACAAAATAAATTATAGATGCCGGCAATGCACCTATAAGCTAGATAATAACGGGTCCAGCATAGAATGGGAAAACATAAATGTTGTGTTTTTGCTATTGTTAATAACATCTTGCTTTACGCATAATACCGCCGTGTGTGTATTGTTTATTATTTTTTGTGCGTAGTTACCAAAAAAGAATTGCCTGAAGTTTCTTTTAGTTGATGCCGTGATAACAATTACATCAGCTGAAATATCTTTCGACAACTTTAAAATATTATCAGCTGTGTTTTTGCCGAAACTAACTTCGTATGAATAAGGTATATCTTCTTTCTTCATTTTACCTTTAGCTTCGGAAACAAGCGAACGTATTTTCCCATAATGCATAATACCTGCTTTTTCAAAGGCGCCAACAATGTGTACACTTGATTTATTTTTGAGTATCAAGGGTTTGGCGACTTCAATTTTTTGAAGTGTATTATGTACAGGTCGGATTGGCAACACCATTCTTTTTAGTGTATTTGTCTTTTTTTGTTTAGGTATGGTGAGCACCGGGCAGCATGTGTTTTTGAGCACCTTATAGGCAATACTATCGGTAAGGTAAGGTTCATGTGCGCCTTTAGGATCAATACCTATTACAATAATCTCGCAGTATAAGTCGCCTGCCATTTTAGTGATAGTTGGTATTAGCCAGCCGGTAGTATAGTACGCGCTGCATTTTATTTTGTGGTTTCGCTCAATAGAGCTGGCACAGCACATTAAATTATCTTGTTCACTTTCTATTATTTCTTCAGAGATCGATAATGCAGGCGCCTGCATGCCTGCAGTTGGAAAAATATGCTCATTGTCCATAACCTGCAACAAATGCAAGTGTGCCGCATGGCGTTTAGCCATCTTGATAGCGGAGTTCAGAGCATTTAGCGATGTCTCAGAAAAATTAACAGGGACAAGTATATTGGTTATTTTGTTGGTCATAAATAAAATTTTGGTAATTGGTAGGGTAGATGTATTGGTACTGTAAGTAAAGAATATACTGAATTTTTATTGCTTAACCAAATAGTGCAAACAAAAGCCCTGCATTATGCAAGGCTTTTTATATTATTTTTTCTTTCCCCGTTTTTTAGGTTTACCATACTTCTGTTTCATTTTATCGGCATGGCGCACTTTTACATTTACCTTTTTGTTTTTAGCTTTCTTTTCATGAAAAGCTCCACCACCTGCTTCTAGCTTAGGTAGCTTAATAGTAGGGCCGGGCATAGCAGTTTTGGGTTTTTCCTCATCTATCAGCACGTCTGATATCTCTAGGTTATCCGGGAGTTCTTTCATTGTTATTTTTACGTGCATCAGCATTTCAACTTTTTCCTGGTTGCCTTTTTCCTTTTCAGTTATAAAAGTGATAGCTATACCTTTTTTATCGGCCCGGCCTGTACGGCCTATGCGGTGTATATAATCTTCAGGGCTATCGGGCACATCCATATTTATAACATGGGTTACCTCATTTACATCCAGTCCGCGCGCAATAAGGTCGGTAGCAATTAATATGCGGTACTGCCCATCTTTAAAGCCGGCCACTGTTCTTATACGATTGTTCTGTTCTTTGTTCGAATGTATTAAACCAACTTTGCCAGTATGTACAGGTTCTATTTCTTTATACAGCCTATCGGCCAGTTTTTTTGTAGCTGCAAAAACCAGCACTTTAGCCATTTGCATATTTTCTTGCAGCAGTAATTGCAGCAAGTTTACTTTGGTGTTGAAATTGGGCACGTAGTAGCCAGTCTGTTCAATATTTTCCAGAGGTGTTCCGGTAGGTGCCGCCTCAATTCTGGTAGTGGCTCCGAAATGTTCGTTGATCACTGCTTCTACATCGGGCACCATAGTAGCGCTAAAAAGTATATTCTGTCTTTTTTCAGGCAGTAACAGGAAAATATTGTTTAGTTGCGTGCGAAAGCCGAGATTGAATATTTCATCCACCTCATCTATCACCAGTTTTTTTATGCCTTTTAGTTTTAATACGCCATGGTAGGCAAGATCAAGCAATCTGCCCGGTGTAGCTACTAATATATCAACCCCTTCTTCCACAGCCTTTATATGCCTGCTCATGGTTACCCCGCCATATACACCCAGTGCCCTAACCGTCATATATTTAGTTAGCTCTTTTACTGCCATTACTGTTTGGTCCACCAACTCACGGGTAGGCACTATGATGAGCATTTGGGGAATTTGCGACTTTGAATATTGCATCAACCTCAATGTTGGCAGCAAGTATGCAAAAGTTTTACCTGTACCCGTTTGGGCAATACCACACATATCGGCACCAGACATTATTACGGGGAAAGCCTTGTGCTGTATGGTAGTGGCTTGTGTAAAGCCGAGATCGGACAATGCATCTAAAAGCGGCTTACTGAGGTTTAACTCTTCAAAGTTCATAGCTGCAAAAGTAGTTCAAATAAGCACCCGCTGTGGGTAACGGTTTTCTTATGTATTACTGATTTGAGGGAAATGTATTCAAGCGAAAGAGCTTCCAGCTACCTGGAAGCTCTTTCGCTTACACTCGTGAGTTATTTGCTATTGCCTTTCTGCAAGGCTGCAACAAGGTCTTTTATCATTTTTACAGTTGGTTTTGTTCTTTGAGGTAAGGGGAAACCTGGTGTTATATACGTATTGAAATTAGTGAAAGAACTGCTTCTTGAAACTGTTCCTCCTCCCTGGGTGCTTGCATTAATTGAAGCAACAGCAACAGACCCTCCCGCTGATGCTTTTAAATCAGCACTTCCATTGAAATTTGATGATCCTTTACCCGATGCCCATATCGCCTCATAGCCAATATTAATATCTACGGTATCAGCATCATCTATATCATACAAGCTTATCAATGAGTTTAATATAGCAATTCTTTCCTGCGCACTCAGGTTAGCAACTTCACCTGTAAATGCAGCATATATTGGTGATAGAATAACCCCACCTGCAACAAACATAGAGTTTTCACTTTTTAAAGCACTTTCGGCTTTTGATTTAAGATCTGCCATACCCGGCACAGTAGCCGATCCACTAATTGCAGCATTTAAATATCCCGAACAATCGAGGGAATAGAAAAATCTATTACTGGCACCATCAATATATTTTTCGAAGTTGATAGCATTATAGTTAGGCGCATTAGTAAGTACACGTTCGTATTTCAGGCCCGATGGTTTGGTAAGCTCAACAACGTGCAACACATAAGCCAGGCTTTTACGTGGCATGGTATAAAAGGTATCGGGTAAACCTTCTATGGAGGTCTTAACAATTTGAGGAATAAATTGTTTTCCTTTTTCTTTATCCTTTTGCAGTTTCGATTTAAGCTTGTCGGGTAATGGGCATGCTTGTTTTTCAGGATCGAAAACTTTCGCCAATTCTGTTTGCAAGTTTACTTTTTGAACATTGTCAAGATCAGTTTCTATTTGTTTGATGTGTTCAATATCAACAAACAGTTTATACTCCTCAAGTCCTTTCGCGGTATTTCGCCAGGAATTTAATTTGCTTTTGAATTTGGAATTTTCTACAGCTGAAATTGTTTTTTGACTTTTGACGGTTGGAGTTACCTGCGCAGCGAGATTAGTACAAGTGATGGTTGTTAAAAGAGCAGTGAAAAGTAATTGTGGTGTGTTTTTCATTTGTGTGGTTTTATGATTAGAACTAATATATATAATTATTTTTTATTTTTTGTATGATTGGCAACTTATAGGGATGGAAACAATAAAGGCTTCCGAATATCGGAAGCCTTTATAAAAAGGTTATACTACCCTTGAGCCCAAACTACAGGCTAACTATCTTATGCTAAGCAGGGATTTTCCTCGCCTTTTCACGCTCCCAGAAGCGATGTTGCGCAATTGCGGAAATAAATGACTTTGCTAACGTTGCCGCATCATCCGTAATAACAATACCTTCTGTAATGGCATCTTCTTTATTAAACTCTGCAGGCAGTTTTTTCCTGAAATAAGTAGCATCTAGCACCTGCATTGCCTGGGCATCAGCAGCAATGGGCTTACAGTGTTTAAATGCTTCATTCAGAAAATGTATTGCATCAGGACAAGCTTCCAATGCAGCAACGCTATTGGTACCGCCGGGCACATACACTGCATCGTAGAATACTGATGCCGCGGTTAAAAAGCTTTTGTCAATGAAGATATTTTCATCATTTGCAGACGTAAGGTATCCCTGCCTTGGTGCTATAACCTCTACTACTGCACCCGCACCAATCAAAGCCTCTTTTACAGTATTGAGCGATTGCTCGTTAACACCATCTGCAGCTAAGATGGCTATCTGCCTTGTTGCAATAGAATCTTTAACCGTATTTGCCATGCTTAACGGTGCCGATGCTAATAATGATGGTTCAATAACAGGCGATTGGTAATCACTAGGATCACCGTCTGCAGGTATGCTTTGGTTCAGCGGGCTATCCAGTTGCTTGGGTATATGCAATCCCAAAGCAAAAGCAACCTGTGTTGCAAGGCCGTTATCAATTTGCAAAAGTATATGTAGCATACGCTCACGGATGGCAATAGTTTGTACTTTGCCCAGCTCAAAACTTAATGCATCAACAATATGGTTTTTCTCTGGTTCGCTTTGGCTATGGAAAAATAATTTTGCCTGGCTGAAATGGTCGAAAAAACTTTGGCTACGTGCACGTATTTTATGCGCATCTATTCGCTCTGCATAAGAAACAAAACCCGCATCCATTTTACCCGCCTGGAAAGGGCAGCCCCCGCCGGTAGTATTAGGGCCGTAGCTCGATTTACCTTTATTAATAGTCTGGCGCATAATACCATCGCGCTGGTTGTTATGCACAGGTACTATTGGCCTGTTAATAGGAATTTCGTGGAAGTTAGGTCCGCCAAGCCTGCTCAATTGCGTGTCGGTATAAGAAAACAACCTGCCCTGCATGAGTGGGTCATTAGTAAAATCAATACCCGGAACTACATGCCCAACGTGGAAAGCTACCTGCTCCGTTTCGGCAAAGAAATTATCCGGATTCCGGTTCAAGGTCAACTTGCCAATACGCTGCACGGGTACCAATTCTTCAGGCACTAGTTTGGTTGGGTCTAAAAGATCGAATTCGTATTTGTGTTCATCCACTTCGGGAATAATCTGCACGCCCAATTCCCATTCAGGATAGTTACCACTTTCAATGGCATTCCAAAGATCTCTTCGGTGGAAATCAGGATCTTTACCTGATATATTTTGTGCCTCATCCCAGGCTACTGAATGTACTCCAAGTAGCGGCTTCCAATGAAATTTCACAAAATTAGATTCGCCTGCTTCGTTTATAAAACGAAATGTATGCACGCCAAAGCCTTCCATCATACGATAACTACGTGGTATGGCACGGTCACTCATTAGCCACATGATCATGTGCGCGCTTTCGGGCATCAGCGATATAAAATCCCAAAACGTATCATGGGCTGAAGCTGCCTGTGGCATTTCATTGTCCGGTTCAGGCTTTACTGCATGCACCAGGTCAGGAAACTTCATGGCATCTTGTATAAAGAAAACAGGCATGTTATTACCTACCAGATCGAAATTACCCTCTTGTGTATAGAACTTAACGGCAAAACCACGTACGTCGCGAGCCAGGTCGGTAGAGCCACGTGAACCCGCAACTGTAGAGAACCTGACAAATACGGGGGTTTCCACCGAGGGGTCTTGCAGGAAGGCTGCTTTAGTGAGCGCCGATTGTGATTCATATACTTTAAACACACCATGCGCAGCAGAGCCACGTGCATGTACAATACGCTCAGGAATACGTTCGTGATCGAAATGCGTGATCTTTTCGCGCATGATAAAATCTTCCAGCAGCGAGGGGCCACGCTCACCTGCTTTTAAAGTATTCTGATCATCATTTATCCGCACACCATGATCGGTGGTCATGAATTGATTGGTAGCATCTGCGGTATGTGGTGCAATACTCCTTGTTTTTTCATTTTCAGGGTTGATTGGTAGCTTCTCTGTCTGTGGATTTAAATTATCCTTCGCAGGTTTTTTAGCTTTCATACGAGTTGGTTTTAAATAGAACGATAATAAAACAGGTGGTATGTGTAACACCTGTTTAGAATTCAATATTACTCTTCGTTAGCAGCTTCATAGTTGATACTATTTTCTGCAATGCTTGTTAACGTTTCATCTGCTTCCTTTTCTTCATTCAGCGTTTGCTCCAGCAAATCAGCAACCTCGTCCAGCCCAATTGTTGATGCCAGTTGCTTAAGTCCGCCGTAGGTTGCAATTTCGTAGTGCTCTACTTTTTGCGAAGCCATGATGATACCCACATCGCGTGTGGCCGTTCCATCATCAGTATCTTCAATAATGCTCTCACCTTCTTTAGCAAGGCCTTCCATTGCTTCGCATTTCTTTGCTTTCGGTTTTTCGCCCAATAATTCAAAAATTTGTTCCAGGCGGGCAACATGTGTTTTTGTAACTTCCAGGTGCTCGTCAATTGCGCCAGCTAGCTCTTCAGAGGTAGCGGCCTTCTTCATTTTGGGTAATATTTTTACCAGATGCTGTTCGGCCCAGTAGATATCCTTTATTTCATCTTTAAAGAATTCAAGAAGTGCCGGATCAGGATTCGAAACCTTTCCCTTACTTGTGGTAGCAGATTTGCCTGCATTTTTTTTCGCGGTGTTAGTAGCTTTAGCCATAGTATCTTATTGATTTTTACCGATATGGAGTAAAAATCATGCCGAGCATAAGCAAATGAAAAAATATGATATTTTTTTAATTTGGGCTGATGCGTGTAGATGTTAAAGCTGAATTGGAGCAGCAGAAAGAGCGCTTAAATGATATGAATTGCATGCTATAGCTGGGACTGTTCATATCACAGATAGTAACGTTTTTAATGCATCTACATACAGCAGCCTACCAGGTTATGCCTGAGGGCTATATATACCTAGCCTTATAGCTTCTATTACAATACCTACTATATTCTTAGCATCCATTTTTTCCAGAATTTTCATTCTATATCCTTCCACGGTGCGTGTGCTTAAAAAAAGCTTCTCACCTATCTCTTTGTTAGTGTACTCGGCACAAATAAGCTTGATAATTTCCTTTTCCCTTTCTGAAAATTCTGATTCTTTTTGCTTTTTTTGATTGACAAGCTTGCTATAAGCAATAAGCTTTGCCAGTTTAGCGGAAGTCTGCTTACAGTAATAAGACTGGTGTTTATAAGCCATATTTATAGCGTCGATTACCTCTGTCTTATCTGAATTTTTCAATAAATACCCAATAGCGCCGGCTTCTAATATTTCCAATATTAATTGCTCATCATCAAACATTGATAAAGCGATCACTTCTATATGGGGATACTGCTCTCTTATAATTTTAGTTGCTTCTACTCCATCCATCTGTGGCATCTTTATATCAGTAACCACAATATCAGGATTGTTTTTTTCAACCAGGTTTACCAATTCTACACCATTAGCGGCTTCGCCAATAAGTTGTATGTTATTTGCAGATTCAATCATGAGCTTTAGTCCATCACGAAATATCTCATGATCATCGGCAATGACAACTTTAATAATTATGTTGCTCTCTTTCATGTACCTTATTTAATGGAATCTCAAAAACATACATTGTACCTTTTCCTGCTTCAGCAATACGTTGAAAATTTGCATTGAGTACCTCTGCCCTGCTTTGAAGGTTCCAAAGGCCTAAGCCAGTATGCAGGTCAGCAATTTGCTGGAAATCAAAACCGATACCATCATCAACAGTGGTCAATGTTAATTGGTCAGCTTGTTTTTTAAATTCTATAACCAGCTGGGTAGCTTTTGCATGCTTTATAGTATTGTGTATTACTTCCTGTATAATACGGTATATATTAATTTCCGATTGTTCATCAAACTTAATATGGGCATTATTCCTGTACACTATTTTAAGATCATGTACATCGTTTAGTTTCACTATGTATTCTTCAACAGCTTTAAAAAGCCCTTTTCTTACAAGCGTATTAGGTAAAAGATTATAAGATATTTCCCTTGTCTTAGAAAGAATGTCATCTATATGCTTATTAGCGAAGGATATTACTTTTTTATCCTGTTCTGATGGTGCCTGTAAATGATTTATCTGTATCCTTACTGCTGATAATAATGGCCCCAGTTCATCATGAAGATCGGTAGCTATACGCTTACGCTCATTCTCTAGTGTAGATATTTCTGCTTTTATTTTGTTTTTATAGTCTGCAACATTACGTCTTTGATGGCGTATCATAGAAGCAATAAAATACAATATAATAACACCAAGTATTGATGCTGCTATGGCAACGGCCGTATAAAATTTATCTTCTTCGGGATGCATAATATAGCTACAGCAAGAATTAAATTGTACCCTACATTTACAATAGCCTCCATAACAAAAATATTGTTTTTTATGAGGTTTGCTGGTGCATAGTGGTAAAAAACCTCAGTCAGCACTTTGTAAGAGTAAAATATGATCATTCCGAAACAGATAATGAATATCGGGTTTTTAATGATATTCCCTCTTTCGTTCACTATTAACCAGTTCAGTTGGCTTACCGCCATAAGTATCAATACGAATGAATAAATTATCTGGAACCAGGGACTGAAAACAACAATTTTCCGGAAAATAAGGTCTTCGGTTATCCATAGTGCTGTTAATGCAAATATTATAGTTCTGTACACCCAGGTATTACGTAGTATATTTTTCCAGCGCCTGAACTGATGCGCAAGTATCAGGAATTCGGCAAGGAGGTAAATATTATTAGGAACAGCGTTGTTAGCATAAAAAAAGCAATAGCATACCAGTTCGTTTAACAAACCAATGAGCAGTACCAATAAAAGAGGCCGATAAGATGCAGGCAGATGCCTATACCTTATCGACCCGACAATAATAGGGATGGCTATACTTAAGCTTAATATAAACGCTACGCTCCTGTCCATTAAATTACACGCTACAATTTTATGGCCATCTTTGACCAGATTCCTCTATTAACACGCTTCCACCTGCTAGTATTCTACTTCCTTCTCTTTTTCTTTGAAGGTAATCCTTACCATCGCCATCTACACCCACCAGTACAAACCTTACTTTTTTCTGTTTATCCATCGCCATATATATCCTAAAGCCAATAGTGTTTTTCTGGCATATAATTGAGTCGATCGCTTTCAGGTTGAATGTTTCATATATAGGTAATGTACCCGTACCACGATAAGCGGGGGCCAGCAAACTATCCTGGTATATGGCAAAGTCATTTACCATCATACTGCCTTCATCTACACTTATTACGTGATTGATCGCGTTCAGCGTATTGTGAAAAGCAGTAGGTGCAGGTTTTGTATCAATGCATTTTGAACATGTAGTATCTGTACTACTGGTACAAGACGATAAATTTGCCATTACGGCAACTACAATGCTTATTAAAGCATTCCTCTTTCCAATAAAGTGTGGTGTCATAAAGATTTTGTGTTTTACAGTTATGAACAAAAGTAACATTTAACAGTTTTTATTCATGCGTAGTTCTACGTATTTATTTCGGGTAACAATTGTTATGAGAATCAGTATTGATGCTTGTGTTTGAGGTTAAGCGTGGAAATACTTTTACAGCGTCACTTCCGGGGTGATATTTCACATAACCATAAAACAAAAAACATCATGGCAACTATTAAGAGAGAAACAACCAAAGTGCAGCACGAGCGCGAGAACATGCACTTACTATTGTTACAAAACCCAAACTACTTTGGCACATTATCAGAAAGCCATCCGCTTTATAAAGAGTTCAAAGCAGTAAACATCATAAAAGGCAACCCCTCTTATGAGCAGGTATCATGCGTGGGTTACAACCCGCAAATGAAAACCCTTACCGCTATTGTAAAAATAAACCTGAATGGCGGTTACAGTGGTGGGCCTTGCTCAGCAGGCAGTAAAGAATATGTGCGTTTTTATATCGACTATCAAAGAAATGGCAATTGGAAAGACTTAGGAGTAGTAAGCTTCGATGCACATGACTTTAACCATACAGCAAATAACCCGCTATGCTATGCGGTGAACATGGCTTTCGAGCCTGAAGTAACCCATTGCTGCGATGACAAGCCTGTGCTACCTATTGTAAAAGCTATTTTATCATGGGGTGTAGCACCTACTGCAGGCGACCCAGGCTATACTCCTGTTTGGGGTAATGTACTGGACGTGAATGTACAACTGGCACCTAAAACAGGCTGGGTATGCTGGCTGAAAAAAAACCTGTCGAACATAGGCCTTGCACTGAAACCGGAACAAATAAAAATGCTGACGGAGAAAATGCCGGTGATACCTGAAGTAATGAATATAGAAGCAGAGGAATTAAGCCTTAATGTGCTTAATGATGTCTACAAAAAAGATGTAGAAGAAGAGCGTATAGGCTTCACTACAGTTACCAAGGCATTGAGCACAAGTGTTCCAATAAACCTGAGCGCCAGCATGAAGGCAGCAAACGTGAGTGTGAACAAGGTTATAGAGTTTATCCTGAACCCTAAGTTCAACACCACTTACGAAGAGGTAAAGTGCGTAGGCCTTAACCGCGATACCAACCGCTTGTATGCAACTGTTACCGTAAAAAAGACAATGGGTTATGCAGGCAGCCTGTGCGATAAAGGTAGCCGCGAGTTCATTGGCTTCTATATGGACTTTGGCAGTGGGTGGGAATTCATGGGCACTTCATCTGTTGAGGTACATGATATAAGTCCATTACCTACAGGCGGCTTATGCTACCATGTAGAATTGCCTGTTAGCCTTACTAAATATCAAAAAGCAAAATGCAGCGAAACCTATTTTGCTAAAGTACGCGCCATTCTTTCCTGGAACCTATACCCACCAGATAACCAACCTGACTGGATAGCCCCATGGGGCGACAGGGAAGATGCATGGGTTGAGATACGTAATAAAAAAGATGGTAACGATGGCCCTACAGGCAAAAAACCTATCATCACAACTATAGGTAGCATACCTAGCAAGAAGATAAGTAAAATAACCGGTAAAATAGATAAGACGCTGGATGCACCTGATGCTTCCGTCGATGCTTACGACCAGTTCTCATTCAATGGTACCATACCTGTTGCAGGCCTCATACCTGAACATCCGGATTCAAATGACGTGAGCGGCGCACAATTAACATACAGGATCATGCTGAAACGCGCATCAGACCCTGATACCAGCTTCGCACCTGTCAATAGCTCGTTTGCAGTGCTTAAGAATGTAATAGCCGGTGGTATTCTTACACAAAATGTAGTAACCCAAACACCTGATGTAGATGGTTATTATCATTACCTGATAGATTATAATGCACCAACCATTGTTACTACACAAGGCGATCTGTTTGGTGTTATATCAGTTGCCGATTCGGATGTGTATGAATTCTACCTGGAAACTTCAGCAGGATACCTGAGCGAGCGCTGCCGCATAAAAGTGGATAAGAACGCACCCAAAGATGTGCATATCAAAGTAAACGGTTCGGAAAACTGCGGCTCGTTGATAAAAGGATCTGATATAACAGGTACCTATTCATTAGCAGACAATGAGAACAACTGCCACAGCGTATCATTCGAATTCATCACGCTGAAAGCAGGCGATAGCACTGTATTCAAAGTAGATAGTGCAATAGCTGGTTTCGGCGGTCAGATACCTGTACCTGCGATAGGTAAGACCGGTACTTGGTCTATGACTACCGACCATGTAAGCAAATGCGGTTATAATATCAGGCTGTACGCTTACGATAAAACGCTAGTTAGCTATCCGTTCATTTCTTATGCGTACTCGTTCTACCAGCAATACAATGTTGACACAATAGGTTTTTGCCTTAATGAAGCATAACTGAAAGAAGTGGGGTGATCAAAGTTTCCGTCCCCTTATGGGGGTGGGGCTTCTAACCCTAAAACAAAAAACGTTTAACAATTAAAACTTTAAACTATGAATATCAAAACATACCTGGGCGGGTTATCGCTAATAACCCTGCTCCTATTTACAGGTTGTTGCAAACCTGAACTTACTGGTAGCGTACCAAATACACTGCGGCCACAAGAAACCAATAACTGGTGCTGGGCTGCCACTACACAAATGCTGGCACAACAGGTAAATGTTTCTGTTACCCAATGCTCACTTGCCAATCAACGCTTTAATATGACCGCTTGCTGCAATCCTGAAAACACAGGTGCCGCTTGCCCTAAGAATGATGACTGCAACCAGCCGGGCTGGGTAATGCTTACCGAATGTGGTGTAAACTTTGAAGAAAGCGGTACCGCACTCAGTTGGGAAACATTGCGCAAACAGATATACTGCTCTAAAAAAGTAATGGGCTATGCTTATGGTACACCCGGCGTAGTAGGCCATGTGCTTGTTATAAAAGGATACCTGACGTTGAACGGCACTAATTATCTTGTCCTTAACGACCCCTGGGCGCCATGTACAGGCGAAGAACGAATCATCACTTATGAGCAATACGCCGACCCCGCAGGTAGTGCCACACATTGGAATACCTGGTACAACATTAAAAAACCATAGTCTTAACTTTAAATATTCAGAATCATGAAATTTTTTAAATCGATAATAACTATGGTTGGAATATCAGCCATATGTACAAGCTGCGATAGCATGACCGCACAAAATGACCGCAATAGCAAAGACAACCAGAAGAAAACATACCCATCAGCCAATGCTGCTGCGCTTGCGGCTAAACAGGATATGATAGATGCTTCGTCGCAGGTTGCCTTCGGCATTAACAAGGAGCAACTACGTGCAGCTACTCCGGCAAACCCAATAATGAAACAGAACATAGATTGGAATAATTTGTTAAAAGCAGACAGTAGTACAATCTTTGAAGATTTGAAGAGCAATGATAATGTGACCATTGTTCCGTTAGCAAGCGACGATAATATTGTAACTGTTGTTTCGCTAATGCACGAAGGTGATCAATATACAATTGGCGCATTGGGCGATAAGCAACTTTCTTCTGAATTGGATATGGTAAGAAAAGCAGAGCCGAAGGGTATGATACAGATATATGAAGTACCGAATCTTAATGCCGTCATCTATTCAGTAGAAAGTGATAGTACAACACACTACTATACTTCTTATAACAACAATTCGCTAAGGCAAGCAATTGATTCAAGGACAATTATTGGTGTTCTGAAAGCTGATGCTGCCCGTTTCGAAAAAATGTATGGTGACCAGTTGAAAAAGGGTAAGCTGGTAAAGTAAAGTTTTCTAACCCATCATC
>CAMLFX010000024.1 GCA_946479435.1 uncultured Sphingobacteriales bacterium | reverse complement strand
TTATGGAGGCCGCAACCAAGATCAGCCAGCTAAGGCAATCGGCGTTGAATTAGGGCTTATTCTTACATCGTCATTTCGAACGTAGTGAGAAATCTCCCGAAATGAATTAATGTTGTTGATAATTAGATACTATCGCCACATCATTATTTCATCATAAAGATCTCTCCATTCAGGATTGAAGCTATTTATGAGGGAATCTTTCTTTTCCCGTCTCCATTTCTTTATCTCTTTTTCGCGAGCTATAGCAATAGAAATGTCATCGGATAACTCATAATAAATAAGGAATTCAACGTTGTACTTATCGGTGAAGCTATTCCAGTATATATGATTTTTATGGTCGTAAATACGATGAGAAAGATTCGCCGTTACGCCACATAAAGTGTGGTGCGATGCTTATTGGTCATTAAATAAACACAACCACCTTTATTCATTTTAATTGAAAGTTAAACATGAAACAAGTGGCTAATAGCTTCTCATTAAGCATAAGTATTTTCCATCAGGAGATTTCTCTTCGCTACGCTCATCGAAATGACGTAAAAAAAATTAATTCAAATTAATAGGCAGGGAATACTTTACCGGTACGTGGCGGCCTTTCAGTACCCCCGGCACCCACGGTGGCATGTTGCTTACCACCCGTACTATCTCTTTTTCCATCGGGGTGAGTTTATCCTTCGGGCCTTTGCCTTGTATGGTTACCAGGCCTATATTGCCGGAGGTATCTACCACAAAATTAGCGGTGATGCGGCCTTCCAATTTAGCGCCCTTGGGCACCCGTACATTTTGCGCCAGGTATTGGTTCAGGTCGCCTTTAAATTTTGGCTTTACATCTACCATAGCTTCCGGCCTTTTCATTTTCGACCAATCGATCTTCGTAGTAGTATCTTTTGTAATAGAGACTACGGTACCCGTAGGTGTATTGGCATTGGGTATGGAGCCTACGGTGGTCATAACAGGTTGCTGTGCCATAGCCGTACCTGCGAATGAAATGAACAACAAGGTAAATAGTGTACGCATAGGCGTAAAGTTATTCAATATTTAGCTTACCGTGGTATGCTGCATGCGCTTAAATAGTTAAAATAATTTTAAAGAAAATTGTCGCATTTGATAACAATAAAAATAGTTTTAAAATAAATTTTGTTATTTAAATTATAGTTGTAATTTTGACATTGTAAACAATGATGGCTGAATATTATTAGTTCGCATCTTAACCTATCACTATCATGGAAACTAAGAAACTATCACCCAAAGACGCGGCCCTGCTGCGCAACAACCCCGGTGCTACCCCGGAAGAGCTGTTACCACTCGGCTTATCGAAAAAAGGATATGAAAAGCTACAGGCCGCTACCGCTACGCAGATACAACCCGTAAGCGTAGAGCAGGCAGATACAGCTGCACCCGCTGCAAAACCTGCAACCGTGCCACCTAAACTTGTAAAGCTGCAAAACCTGAATACCGGCCTGGTGGTGACGCTGAGTTATAAAACGGCTACCATGCTGGCTAACAACTATCCTAACTCTTATAAAACCCTACCCTAATGGCTAAGCAAAAGAAAATACAAGAACCGGAGGTGGAGACGCCAGCTACAATATCTGCACCTGTAATAGAGCCGGTAAGTATTGCAACAACCGACGTACCACAAAGCCAGCCGATAGAGGTAGCAGTACCCGCAGGGCACGTATTGCTGGTAGCGCTGGATG
The DNA here is from genome assembly GCA_946479435.1 of uncultured Sphingobacteriales bacterium. The sequence goes on along the minus strand of CAMLFX010000024.1, from coordinate 36,050 downwards.
CGGAGGGTAATGAGAAGGCTGGCAGTGAATTCTTTTACGCTGAAAAGAGTTACAAGAAATTTTACAGCGATGAAACGAAGTTTCGCGTTAAAAAAAAACTGAAATAGTTAACACCTACAAATCCTATCAACATGAAGATCTCCATAGAGCAAGCGAACAAATTGTTTTCCGCACTACCGGGCGGTGTGGTAGTTGTGGGCGATGAATATGAAGCCGATAGCAATACAGATGTCACCACTATTGGCAACCAGATAATAGAAGCCCTGGAAGAAGCGGTACGCCCATCGCTTACAGAGCAGGTAAAGCCTGCACTGGAAGCAGGGTTCACAGGCAGATATTTAGGTGCCTTACGCAGCGCCGCGCAAAGGGTATTCAATGTACACAAGCGCGAGCTGGAGGATATGAGCATAGAACAAGTACTGGCTAAATGTAAGACTGCAATAGATGCACTGCACACACAGGCACAGGAAACGAAAGAACAGGAATGGAACGCGCAATTGCAGCAAGGCAATGAGGCCATGCAGCAACTGAAAGATAGTTACGAACAACAGCTAATTGCAGAGCGCAATAAATACACGCAAAGAGATATAGCCGCACGCTGCGCGCAACTGTTGCAAAACATGCCTCGAAAAGGTGGCGACCTGCAAGAGCAGGCCGATATGCTGCGCTATAAAATGGCTGCTGCTTATGAACTGCAATACAACGAAGAAAAAGCACAACTGGAATTTTATAAAGATGGTAAGCCTGTGCTCAACGAAAAGAATGAGCCACTTACCGATGAAACTTTCGCGCAGCTTTGGGCTGCGAAGGCAGGCATACTGGTATCGGACACAAGGCATATAAAACCCGCTGATGTACTGGCAGGGCAACAGGGGCAATATGCTACAGGTGCAGTGCCAATAGCCAATACCAACTCCGCAAGCGCAATGGAAGCCATTGTGGCGTGGGCGGAAGATAATTAGCTGATGTGATGATGTGATAATTAGCAAATTAGCTAATGAAAGCAGACACACTAGTTAAGAGTATATTATCTGATGTGATGATTAGTAAAATGGCTAATGAAAACATTCACATTAATTGAGAGAATAATTAGCTAATTATCACATTTGCTAATCAGCTAATTGTTAACCACAGTTTGTAGTTCTGTTCTAAAACTACATTTTCACCAGGCATGTTTCCGCGCCTGCAAGCGGTAATGTTTTCTCCAAACAAGATTGTTTCAACCTAATTAATACAAGAGCCATGAGCTTTAAAAATGCTATGCAGTCGACGCAGAAGAGCGTACTGCAATATGCGCAACAGGGCAGGCCCTACGAGGTGCTTGCAGCCGTGCTGGCCGCCCGCGAATTCAATACTACGATTATAGAAACCGACCTGCAAGCCGAAGAAGGCAAGAAGCGCCAGCTGAAGATAAACTACTACGCACCGGTGTGTACCGATGAAGGTACGGGCGAAGAGAATATTTGTAACGCGGGTACAGTAGTTGCCCCTAAACAAGTGTTCTTCGAAATAAGCAAGAAAACAGCATCGGCTGTGTACCAGCTGAACCGCGATGATATACGCTATGTAGATGGCGCATACACCTTCAGCGATCATGCTAAGGCTGCCATCAATGCAGCATTACCTGCCGTGCGCCGCAAGCTGGCGGTAGAAGTGGCTGCATTGCTTACTGCTAATACCGGGCTGTTGCCCGATGGCACACAGAAACGTATGTTGCCTTTTCTCGATAAAACAAATGGCAGCATCAACCCGATGGGCCTTTGGGAAATTGAACGCATCTATCGCGACAGTGGTTTTACCGATCCTTTCATTGTTGGCGGTACCGATGTATTCCACTGGCGTAAGGCAGTAGAAGTAGGTGGCTTGAATGATAACGGTGCGAATATAAGCCGCATGGGCCGCTCGAACGCCTACTACGATAGCCTGGTGAACGATGCCTTTGGCGATGATACTACGGAGCATATTGTAACCTTCGATCCGCAAATGCTGAAGTTCGTCAGCTTCAACCGCAACGCAGGCATCTTCGCAACCGACCTGCAAAATATAGATGCTATAGATGCGATATACCAACGCGGCGGTACTGACTACATAGAAGGTACACTTGCTGACCCTGCAACAGGTTTGCTTTGGGACCTGAACGTGAACTACGATAAATGTAACTACCGCTGGACCTTCCAATGGAAACTGGAATGGGATATCTTCTTCCTGCCACCAACAGTATGCAATATACCCGGCGTAAATGGTATCTATCATTTTACTACCTGCGCACCAGTGCAGTATGAATGCCCTGTAGGCGGCGACCCGCTGGAGCCTGGAGTGAGTGATACCTACGACTGGGATACGAATGGCGTGGTTACTTATCCGCTATATGTTACCAAGCTGGAACTGGCAGGGCAAACAACTTACCCCAACCTGACTGTTGCCAATATTACGGAACTGAAAGATCTGTTCAACGACAGTGTGAATGGTTATGTGTTTAGCGTTAGCGGTACCAACCTGCGCTACACAGGCTATAGTGCACTAAGCGGACAGATAAACGATGCTACCAATATTTCCTTCACTGCAACCCCTTAGTTTTCCTATCTCCACGAAAGTCATCCCCGCATCTATTGGTAGCGCGGGGATGCTTTCACTCTTAAAATACGAATTAACTAATAATTGTTATGAACCAACTAAGCAATATTATTTCGATACGCGATGCAAGGTGTAACGATCAGCCGGTGTCGCTCAGCGGCCTCGATCTGATGGATGCCCCGGAGATATCGATACTGAACCTGGCGAATATCGCTAACGAGGAATATGTGACAGGGATGGAACTGGCTAAGGCTAAAGTGCAGCAGGCAACCATACTGGTGCGTAATGATATGATGAGTGCACTGGCTGCTAACCACATCATCCCCAACCTTACTGCCAAACGATACACGACCGGGGAATTTAAGCCATCGATAACATTCCCGGCGGAGGCGCAGGAGCGTGGACTAACCCTGTATAAGAACAGCCGTATAAAAGGTGCGTTGCGCAAGCTGAAGATACATACCGTGAAAATATATCCCCTGGCTGATAAAGAACAGGCAGTGCTGAAGATATACGACGACTATGCAGGTGGCACTGTATCGACCTACCATATAGACCTGAAGGCTAATGAGGTAAATACGTTCAATATAGCGTATGAAGTGAAAGGCACATTTGCACGTGTGTTGCTGGATGGTACAGCCGTGCCCGTTGGTAGCGCCTATCTCACCTGCTTTACAGGTTGCAACGGTACCATGCCTAACGACTGTGGCTACACTAAAGGCTGGTATGGCGATAAAGAAATAAGTGGTAAGGAAGGCTTTGGTATAGGGCTGGAGTTTAGCTGCGAATGCGATTATGAACAGCTATTAGCCGACCTCAGCAAAACATATATAGGCGAAATAGTTTGGCTGAAAGCACGTGTGCTTTTGCTGGAAGAACACTTGCGCACCAACCGCCTGAACAACTGGGTAGTGTATGGCCGTGAAGAAACACAGCAGTACCTCACCGATGTAGAGAACCAGTACCGTGAGAAATGGAAAATATTTATGAACGCGATGCCATCGCTGCTAAAGGCTTTCAAAGACGATTGCCTGGTATGCAATGGCGCTAAATGGGTAGTAAACTTATGATAGCTTTTTTATTGTACACGATAGTTGGGCTGATAGCGAATGCATGTTTAGCGAAGATATTATTTATCAGCATACAGCAAGGCCAGTGGCTGGATAGCCTGCTTGGCTGGCAAAAGAAACTGCAAAAATGGGATAGGAAAGGCAAGATGTTTTTAGTGAAAGCAGGTGGCTATTGCGAATTGTGTTTTAGCCATGCGGTAACGTTTGTTTGTTTCTGGTGCTATGTGCTGTTTATGAATAGCGTTATCCATTATTGGCTCACCGATGAAGTGAACAACTGGATAACGACTTGTACCATCAATATCATTTGGTATCTCGTTTACATAAGCACTGGTACCAATCTGAGCCTGTACCTGCTGAATAAAATGAAACAAAGATGAGTATGGATATGCAGGAGTACCAGGCATTGCTACAGCAGCTGAAAGATAAATACGTGAAGGAAACCGTGACGAAGACTTATGTAAAGAAAGCTGTGAAGCACAATAAGCCTGCTAAGTTGAGTGCCAAAATATTTAAGAACCGATAAACCTATCACACTATGCAAAGCAACGACTTTGAGCAACTGGCTTGTTTCATTATGACTAAGAATACCTTCTTTCATGATGGCTATGCAAATGTACATAGAGATGAAACCAGTCACGCGATATATCATGCACAAGGCAGTGAGCGAAAGATCATTTTGCCGAATGATAAAATAAGTAACTATTTCTACCTGCGCAATGAGCCCGTTATTACTTACGAAGCAATACCTGCAGAACGCTTAACAGATAGCAATGCACAACGCTTGTCGTTTCTCGATACGCAACTGGTGCAATTAGTAGCCGTTGTGCAACATGCAGATGCATACAGGTTGATAGAATTAATGCGTAATACCTGTATGATGTATGAAGATATGAATGTGCAACCTGTAAGTAGCGTTGCCAATCGCGAACAGGTATTGCTGGAAGAAATGCCGAAGATGAAAACTGATGATATGCAGGCTGCATTGCAGCGCTTGAAGAATGAGACGATTGTCAGGCTTACGCTGCGTGTATCGAAGATGTTCATACCCGGTAACTGTATTACTAACCCTTGTCAAAATTAACCACCATGAATTGTATGAATCACTATACCGGCCTGGGTGAAGTGCCTGTAACCGAAGAAGCCGTGATATTACCCATAACAGCCGATACAACAGGTACATGGGCATTTATGAGCAGCTTCAATGGCGCTTACCAGTATGTGCAATTTATATGCACGGCAGGCCAATCTATTGTAGTGCCTGCCAGACTGAATGAAAGCTACACCTACACCTTCAGGCTGTATAAGCCCGATGCATCGATTCTCAACGATACCTACTATAGTATGGTAACCATACCATTACTGGGTGTATGCAGTGATGAAGAAACCAATGGTGGTATTATACCTAAGGTTGGCAGAAAACAGTTTGTTGCCACCGAAGGGCAAACCATCGCTACCTACCTCGACCTGGTAAACGCCACACAAGTAGTGGTGTTTATTGAAGGTGCTATACTACAGGAAGGTGCAGGCGATTATGAATACACATTCAATGCCCCAGCAGGTGCCATCACATTCAATACACCGCTACAAGAAGGACAAAACATAACCCTGTTATATTTTAAATAGATACACTCATGAAGAATTTACTTATCCTGCTATTATTGCTTATTGGTTATACAAGCTATGGGCAAACAGGTGTACTGACAAACAAATATTACATCAGTGGTTCACTATCCGTGGGCAGTGGAGAAAGGAAATTTGCTGATTCATCGGCTTATTTAGAAGTAGGCACAGATAGCTCGAAAAAGGGAGTGTTATTACCTCGGGGCAATGTGAGTAATATAAACGGTAAAACAGGCACCTACTTTCATAATTATGCAGATAGCTCATTATACTCTATCAATGGAGTTGATAAAATAAAGCAGTTGAATGATAGGGATACAATACATAAGTTGGCTACAAAAGGAGAGCTGAGTGCGAAGATATCAACAGCTGCTTTGGCTACCGATGCCAACAGACGAAACGATATGGCCCAGGTTATTTATCACGATGGCGTTTATAAAATATTTTTCAACTACTTTTTTACTTCGCCATCTGATGTGTCTGATGCTGCTATTGCGATGATCACTACAAAAGATTTTGTCAGCTTTACGCAGCCGCAACTTATTCTTACAAAACCATCGTGGTTGCTGAGCGGGCTTAATCCCAACGTGAAGGTGCAGCCTAACGGAGATCTTATATTAATATTTACAGGTTGGCTGAGCCAGCAACCGGATAGTTTAAGAACCGCTTTATGCAAATCGAAATTGCCTGCCAGCGGTGGTGGCTGGACAGCTCCCGAAATTGTACTGAATCAAAATAACCGCTTATCAGTTTGTGGCAGCAGGATATTTGATATGGGCAACGGCTACTGGCTGGCGCCTTACGACTACCTGGTATCGGGCCCAGGCTCCAGCAATAGTTCGTTGTATTATTCTTCGCTGGCTAAATCTTACGACTATGGTGAAACATGGCAGGCCACCCCTTTAGTTGTACGCGATAGCCCTGATAATGTAAACGAACCCGGCATTTATTTCAGGCCGGAGCAAGGCTATACTTTTTACTTCAGGTCAAAGGCATCCGGCGAGTTGAGAAAGGTAATGTTTGGCACAGCCGATACTGCCTTTGCAAACCCTTCAAGAGTATTTGCCATTTTGCCAACACAAAATGCTATGTCGTATTTGGCGTATTCAGAAGATACAAAACTGACCTATGCCACTTTTATGCGCTACCTGGGGCATACAACAAACCGTGTGTTTATCGATATGGCAGTATCGAGCGATGGAGATTATTTTACCGTTAGCGATGTAGTGGATCATACCTTAGGTACAGATGTGTTGAATGAGCCGGTAATATATTTTGCTAAGGAATTGAATAAGCTGGTGGTAATGTACACTAAAACGCGGGGCGGCTCTGCGGGTTACCAGGACCTGATGTGTAAGGTGTATCCTATGCAATATTTAAATCCGGTTAATACAGGGCTGGTGTATAGCATGCTTTCAGTGGTTAACAGGTATGTAGGCACCACATCGGCTTCGCCGAATAACCGGTGGTCGATAAAATTATACAGCCCGCGCATGACAACCGATAGCGCAGGTTTGTTCATTGGTAGTTTATCCGGCACTACAGGTAACGATAATACAGAATGGAGCCCTTACTTTTTTTCGCGTGGTGTAAATAAAAGTTTCGCATCGATGTATGAGAGCATGAATATGCCCGGCGATAATGGTGCAACAGGGCTTGGCTTTAAAACAAATGTGGGCGATACAGGTATTGGTGCCGATTTTATACTGAAAGGTAAAAGCGCTTTGTCGGTGTATTCAACTGCGGTAAAAGTACCAGTTAGTAATAACCCTAATAATTATTTCAATCCTTATTTCGGTAGTGTAAGAATGAACCCATCCACAACTACGCTGCAATACACCAGCAACGGCTACTGGAAAAATGCTACTGAAACCTTCTTCTATGATCTTCGCCTGGCGAAGTTTGCAACGGATAGTACTTATGCTGATACTTCGATGAAAAATAAGCTTATCAGCGTATTTGATAATACGGCAGGTAAGTATATGGATGATACTTCTTTTTCTATGTTACCAGGTGGTGGCTTCAAATTCAAAACAAAAAAGGTTACCGCTTCCGACAGGTTTATAGCAAGGGTAGAAAGCGTTTGGGTAGATGGGCTTGTGCCCCGCTATTATCCTTTAGATACGATTGGTAAGCCTATACTGGCCGTTTCGTTCAGGAAGCTTCGGGCAGACTATAATGGCTATGCATGCCGCCTTACCAGCCTTGCAGATGCCAACTCGTTTATTGATGTCGGGTTCACTCCTCTTGGCGAGCTGGATACATTTTTAGTTAACGACTGGAAGTGGAAAGATACCTGCTATATATCGAGGTGGTATAATCAGGGCGAATTCTCTACAGCTTATTTTCAGAGTGTCACTATACCACAAGGTGTAAGGTTCAGGAAAATAAACAGGGAAATATTTGCGGAATATAATGGCACCAGCTACATGAATACGAATAATAATAGTCCAGGATTATTCAATTTTTTACATAGCGGTGATAGTAATAGTACGGCTAATGTAGTGTTTAAGCCAACCTTGGTCACGACCTCAAGTGTTTATGGATTATATGGTAATAATTCAGGAACTACTGCATTGAGAGGGATTAGTTTATCGTATGATAATAGAAGTGCGCAAAGTGCTACAAATTTGATTATCGCTCAAGTTACGAATGGCACAAGCGGTCAACTTGTTGTTTCAAATAAATATAATAATAGTGGCTCAAGTGCAGATGCTAAAAGTGTGATTTTTAGTTTTTTGAATATTAATCAGGCTACAATAAACAAAAGTAGATTGTTTGTAAATGGAAGTACAGCTGTAACGAATAACACAAACAGCGATATTCCTTCAGCTGGCAATGCACCAACTTCTTTTTCTCTTGGTTCTAACGGTAGTAACAATGTGCGCATGAAGGGGAATATCTATGAATTTATTCTGTACGCCCACGAACTTACTGAAGCTCAGCGCATCAGTCTGCACAACAATCAAAATAACCGTTATCAAATTTACCAGCCATGACACCGGGAATAAGAAGTATTGAGCAAAAAGAGATAAGGGGTGTAACCTGGAAGGTATTATGGACCATTGTCACCTCATTCATAGCCGTAGCCCTGTTTTTCCTGACACAAGTAAACAGGGTGCTGACCGAAATAAGGCAAAACGATACGCAAACAAAGATCAATAGCATACAGATACAGCAACTGGATATTGCCACTAAAGACCTTAAAGCCAGGCAAGATAAACTGGATATGGATATACGCGATATAAAAGTACAAATGGCGCTGGATAAGCGTTACAGCCTGCTAATAAAATAATAATTATAAATACCCTACACTATGGAAACAACAAAGTTCGGCCTGTCGCAGATAGGCAACAAAACCCCTCTGTGGGCTAAATGGATATTCCGCATCATTTTTCTGCTCACTACCATCACCATCAGTTGGCTGGCAGCAACCAATGTTGTACCCGAAGCACAGAAGTATGAAATAACGCTCTTCCTGAAGGTGGTTATCGATCCCCTGGCTTACGGCCTCTCAAAGATGTTTGGCATTGAAGAAACCTCCTTGTACAGTTTTGAAAGAAAAAATAAATAACATGCGCAGTTTCCTTGTTTTATTGCTGCCATTACTGCTGGCTTCCTGCTATACTGCAAATAAAGCTACCCGGCAGGTGTGGAAGGCGCAGGGCTTCTATCCGCAGGTGGTAGCAAAAGCCTGCGGCAGTTTATATACAACGCCCGATAGTGTTTTTGCTAACGAGGTATTGCTGAGAGGCGATACAATAATTGTTAGCGATACTTTTCTTCAAACAGATACAGTATCGCATACCCTGTACAAGCATATCTACCATACCCTGCATACTACCGATACCCTGGTACGCAACAAGTTTGTGCAGGCGCGCAACAAAGCGTTGGAACAAGCCCTGCAAGCTGAGCTAACCAATATGAGCAATAAGCTGGCCGGCGAAACCCGTGCAATGAAACTATGGAGGCTGGCTGCTCTAATTTGTATAGGCATTATAGCTATTTACATAGCCATTCGTACATGGCTTTAATACCATAAACCCATTTATCATGATCTATCTATCAGCCGGGCACAACAAACGGCTTGCAGGCGCAGACCCCGGCGCTACTTGCGGCAATATTAAAGAAGCCGATCTTACCATAGAACTGCGCGACCTTATTATTGCTGAGCTTACAGGGCTACAGGCTAATTTTATTACCGATAAAGATGATGAAACCTTGCTAGCTTATGTAGCACGTATAAAACCCGGTAGCGGCAGCGTGGTTTGCGAATTGCATTTCAATTCATCAGCACGCCTGGCCACAGGTGCCGAGGCTATTATTAAGAATGAGTATAGCCATGTGGAAAAAGCTATCGCTGTTGATATATCTAATGCTATAGCCACCATATTAGGTATAATCAACCGTGGCGTAAAGACAGAAGCACAATCGCACAGGGGGCGCTTAGGTATTTTACATACTCATGCGGGCATTAGTATATTGCCTGAAATTTGTTTCATTAATAATGAAATTGATATGAAGCAATACCATAAAAACAAAAATGCATTAGCAAGAAAGTTCGCTGAATTATTAATTGAATATGATGCATTAATTTCTTAATTCTGTTAGCTTATATTATGTTTGCGCAAATTTTAATATGAAAAGATTACATAATCTTGATTATCTGAGGGGTTTGGCTGCATTTGGCATCATGATTTATCATTACTCAATGTGGTCATTTGGAAAGTCTTCTGCGGAAACTTTTTTAGGCAGAGTTGGAGTTTATGGAGTATCAATATTTTATGTATTAAGTGGACTTACTTTATTTTATGTGTATTATGATAAACTGACACCACAAAATCTTCAGGTCGGTAAATTTGCTAAAAAACGATTTTTTAGAATTTTTCCTTTGCTATGGTTTGTTACATTTTGCTCTATAGCAATTTCAAGACATCTCCCAGATTTCACAAAATTATTTTTAAATCTTACTGGGTTATTTGGCCTTGTCAGTTGGGACTCTTATTTCTCAACTGGCGTTTGGTCAATAGGCAATGAACTTGTATTCTATTTATTTTTTCCTTTTTTCATACTGTTCGCAAAATCTTCCAAAATACTTTTCGGTATTTTGAGTGCAGTAATTTTCGGTATTTACTTATACTTCGCTTTCAAAATTTTAAATCCATCAGTTCCCATTACACAACAGTGGAGAAATTATGTGAATCCACTTAACCAAGTGGCTTTGTTCTTAAGTGGTTTCCTACTCGGATATTTCTTTAGAGATAAAGAAACAGGCAATGCAATGGCTTTTTCATTGCTGTTAATAGGATTATTAACCTTCGTATTTTACCCTGGTTCGGGAGATGCAATTGTATTAGTTACAGGTATTAATAGAATAGTGTTTACAATCTGCTGTTTATTGATCTGCTTTGGTTTTTATAAAATAACCTACCTGCTTCCTAATATCATACATAAGCCCCTTACTTTTTTGGGTGAGGCCAGTTATTCTGTTTACCTACTTCATCCATTGGTTTACACTGTTTGTACTTTTTTACTAAAGCATGCTAAAATCACTAATGGTATTGTAGCAATGGCTGTTTGTATTCCCATTACTTTGGTAGCCAGTTATTTTGTTTACACTTATCTTGAAAAGTACTTTATGAAGTTGGGTAAGAAATAATGCAGGATAGTACAATGGTAGTTCCTTACTTCTTATGCTTACCCCGAGGCTGCCGCACTAAATGGCAGACTGATAGTTACTGTATATTCATCGCTGCTTCATCGCCGTTGTGTATGCCATAATAAGGCGGCAGCGGGTAGCCCAGGCTTTCCATAATATGTTCCAGCATTGGCTCTTCAATAGGGTCGTACCTTTTATTCAGGTTGTGGCCATTCACTTTTGCCCATGCCTGCCAGCGTATGGCTGTCAGCGGGTTTTTAAACTCCTGCAATATGCTGTATATGTTTACACCTGTTTGGCGTGCTATTAGTTTTATCAGCAGTACACCTTGTGTGGTGTTCAGTTCTTTCACCTCATCTTCAAACTTGCCCCGCATTTCATCTTCCTTCGTGCTGATATAATCTTTGCGCGCCCTTTTGCTTATGCCCGGCTCGCTTATCTTCTCGTCTATATCATGAAAAACCTTTGTGGCTGCATTGAGGTAAGGCAGTATTGTAGTTATATAATACCTGGTTTGGTTGTACTGGTACCGGTCGTGGTTATTGTCCCATTGGCGCTCGCCCTTTACATTCACATTGGGCAGCTTTACCATTAGTACCGTATCACCCTGTGCACTGGCGGTGGCCGCCAGGCATATCAGTCCCACCATTATTCCCCATACCTTATTCATATTACAAATGTACTTGCAACCCCCGTGCCAAACCTTATAGCTATTTGTTAAAGAAAAAGGGTAAACACCTACGTGCTTACCCTTCTGTTCGTTTCTTATAACTGTTTACTACCTGGCTACTGTAAAGCTCTTACGGTAATATTGCACGCCATCGTACAGGCGCAGCATATAGGTGCCTGCCGGTAGTTGTTGTGGTAAACTGATAGTGTATTCAGCTTGTGGGGTTTCAGGTTGGGTTTGGTACACCACCTGCCCTGCTACGTTCACTACCTCTATTTTTTTGACCTTTGAATTTTGAATTTTCATCTTGAAAGATCCATCGTTCGGGTTGGGGTATAAGCTAAATACGTCATCGTTAGCTAGTCCGCCCACACCGGTAGCAAAGTTCACCTCTACGGTATCGCTGCTAACGGTTTTTACATTAGCGCAAGGGTCGCTGGTGGTTACTATGCAATTTATCTTATCGTAGGGCGCCAGTTTATCAGTACTCCATATAGCGTAGATAGCGCTCCATACATCCTGCCCGTTTTTCTGCCATTGGTATTGCGGGTCGTAGCCGCCACTTACCACGGTAGCACGGAAGGTAACAGGCTGCCCCGGTATAGCCTGTGCGGGCAGGGAAGATATTGTTGCCGAAAGATCATTCACTATGGGCAGTACGGTCATGCCTACTTTATTGCTGTAGAGTGTCAGGTTATCCCCGCAGTTATTCTGGCAATAAGTACGGCAATAAAAAGTATCGCCGGTGGCGTAAGAAGATACAAACCTGAGGTTCGTTTCGCCCGGTACGGCCACCCCGTTTTTAAACCATTGGAAAGTTGGGTTGATAACACCATTCATAGGTACGGTAACAAATGTTACTACCGTTCCTTCGCATACGGTATCGTTAGGGCTTGCATAGTTGCCAAGATATGGGTCGGCGTATATCACAGCATCTGTAGTATCGGGCAGCGAATAGCAACCGTTCACCACGGCTTTTACAATGTAGTTGCCATCGTTTATTACTGCCGATGGATTGATGACCGGGTTTTGCTGCGTGCTGTTAAAGTTGTTGGGGCCCGTCCATATATAGCTTACGCCGGGTGTGGCGCAGGTAGCGGTAAGGTTCAGTGCTGCACCCATGCATAGCGGTCCGTTGTTAGCGGCTACTGGTGTAGCCGTGGTTATTTGTACGTTTACCGATATGTTGGCCTCTGCGTGGCAACCGTCTTTTTCGCCAAATACGGTATATACACCCTGGTCGGCATAGGTGGTAGGCGTGCGCACAGGGTTTTGCATGGTACTGGCAAAGCTGTTAGGGCCTACCCAGCTAAAGCTGGTGCCTGGCAATGTGCTGGTAACATTCAGTTGCATAGTGGTGCCGGGACATACGGGGCTATTGCTGGTAGGCATAAGTACCGGTACGGGCTTTACCAATATATCCAGCGTATCGCTGGCCTTGCAGGCATTGAGTGTAGTGGTTATAGCATATTTACCGCTGTGTACGGTAGATGCAGGCGCTATAAAAGTATTTTGGTTGATGTCGCTGAAGCTAGCGGGCCCCGTCCATGCATAAGTAACACCGGTAACCGATGCGCTTGAGTTCAGGAAAAGAGTGTCGCCCTCGCATACAGGTGCATTGGTAGTTGCACTTACCGTATGCGGCGGGGTTATGCGTATAGCAACCGTGTTCGATAAAGAACTATCTACCGGGCTGCTGCTTACCACGCGCACGCGGTAGCCCGTGCCTGCCGCTGTGCTTGCCGGTATGGTGGCACTTATATTGCCTGCCGCTGTAGAGGTGACAGAACCAATTATAGTGGGCGAGGCAAAACTACCTGTGGCGTTCGATAACTGCGCTGTAAATACATTGCCGCTATTGAAAGTGCTGCCGGGGTATAATGAATAGGGTATGGTTATGTTGGTGCCTGCACAAAGATCGGCAGTGGTAAAATTGATGCTGATCTTATTGGCTTGCTGCAGTACTACCGAATCGATATAATAATAACAATAGCCTGAAGGGCCGCCTGCCGATGAAATGGTGCCCATTGCATAAGTTTCGTGCAGGCTGCCAATGGCTATAACGGTATAGGCCGAATCGGGTATAAATGTTTGCGTAACCCTTACCCAATTAGCGGTATCGGTTATAGCGCCGTAAGAAGCGTAGCTAACCGTCTGCATGCCGGGGTTTAGTGTAACCGGTGAGCCATAATAGGTAGACGGAAAAGAAGGCGTACTTACAAAAAACATAGCGCCTATATCATCGGTACCCCAGCCCGATTGGTCACCCAGCGCTATCGACATTGACAGCTCATAAGGCACACCTGGTGTTAGTGCCGCTATAGTGGTAGCGATATATTCTTTATAATCGTTTCCGGGCCCGCTGCTTAATATATTAGTGAAGGAATAGCCACCGGCATATCCTTGCCCATGTGCCGCATCTTCTACTCCAAAGGTATTGGTAGGCACACCTACTATGGTGCCACCGTTGCAACTATTAATAAGATCGGACGTGCCACCATGCAGCGGGAACCAACCCGTTGCGTAAGGCACTTGCGAATATACCGTAGGGCAGATAGTATAATTTTCAAAACTGCAGTTAGAGATCAGGTTCTGTGCAAAGGCAGTATGAAATGAAAATAGGGTTGCCAGGACCAACCAGGTTTTTCTCATAAAAGGTTGTTATCGTTATTCAATAAAGATATGGATAATATGCTGCATTTGTTACATGTTTGTTAATGCCTGTAAGTATAAAAAGGGTGTTTTTCACCTTGCGTCTTAAAAACATGCTTGCTAACTTTAACCACATGATGTTAATGGACGCGCTGATGTTGATTTACCCCTTTTCTTACACAATACACAATGGGCATACTGAAGTGACAGTTGATATGCATGACGACACTTATTTCTTCTATATACGCCGCAGCGACAATGTAAAGAAGATGTGGAGTGTGGAAAAACGTTCGGCTATGAGCAATGCCAGCCGCGATAATAATGTACGCGATGAAGACTGCATAGAAGCCGAAGCTGAACTGCTGCGGCTGGAAGGGGCAAGCAAATAACACCGCCCTGCTTGCGCGCTATTCCCTATTTTTACATTGTACCATTTGCACTTCTATATGCTGATACCTAAGCCACCTGTAGGCGAATACCCGCCCTATGCCATAACCTATATCGATAAAGTACCTAACGACGGCCAGGTATTGGTGCACCTGCAAAACAATATGAACATGCTGCTATCGCTGGCCGTCAAACTCAGCGATGAACAACTGGCGTACCGCTACGCACCCGGCAAATGGACCATAAAAGAAGTACTGATACATATTGCCGATACTGAACGCATATTTGCCTATCGCGCACTGCGCATTGGCCGTGGTGATACTACACCGCTGCCGGGTTTTGAGCAGGACGATTATGTGCCTGCGTCGCATGCCAATGAAAGAACCATTGCAAGTATTATGGAAGAGTATGAGGCTGTGCGTAAGGCTTCGCTTACATTGCTATATAGCATGCTGCCCGGTGCCTTTACCAATATTGCCGCCTGCAATAACGCACCCGTTAGCTTGCGTGCATTAGCATACATGATAGCAGGTCATGAAATGCATCATGTAGATATTATTAAGGAAAGATATTTGTAGTATCAATTATTATAGATTCCAGCTGCTTACCAATACATATATACTTTATTTGTTTCACACAGGCTGTTTGCCTGATCTTTAAGGCAACAATTGAACATTTTTTACCCCATGCCAAGGCTGGTAGGGTTTTTATTACTACATACATTTAAATGAGTTAGGCCATGAACTATTTAAGTGAGGAGAAGGATATTTTATTAGCGGAAGACGATTTGGACGATGTCGATATTTTTAAATGGGCAATGGACAAAACGAAAATACCACACACCATACGCCATGCTGAAAACGGTGAAGTGCTTTTTGTACTGCTAAAACAAAAGATACCTTATATACTGTTTTTAGATATTGAAATGCCTTGCAAAGACGGCTTATCCTGCATTCTTGAAATAAGGAAAAACAGGGAGTACGATAATTTGCCGGTCATTATATATACGTCCTATTCTTCCGATAAATATGTGGAAGAAACATATCGCAGCGGCGCCAATTTATACATAAATAAAATGGGTAGCATGGAGCATATTATCGACAACCTGAAAAAAGTGTTTTCAATAGACTGGAAGAAATATATGCACTACCCCGCGCGCGATGAATACCAGGTGAGCTAATATCTATTTGCCGCTTGCTACATCCGATATTTTCCTGATGTTCTCGTCCAGGTCTTCAGCTACTTGTTGTATGTCGCGTATTATTTTTGCGTTTATAGTATTGTTCGGGTTTTTATTATCAAACAGCAATACTAAGCCCATAATAGTTGCCAATGGCCCGCGCACCTGGTGGCTTTGCCATAGTGCTATTTCTTTCAGGCGTTTGTTTTGTGCCTGTATTTCGCGGGTATAGTTGTAGGTGTCGGTTATATCGTGCGCTATGCAGCTTAGGCCGCTTATTTCTCCGTCTTGCTCTATTATCGGGCTAAAGCTTACTTCTTCTATCATTTTTTTGCCATCCTGCTCTTCCTCCGTCACTATAGTAAAAGCACCCTGCTCAAAGCCTTGTTTAAAATAGTCTTGCCATTCTTCAAATAAGCCGGTAGGGTAGTCGCCTGCCTTTATCTCTTCTATATAATCTTTACCTGTCAGTTGTTTTATTCGCCTCCAGAAAGCGTAGTTGCCCCCCATTATCTTCATGTCTTTGTTTATCGACCAGATAATGTCTTTCGTGTTATTGATAATAGAGCGCAGGTGGTTCTTCTCTTTCTCTATAGCGCGCTGCAGTTCTTTCTGTTCGGTCAGGTCTATGGCCACGCCTACTACCATATCCGGCTGGGTTTCATCCCCTTTTACCAATACGGCTTCGTTGTGCAAGGTTTTTACCGTACCATCGCGGCTTACAATGCGATATTGCAGCACTGCTTTGCCTGTAGTATTTATCGTATCCATTATATACTGCATGGCGTCTTTGTCTTCCGGGTGTATGCCATCCAGTAGTACACCGGGAGTGCCTATCAGCTCTTCAGCGGTGTAGCCGTATATGGTCTCGCATGCTTTGTTGATATATACCAGCGTATAGTCATCGGCCCTGCGGGACCACACAATTTCCGGTATCGAGCCCAGTATCCTGTCCAGGTGTTCTTTTTGCCTGCGCAGTTCTGTCTGCAGCATTTCGTTCCTGCGGCGGGCTATTACTTTTTCGGTCACGTCCACGGCATTTATCATGGTGGCCGGCTTCCCGTTGAACATCATGCCCTGCGCGTATATATGCGCGTGAAACAGTTCGCCATTGCTACGCTTATGCACCCATTCGCCCGCATCGTAAAAGTTATCCTGTATCATGGCCTGGCGCTTTATAAAAGCTTCTCTTTCTTCTTCGGGCCGTAGATCAAGGGCGGTCAGGTTATCCAGCTGTTCCTCAGTATAGCCGTACTGGCGCAGCGCATCGTTATTCATGGCCAGTATCTTGTACTCTTCTTTATCGTATATATACAGTGCGCCCGGCCTGTCGTCAAAAAAATACTTCTTGCCGTTTTCGCTATACTTAAGGGCAGCGGCGTATTGCAGCGTTTTGGCCAGCAGGGCGGGAGTGCAGCCTTCCAGCGGTAGCAGGTCTTGCGCGGTTTCGGGTTTTCCCTCGCCGGGGTTCAGTGCAATGGCCACTTTGGGTATGTGCGGCATAGCTTGCAGGCTTTGCCAGGCGTTGGTATTGCCGGCGGGTAGCAGCATTATATCAGCGCCCACAAACAGGTCGCTCCGCTCCTGGCTGGTAGTATCACTGCCATGTATGGAAGCTTGCAGGCCAGCAGCTGTTAATAATATTGCTATTTCATTTGCCGTTTCGGGGTTGAAGCCCAACAGCAAAACGTTCTTATCCCCCATCTAAAAATTATGAATCCCCTGATTTTAATTACCTACACAAAATATTAATTATTGTTTTTAATTGCAATATAGGTTTAATGCTATATGTCAATGCAACTAACGATTGCTAACAGGGTGCGGCAAGATATATTTATTTGCCGGAGTGTAAGTATTAATTTCACATAAATTAAGCGCTGCCATGCAACGATATATAATTTTTTTGCGTGCTATAAATGTAAGCGGGCACAATATAATACGTATGGAAGACCTGCGTAAGCTTTGGGCGCTGCCGGGTATCAGCAATGTGAAAACGTATATACAAAGTGGCAATGTAATATTAGATGCAAAGCACGAGGTAGCTAAACTAACAGCGGAGCTTGGCAAGCCATTAAAAAAGTACACAGGCAACGATATTGAACTGATGCTGCGAACGGTTGATGAACTAAAGGCGGTGCTGAAGAACAACCCCTTTAAAAAAATACCTGCGGGCCATACTCTGTACATCAGCTTTTTAAACGAAGAACCCGCTAAAGAAATAGCCGGGCAGCTGGAGGCTAAAAGCAACGATGTAGATCAGTTTAAAGTAAAGGGCAGGGAAGTATATGCGCTGGTAGATAAAACTGCGCCCAAATCTCAGTTCTCTAATATGTTTGTTGAAAAGCAACTGAAGCTGCCCGCTACAGGCCGCAATATGAATACGGTGGAAAAGATGCTGGCACTTGCTGAGGACTAACGAAACAAACCCACCTGCGAACAGGCGGGTCTTGTTATGGTTTGTTATATTTTCATAGTGCACACCTGGAAAGGTGATATAGGGCAGGTATTATATTGGTTTCTTGTTTACGAAAATTGTAGTGCAGGTACTACCGGCCTGTTTGAGGCGTATTTTACATAACGCATGTAGTTGCCGGGGGGTAGTTTTTGCGATGGCAGCAAAATATCGAAGCTCAATGGTATATCACAGCCTGCGCGCAAAGTATCTATAAAGCGTTGCCTGTAGCGCCAGGGTATAGATGGTAATACATGCCTGTAGCTGTTGAAATGAGCGTATGAGGATAAGCAATTCGCTACCTTTTCCTCAAACTGGCGGTAACTAATAAATGTATTAGGTTCTGTCATTGTTATAAACGGGTAACATATTGCGAACAATACATTATAAAAAGCGTGCCCATAATGTATTAATAATTAAGGAATAATAATAATATCACTACTATGGAACAAAGTACTAAAAATTCAAAGATCATTAATACCAGCTGCGAAACACTGTTTCATGCTTTCACCAGTGCCGATGCGCTAGCTGCCTGGATGGCGCCCGGCGATATGACGGCTAAGGTGCACGATTTCGATCTGTGTGAAGGTGGCGGCTATACCATGTCGCTATACTACCCGGCTGCCGATGCCGGTGCCGGTGCACAAGGTAAAACAAATGCCAGGGAAGACAGGTACACAGCCAGGTTCATAACCCTGGTGCCGCCTCATAATATAGTAGAAGTAGTGGTTTTCGATACTGAAAATAACGCTTTTAAAGGCGAAATGATCATGGAAGTAACGCTGGAAGAAGTACCGCGTGGCACCAAAGTAACCATGGAATTTAAAAATATTCCACCGGGTATCAGTCCCGCCGATAATGAAAAAGGCACATTGTCCTCGCTTGAAAAGCTGGCGTCTTATGTAAAAGGCTAAATTTTAGCCGGTATTGGGCTTGCGGGCATGGTTGGCCAGCATAGCAGCATAGGCGGCATCGTCAATATGCGTGCTGGTCAGCACTATATCGAAAGCTTCCGGCATATCCCAGCCTGCTTTCAGGGTGTTAATATATCTTGCGCGGTGCGTATGGGGTATTGCAGCCAGTATATGCTGCCATTGCCCGCTATCTGTAACTATCTGCCTCACTGCTTCCTCAAACTCTTTATAACTCAACATATTAATATTCCGTGGCGCTCAGGGGTCTGCCACCATCTTTTTTCCTGTTACATACGGAAAAGATTAGCGGAAGGTTCTGTAAACGGCGGGGAATTTCAAAAAAAGATCAGCCGCGCTGCGATGATTGCTCGGGCTTATAAATAGCAAGGGCTTCTTCCAGAAATTTCAGGTAGTCCTCTTCATACAATGTAAGGCTGGCCATTACCATGTCAAAGGCTACGGGCATCTCAAATCCTTCCTGTATTGTAATTATATAGCGCCTGCGGTGTGCATAGGGTACTGCCGGTAATATATGTCGCCAATTGCTAATATCACCCACCACAGAAGCTACAGCCTCTTCAAAATCAGCATACTTTATCATAGTTTAGGTAAATGGACGGGCTAAAATAAGCATTAAATCATTTTGCCTGTATATGGCTTTTAGTTAACGAATACTAAATAGCTGGTAATTGAAACGTTAACGTTAACAATATTCTCTCTCTGAATAAAGATAGAGAATAATCATAATTTGTCATAGAAAGGTTGAAAAAATACCCCCATGCTTTTATAGGTCGCAAGAATGTCCTATTTTGCGCTTGATTTTAACAAAATAATAAAATGAGACTTACACTTATTCTTGCAGTATTATGTTTAGGCTTTGCTTCTTGCCAAAAAGAATATGTTTGCGAATGCACAGGTACTGATGGTGCTATTAAAAAGAGCTATCCTGTAAATGAGTGGAAGAAAGATAAGGCTAAAGATAAATGCCTTAACTATCAAACAAGTATCAATACATCTTTGGCTTTCGGCTACACTTGTAATATTAAATAAGCCGGGGCTTATCTTTTTTTGATAAATACTTTTCGCCCGCTACCATAAGGTAGCGGGCATTTTTGTTTGCGGTTTAGGCGCCCTGCGCTGCCGCTTGCAGTATTATTATTACTTTAGCCATGCCTGAAATGACTACGCTTAAAGACCACTACCGCACGCTTGAGATAAAGCCCGCAGCCACCCAGCAAGAGGTGAAAACTGCGTACAGGCGGCTGGCGCGTATGTACCATCCCGATACCAATAATGGCGCATTTGCGGCAACGCGCTTCCTGGATATTAAAGAAGCCTATGATATACTCGGCACGCCAGCACGCCGCAAGCAGTACGATGAGGAAAGGTGGCTGATGGGCATGGGCAACCGCACGCGCGATACGCAGATTATAACCCCCCAATGGATACTGGATGAAAGCCGCAGGTTGGCCAGGCACATGCAGGCTATAGATATCTACCGCATGAGCCATAGCGCACTGCAAGACTATATATGGCTATTGCTGAGCGATGCCCACATGGCCATACTGCAGCAGAATGAAGATGCACATATTAACGAGGCTGTGGCAACCGAAATACTGGCGGCTACCCGCCACCTGAAGCACCGGTATATGGTAGCTGTGGCCAACCGCCTGGCGCTGTTGGCTGGCAGCAATAATGCCTTGCAGCAAAGCATATACAACCAGGTGAGGCAAAGCAGCCGCCGGGCAGGGTGGGATAAGTATTTTCCGCTCATCATCACTCTCATAGCATTGCTGCTATGCGTGCTCATGTATTTCTGGGTAAAACGGTAAAACTGTTGCAAGGAATAGCTATAAAAATGACAATTAATTATTTAAGTAAAAAATTATTGATATTGTATAAATAAGTATAAAAGTTGTATATTTGCTATTTAAATAACCTAAATCCTATCTTATCATGTTTGCTGACAACCCTAAGTACAAGGAAGTTTTTTACAGTAAAGTGCACAATACACGCTTTTATATGCCGGAAGATATTGCCACCGGCTACCACCTGAGCCGTTACGTGGCGGCGGGCGCACAAAATATATATGCAGGCGCAGGCGCTACAAAAGACCTGCTGGACGCCATGATGGACAAAATGCTGGAGCGCTGCAACGATGAGAAGAATATAAAAACGCTGCGTACCGATATTGCTACACTGGCTAACAATATAAAATACCGCCTGCGCTACCCTGTAGATGAAGATTGCGGCCTGCGTATGGGCGCTATTTATTGCTTTGCTGAAGGTGAAGACCCGGATACTACTGAAGACTACCACACACGCCGCAAAGTAGCCATGGCCAAAGGCGACGCTACACAGAATATACCACCCGACCCGGAGCTGTACGCTTTTTTTTTAAGCATTGGCATACCATACACACCGGCATGGAGCGAGCTATCCGCTACTTTGACAAATACGAACTATTTCAGCCAGCGCCTGGAAGCCCTGAACGCACTGCAACCACAGCCC
This sequence comes from uncultured Sphingobacteriales bacterium, assembly GCA_946479435.1. The sequence goes on along the minus strand of CAMLFX010000024.1, from coordinate 14,358 downwards.
TCCAGTCGGTAGCCGATAAGGTAGATGGCTGGTACGATAGCTTCTGGGATATATCGATGAAATACAACGAAGGCAAAATAGCCGATGCCGAGCAGTTTATGGATACATCGGTATTTATGTACTACTACCGTATAAGGCAAAAAGCCGCCTATGTGCAATGGCATAACGAGCAACTGAAGAAGAAAGAGTAGCGCGTAAAAACAATACAGCCAAAGCAAATTGCTTTGGCTGTTAAAATAGTTAAGCCGCGCTTATTTGTTTACCGTAAAGCTCTTGCGATAGTATTCAACACCATCGTACACACGCAGCATATAGGTGCCTGCCGGTAGTTGTTGTGGTAAACTGATAGTGTATTCAGCTTGTGGGGTTTCAGGTTGGGTTTGGTACACCACCTGCCCTGCTACGTTCACTACCTCTATTTTTTTGACTTTTGACTTTTGTACTTTCACTTTGAAAGATCCGTCGTTAGGGTTGGGGTACAAACTAAATACATTGTTATTAGTCACCTCGCCAACTGTGGTAGGGAAGTTTATCACCATGGCATCGCTGCAGGCGGTGGTAGGCATGGCACAAGGGTCGCTGCTTACCACGCAGCAAACTATCTCGTCGTACGGCGATAAGTTATTGGCGCTGTATATGGCATAAATAGCATTGTTAATGTCTACTCCGTTTTTCTTCCACTGATAAGTTGGACTATATCCGCCACCTAGCACGGTAGCCATAAATGTTACAGGGCTACCGGGTAAGGCTTGCGCAGGTACTGATGAAAGAGTGACTGATAAGTCGGTAATGATCGGCATCACCGTCATGCCTACCTTGTTGCTGTACAGGGTCAGGTTATCGCCACACTGGTTTTGGCAGTAAGTGCGGCAGTAGAAAGTATCGCCGGTAGTATAAGGCGCTATCAATGTAAGGTTAGTAGCACCGGCTACCGGCGCATTATTCTTAAACCATTGGAAGGTAGGATTGGTAACCCCGCTCATAGGTACGGTAACAAAGGTCACCACCGTGCCTTCGCATACGGTATCGTTGGGGCTGGCGTAGTTGCCTAAGTAAGGCTTGGGGTACACTTGTACGTTCACCGTATCGGGCAGCGATACGCAACCATTTACAGTAGCGTGTACAATAAAATCTCCATTGTGGTTCATGGTAGCAGCCTGTGCAGGTTTTTGTTGCGTGCTGGTGTAGCCTGAAGGGCCAGTCCAGTTGTAAGTAACGCCTGGTGTTGCACAGGTAGCGGTAAGGTTCAGTGGAAAACCTTCACAAACAGGGCTATTGCTGCCGGCTACAGGTGTTGCGGTAGTTATTTGTACATTCATAGCAATGGATGCAGTACTGCTGCAACCATCTTTAGTAGCCGTTACTATATATGTTCCTGCATCTGTGTATGTGGCATTGGGCCACGATGGATTGGCAATATTGCTGGTAAATCCACCCGGGCCCGTCCAACTAAAAGTACTTCCTGCCAAAGCAGTTGCGTTCAGTTGGAAAGTAGTGCCGGGGCATACGATGTTATTATTGGTGATAGTTGCATTTGGGTCGGGGTGTACCACTACGGAAACGGTATCATAACTGGTGCAATAATTATCCGTTACAGCTACTATATAATCGCCCGATTGGGTTGGGGCTACAGGAGTTATCACCGGGTTTTGAGTGTTGCTATAAAAGCTGGAAGGCCCGTTCCATTCATAATTGGCGCCCGTTACAGTTGTGGCCGATAAGTTGAGGGTGCTGCTGCCCTCGCATAGCGGGCTATTGCTGCTGGCGGTAATATTAGGGTATTGAGAAATGGTAATGTTAAGGCCATTATCTGCGGATGTGTCTACTCCTGAACTAGACACAATTCTTATACGGTAGCCTGTCCCTGTTGCAGTAGTGACAGGTATGGTCCCTGTTATAGTACCTGCAGAGGTGGAACTAAGCGTGCCAATATCTATCGGGCTGGAAAAGCTACCACTCGCATTGGAGAGTTGTAGTGTAAAAGTATTGCTACTACTAAAGAAACTTGTTGGGCCTTTTATGGTAAAGGGCACACTTATGGGGCCCCCAGCACATAAGTGTTGGTTGGTGTAATTAATATACAAACGTTTCACAAGTTGTACTACTACGCTGTCTACATAATAATAAGAAATTGCGTAGGTACCACTACTGGTAGAACTATAACTTATTTGAGCATCATTTAAATAGCCACCTAACACAATATTGTCATAAGCTGAATCTGCAGAAATATATCCCGTCAATCTTGTCCACCCGGTTTTATCAGAGATATTTCCATAGCTGGAAAAGGATACTTGCGGTGTAATAGAAAGGAACGTGTCTGTTCGTGAAGCCTGCCCATTATCAAAAAAAAATGCCCCAAGGCCATCCGTAGCATAAATGTGCTCATCAGCCAGCGAAACAGACAAAGATATTTCATACAGTTTATTAATAGTAAGTGGAGATATTGAACTTACTACATACTCTCTGTAGTTAGGTAAATAAGATGCTAAAGGGGTATAATTAACAAGTCCGATATATGCATTCCCATCAGCAGGCGATTGTGAGCCCTGAAGGTTAGCTGGTACCCCAATAATTGCTCCGCTGCCTGCACAACTATTGAAATAATCTGGACTCCCCACAGTTGTATATGACGACCATCCGCTAACCTTATACATTTCAGCTACGCCTACCGGGCATGTTGTGTAGGTTTCAAAACTACCATTCGTTACCAGGTTCTGCGCTTTAGCACCAAAACCAATAATGAATAAAATAACGGATAACCAGATAGGCTTCATAGGATATAATTATAGTGGGCTGCTTTAAAGATAAACGAATTTCGCTAATGTTTTGTCATGTCCGTAAGCTCAAATTCCTGTTTCGTATTGGTAATCTACCAGTTATACCATAGTTTTTTTACTTTTATTACTGCATGTTTATCCGTTTGTTGTTTTGCCTGTTGGCTTTGTGCTGTGCTGCGCCTGTTGGTGCGCAAAATATTTACGAGGTGCATAAAGGGCATGTCAGCTTTCATTCTGATGCGCCGCAGGAGCTTATACGTGCTTCTTCCGATAAACTGCAAGGCAAATTGGATGTTAGCAAAAAGACATTCGCTTTCCGTATTGGTATAGTCAGCTTTATAGGTTTCAACAGCCCTTTGCAGCGCGAGCATTTTAATGAAAACTATATGGAGACATCCATCTACCCCGAAGCTATATTCGTAGGTAAAATAATAGAAGATATAGACCTGGCTAAGGATGGTGTATATAACATACGTTCGAAAGGAAAACTAAAAATACATGGTGTGGAGCGCGAGCGTATCATCAATGCAAGGGTAACGATAGCAGGGAAGAAGATAACCGTCAGGTCGGATTTTATTGTGCTCCTGGCCGACTATAATATTAAAATACCAAGGGTAGTGTACGATAAGCTTTCACCCGATATCAATGTATCGGTAAATGCGCAGTTAGCGCCTAAACAATAAAAACACAGCTGCAATTTTGAGCTATTTGCGTGCCATATTTTTTTTAGTGTTGCTGTGTTGCGCACAATATGCGGGTGCGCAAGCCGGTATCAGTATCGATTTTTGGCTCAACGATGCGAAAACGCCCGTGCAGGTAAATGATATGGCCGAAGATGCACAGGGCTATATCTGGCTGGCTACCGATGAAGGGGTCTTCCGTTTCAACGGGCGCAGCTTTTTGCAGGTAAGCGACAGCTTGTCGATACCTGCCACAGCCATCAGCTATTCTTATGGCCGCGTATGGGTAGGGTATAAAAATGGCGCGTTAGCTACGGTGGCAGGCCAGCATATCGAACCATTTAAAATAAATAATGAAAGGCCTTCATCGCCCGTCACATCTATATCATCGGGGCCTAGCCACATTTTATGGGTAACTACAGAAGGCGATGGCTTATATGCTGTGGTAAACAACGTGGCCTTGTCTTGCAATACAGGCAATGGCCTGTCCGATAATTTTGTGTACGCCGTGTCAGAGCTGCCGGGCAACCGTATAGTTACCAGTACCGATAAAGGGATCAACGAAATAAACATCGCCGACAAAAAGATATCTGTAAGGGCTTTTACCACTACCGATGGCCTGCCTGACAATATTGTACGCGTAGCCGAGGCGATACCTTCTTCAACACTATACATGCTGGGTACGCAGCAGGGAGGCCTTGCTTTTTATTGTCAACAGTCGCACCAGGTGTGGGTGCCTGAAACCGACAGGGCATGGAACTACGGGCAGGTGAACGATATTATTGCGATGGATGCCCAGCGTACCTGGGTTGTGACTGAAGAAGGGTACTTGCTGGAAACACGCCTGATAGATGATGACCATATTACAATAAAGCCATACTTTTTTGCAGGAAAACATTTCAAGAAAATACTTTGCGCCCGGTCTGGTATTTTGTGGTGCGCCACAGATAAAGGACTTACCCTTGTGCCTGCCGAATATATGGATGTGTACCCTGTAGCTGCGCCCTATAAGTTGAGTGCTGTCAGGGCTATGGTTTGCGATACAGGCAGCGATCTGTGGTTCTCGCAAGGCAAAATATTATACCGCCTGCTATTGAACAATGGTACTCCGCAACAGGTGCTTACTTTACCGGCAGATATTACCAGCCTGTATATTGACGGGCAGCACAGGTTATGGATAGGCACATTGGGTAAAGGGCTTTGGTATCGCGATGAAAGGGTAGGATTGAAAAATGTTACCGGCATACCACAATTGACAAATGAAAGTGTGCTGGATATTACCGGCACTTACGATTGTATTTGGGTATCGGGGCTAAATGGTGTGGAAGAGCTGTCCTATCCCGGCTACTATACGCAGCAGGTTACACTCATCAGGCACCACAACAAGCATTCGGGTATTGGCAGCGACTATGTGTACCAGCTTTACCCCGATCGTAAAGGCCGTATATGGATGGCTACCGACGGCGCAGGTATATGTATGTACGATAAAGGCCACTACAAGCGATGGGATAGTGCTTCGGGTATGCATAGCCGTGTAGTGTATTCCGTTACGGAAGATGGTCAGGGCAATATATGGGCCAGTACACTGGGCGATGGACTGTACCGATACAACGACGATAATAAAAAATGGGACAGGTTCATCACCGCGCAAGGCCTGCAGGATATCAATATATCCACCATTGCTGCCAACGCTACCGGGCAGCTTATAGTAGTGAACAATAAAGGCATAGATGTATGGTACCCCCAAAGCGAACAGTTTCGCAAGTACAAGCTGCCTGCTTTTTTTACCGATAGCTTATCGAACACGCTAAAGCTGTACGCTAAAGATAAAGCGGGCAATGTGTACCTGCCGGGCGATAAGGGTATGGTACAGTTCAAGAATATTTACAAAGGATTCGATATTCGCCCGTTTGTGCATATCGATGCAATTAGCGTGTTTTTTAAAAAAATACCTTTTGGCACGGAAGATTTTAGTGCAGGGCAAAACCATATCAGTTTCAATTTTGAAGGTATCAATTTCTCCAACCCCGATAAATTGCACTACCGCTACAAGCTGGATGGCTACAGCGATAGCTGGATAGTAACCAGCGATGAGTCTGTCACTTTTCCGCAACTGGGCGATGGGGAATATACCTTCCGCGTGCAGGCCGCGCACAACGATGCTTTTAGCCACAAGGGCGAAGCTCAGTATCACTTCACTATAGCTAAACCATTCTGGCGCAGAATATGGTTTATATGCCTGGTGGCAACATTGCTGGTAAGCATTGCTTATGCATACATACACCTGCGCGAGCGTAGCATACGCAAACTGTCTTCATTGCAGCGCGAACGGATGATGTTTGAATATGAACACCTGAAAAGCCAGGTGAACCCGCATTTCCTGTTCAACAGCCTGAATACGCTTACCAACCTGATAGATGAAGATACCGATGCGGCGATGACCTATACCTCGCGCCTGTCCGACCTGTATCGCAATATGCTTTCGTACCGCGACCGCGACCTGATAACCCTTGCCGAAGAATGGGAGATATTGCAGAACTACATGTACATTCAGCAAACGCGTTTTGGTAAAGCCCTTACCCTGGTGGCAGATATACCGCCGCACCTGATGCGTACAAAAAAGATAGTGCCCCTTGCCCTGCAACTACTGGTGGAAAATGCCATCAAACACAATATTGTATCACTTAAAGATCCATTAACGATATACATCACCGCCAGCGAAGAATGGATAACCGTACGCAACCATATATTGCCCAAAATAAGCAAGGAGCGGGGTGCCGGCCTGGGCTTAATGAATATACGTAAGCGTTACAGCCTGTTATCTAAAAAGATTATCTACTTCGGTGTGGAGAATAACGAGTATATTGTAATACTGCCTTTGTTATGAATATAGTAATAATAGAAGATGAAATGCCCGCATACAAGCGGCTGCACAAACTGGTTGAAGAAACAATACCCGGTGCGCAGGTAGTTGCCCACCACGATAGCGTACAAAGCGCTAAAGAATGGTTTGAGCAAAATCCTATGCCCGATATTATTTTCCTGGATATACACCTTGCCGATGGCTCGGCCTTCGACCTGCTGAAAATGGTGAAGTTCACCTGCCCGGTAATATTTACTACCGCCTTCGACCAATACGCCATTGATGCCTTCAAGACCAGCAGCATGGGCTACTTACTAAAGCCTGTAAAAAAAGAAGAACTGGAAGATGTTATGGCCAAGCTGGAAGACTATAAGCAAATGTTTAGCGAGCAGGGTGAAAGTTTTAGCCTGGCGCCTACGCAGCAGCAGGAGTATAAAAAGCGGTTTGTAATACGTTTTGGAGAGCACCTTAAAACATTATCGGTCGATGAGCTGGCATATTGCTACAGTGAAAACAAGGCTACCTATGCCCGTACTTTTGAAGGGCGTACATACCCTATGGACCATAACCTGGATGCGCTGGAACATTTGCTGGACCCGGAGCAATTCTTTCGTGTCAACAGGCAATATCTTATCAATATCAAATCGATAGAGGAAATGAAAACATACAGCAAAGCCCGTGTTATCATTACGCTGAAGCCGGCTGTAAAAGAGCAGCCCGTAGTAAGCTCTGAAAGATCTGCAGACTTTAAGCAGTGGCTGGGTGGCGAGTATAGCAAATAAGAACCTTACTAATAAGCATTAAAAAGGCCGCCATCGTAAGATAGCAGCCTTTTGTTTTTAGTGGTGCGAAATTATTTGTTGACAGTTATACGTTTGGTAATTGTATTATTGTCGGCACCTGTTATTTGCAGCATATATATGCCGGTGCTTATATTTGTTGGCAATGCCAGTTGTACTGTGTTGACATTTACAATACCGTTATGCAATACAGCTATTTTCTTGCCCGCCATATCGTACAGTGCTATCTGTACATTTTTATTGCTGTAGCTGTTGTTCAGCTCTACAGATAGCTTATCGGTAGCTGGATTAGGATATACATTGATCCCGCTTTGGCTAAGGGTGTTTACACCTGTAGCGTTCTCTCCCCTGTAGTAGCCCGATGCGCAATCAACTTTATCATAATAATCGAATACTACAGATACTTCTGCGGGGCGCCTTCTTCTCCATGGTGCGTCAGGTAGTTCAAGCCCGTTCTCAGGCCTGTATATTTCAAATTTTTCCTCATCGTATTTGCAATAAACATCGTCACAACCGTTTTTAGTGGTTGGGTCCACGTCCAGGTATTTGGTATTCAGTGCAAAGCTGGTGTTGTACAGGGGCGTTACTACGCTGTATGGCTTGCCCGGTGCTTCCCTGTCGGCAAAGTTATTAAGGTACACAGGTAGCGGATAAAAGCCCGGCGATGGCTGGTACAGTTCGCCTGTGCTCCAGTAAGCGTTGTTGCCAACTTTGGTAAAGTATTCAACATGGTTCAGCAGCGATGCTGTTACTGTGCTTATATATACGGTAGCCATAAAAGGGGTTGCTTCTTCGTCCTGGCTGTAGCAGTCGCGGTCTTTACCGCGGTATTTCATGCCGCTTACTACCAGTTGGTCGCTTTTATTGCCCATGGCTATATTAAAGCCATAGCCCACATAGCTTTTGTACGATTCTGCTACGCCTACGGTAGGTGCGCCTGAACCCGGATCTATACGGATGAAGGACCAGCTGTTATCGTGCGTGCTGTTTATAAGAGTGTAGAATTCTTTTTTACCGCTTGCGCCTACTGCTTCCACCATGTCCACGCTATTCTCCTGCGATTTTCCATCGGTTATAGCCAATGGGTATGTCCATATTGGGTTCAGTGTTGCAGGGTCTATCAGCATATTGCGTATAGCCATTACCGTACCTATATCCTTCTTCGCATTTTCCGATCCTGTTATATAATAAGCGCCCGTGCTGTTTTGCACTATTCGGTTAGCCATATCATAGTCCTGGGTACTACCGGTACCATCATAGGTATCATAAAACCTCATGTTGGTAGGTACCAGACTCAGGTCAAGCGTAGCTACGAAAGCCACTTTCGGCGCATCTACCTTGCGTGCCTCTTCCGATGCAACACCGCATACCACTATTTGCCTGCGTTTGGCATCGTAAGTGGCATCCAGCGGGTACAGGTTAGGGTACTTGGGGTTAATGCTTGTTAACAGCATTTGCGTAGCTACCCCGCCATTGGGGTCTATGATCATGTTGTTCACATTCACTATCCCGGTTGAAAGGTTTCTGTGGTAAGTGGTCAGCAAATACTTGTCGCCGCTAATGTGTGTAAGGTCAACATTGCGGTCGTCTATATCAGGCTGGTCTATCACGGCATTGGCCAGTATGCCCCCGGTTTGGTCGTAGCGTGTAAAGTGTATGCTGTTGTCGTCGGTGCCCCGTGTGGTATAACGTGTTTCCGTCATCAGGTATTCACCCGCCCCCGGTCGGGGTTCAACGGTTGACTGTGTCATGGTTTCGCGGTAAAAGTACGCGATGCTTTGTGCTTTTGATGTGCTGTACAGTGCCGTAGCAGCAAGAAATAGCAACATTTGCTTTTTCATAATGAAGGATATTGTATGGTGAAAAGAAGGTTTAAAAGGTACTGTGCATACATTTTTTGCAGCACAGTACCTTTTATGATGAAATTATTTGCTGACAGTTATACGTTTGGTAATTGTATTATTGTCGGCTCCAGTTATTTGCAGCATGTATATGCCGGTGCTTATATTTGTTGGTAATGTTAGCTGAACGGTGTTTACGTTTACAGTACCATCGAACAATACAGCTATTTTCTTGCCGGCCATATCGTACAGTGATATCTGCGCATTTTTGCTGCTGTAGCTGTTGTTCAGCTCAACCGATAGTTTATCGGTAGCAGGGTTAGGATACACATTGATCTCACTTTGGCTAAGGGTGTTTACACCTGTAGCATTATCGCCCCTGAAGTAGCCGGAGAAGCAATCAAATTGATTGTAGTAATTGTATGGATTTGATGTTTCACCGGTTGTCTTAGGTGCGAATGGTGGATAATAGTTAGAACCAGGGGTCATGCTTACAGGGTTATCGTTGAAGTCGAAACCGTATGAGCAATTAAGATCTTTACAACCATTTTTTGTAACAGGATCTACATCCAGGTATTTAGTGTTTAGCGGGAATGTAGCAATAGAATTGTTGAATATAGGTGTTACTACGCTATATGGTGTGCCCATATTTTCCCTGTCAGCAAACTGGTTGGCATAAACAGGTACTGGATAAATACCCGAAGATGGCTGATAGAAATCGCCCAGGCCCCAATAAGTATTATTGCCAATTTGCGTATAGTATTCAACATGGTTCGTTAGTGTGCCTAACGGAGTGCTTACATCCACTGTGGCCATGAAAGGGTCGGCTTCTGCATCTTGTGCAGTGCAACTACCACCTTGCGCCCTATACTTCATACCACTTATTACCACTTCATTAGGGCTGTTGCCAAGCGCAATGCTGTGGCCATAACCTTGATAGCTGAATATGGTTTCGATGAACGGATTAAGCGGATTACCGGTGAATGGATCTATGCGCAGCATCCACCATTTATTTCCCGATGTACTGTTGACAAGTGTACAGAATTGCTGGCCGAATGGACCTGATGATTCAACCATATCAACACCATTTTCTTCCGATTGTAGATTGGTGAAAGATATAGGTACATCCCATACCGGGTTCAGCGTGAACGGATCTATCAGTTGGTTCCTGATACCCATCATCAGGTTGCCGCCTTTGTTCACGTTTACCGAACCGGTAACATAATACCTGTTAGTAGAAGCGTTCAGCGATATTTTTGTAGCAATGTCATAGTCATTACCAAACACTCCGGGATTACTATCATAGAACATCATGTTGGTTGGGTTCATTGCCAGGTCAACAGTAGCTACAAACGCTTGTTTGCCAATACCGGGGAAATAGCTCTGTTGCGTAGCAGTACCACATACTACTATTTGATTGAAAACAGGATCGTAAACAGCATCGGCACCATACAGGTTGATGTAATTAGGGTCATTGCTAACTATAATGTTTTGTGGGCCCAGAACATTACCATTGATATCAACAAGTATATTGTTTACAAAAACACGACCCGACCCTAAAGGGCTATAATAGGTAGTGAGTACCAGCTGGCCGCCCCCTATGTAGTTGATGTCGATATTACGGTCGTCAATGCCCGGTTGGTCAATGTAAACGTCAGCGCCCGGCATTATGATGCCACTTTGGTTGTAGCGGGTAAAGTGTATACTGTTATCGCCACCACCTGAAGGGTCATAGCGGGTTTCAGTCATTACATACTCGCCTGTACCGGGTATTGGTTCTACCGTACGGCTCGACATTTCTTCTTTGTAGAAGTATGTCATACTCAATTGGGCTTTTGCTTTGCTGCTGCACAATGCGGCGGCGGCAAAAATGAGGAGCATTGTCTTTTTCATAAGTGAATGTTTATTTGAGGTTTAAAACAAATTATACGGAACATAACTTTCCCCTGGCCGTATAGCAATTTTTTTTTCTTGCTTACAGCAACTCAAGCATAGCCTGTTGGCTATAAAGTTTTAGGGGTAATTTTTTTTTGAAAGGGTTATTATAGCAGAATGCTGATACACTAAATCCTGGCTTGCCGGCCGGCGTTTACATGGTCTCTCTTAAAAGTAAAACTAAGTCTCTGGTGATATCCGGAATCGAAGGTAAAATAATAATTCATATACATACCACCGTTATTTAACGGTATTTTATATACAGGTGTTGGCTTAATTTTTATGCGAATGCCCGTATTCGCTAATTTTATATCATGCAAAAGTTAGCGGAGGCTTTTGGTCTGTTATTTAGTATAACCCTGGTGCGCTATTTTGTTGTAGCGGGGTTACCATTTTTATTGGTTTATTTTTTCTTCGCTAACAAATATGCCAGGTCTAAAATACAGGTAAGGCAGGCGGGAAATAAAGATTTTGTAAAAGAGATATTGTATTCTTTACAAACAGCTATAGTACTTGCGCTCATAGGTGTTATGGTTTTGTTCACGCCACTAAAGCAATACACCCTTATTTACGATAAAACTTCAACCGTATATGCATGGTGGTGGCTGCCGTTAAGTGTATTGCTCAGCTTTATAATACACGATACTTATTTTTATTGGATGCACCGCCTGCTGCATCATAAAAAGCTTTTCCGATACACGCACCTGGTACACCACAAGTCAACCAATCCATCGCCATGGGCTTCGTACTCTTTTCATTTTATTGAAGCATGGACGGAAGGCGCCGTACTCTTTCTGATTGTGTTCATACTGCCTATGAATGAGCTTGGCGTGGCGCTTTTCGTATTGATAGGTTTTATGATAAATGTTTATGGGCACCTTGGCTACGAAATAATGCCGCGCTGGTTCCGTCACTCTATTCTCTTCGAAATATTGAATACTTCCGTTTATCACAACTTGCACCATAGCAGGTTCAAAGGCAACTATGGGCTGTACTTCCGTTTTTGGGATAGGTTACTGAAAACTGAAAACCCGGATTATGTAAAGGAATACGACCGTGTACAGGCAAGCCGCTTTCCTGCAGTATAGCGGCTGTACGCTGCATAATGAGGTATATTGCATACTATTTTAAGAGAACAGAACTATGGAATTTGGTATCAGCACTTTTGGAGAAGTAACCCCCGATAATACAGCAGGTAACGCTGCAAATGCATATAAACGTGCACAAGAGCTAATAGAAGAAGGCAAGCTGGCCGATGCTATTGGGCTGGATGTATATGCCCTGGGCGAGCACCACCGTCCCGACTATATGGTATCGGCACCTGAGGTAATGCTGGCTGCAGTAGCTGCGGTAACAAAAAATATAAGGCTTACCAGTGCGGTAACCGTACTTAGTTCTGCCGATCCCGTACGCACGTTTCAAAATTTCGCTACGCTCGATCTTATTTCCGGGGGCCGTGCTGAAATAATGGCTGGCCGTGGTTCGTTCATAGAATCATTTCCGTTGTTTGGCTACGACCTGAACGATTACGATGCTTTATTTGAAGAGAAGCTGAGCATGCTGCTGCAAATAAACGAACACGAAAAGCTAACATGGAAGGGTAAGTTGCGCGCATCCATTGATAATAAAGGCATATATCCCCGCCCTTACCAAAATAAACTGCCTATTTGGATAGCGGTAGGAGGTACGCCTGCATCGGTAGTACGTGCAGGCAAATTGAACCTGCCGCTTACTATCGCTATTCTTGGTGGCGACCCTGGCCAGTTTGTGCCATTGGTAAACCTGTACAGGCGCAGTGCGCAGGAAGCAGGGCACGATGTAAACAAGCTGCAACTATCCATCAACCAGCACATGTACCTGGCCGATGACGACCAACAGGCAAGCGATGAATTCTGGCCAATATATTCAGGCATCATGAACCGTATAGGTAAAGAACGTGGCTGGTCGCCCATGTCGAGAGAGCAGTTCGAATACATGCGTTCGCCACAAGGCTCATTGCTGGTAGGCAGCCCCGAGCGTATTATAGAAAAACTGGTATATGGTTATGGCATTTTTAAAAACACACGCTTCCTGTCGCAAACTATATCGGGCAATATAGAACATAGCAAGCAGCTTCGTTCTATTGAGCTGTTTGGCACTAAAGTAGCTCCTGAGGTACGCAGGCGTATCGGGCAATAGTAGTTATCGTACTTTATACAAATGAACGGTATCGTATCGTGAGTGAGGGATTTTATATTCTTTACCTGTAAACAATCTCACTGGTAATAATATATGCCAGCTTGCCATTGCGCAGGCAGGTAGTTGTCAGGTAGTTGCCATGGTCATCCATATTGGTATATGCGCTGCTCGATTCATCGAGCAACTTACCATTGCCATCATATTCTTTTATGGTCACGGGCATATCTTCCAGGTTATATTCATTTACTATGCGTGTTTTTATTTTACCCGTTTTACTATCCATGCTGGTTTCTTCGGTTACATCGCCATGTTCGTTGTATTGGTAAGTGAATTTCTGGCGGGTACCCGTATGCAGTATTTCAGTTATGTTCCCATCTGTATTGGTGGTGGTAATGGTAGTGTCGCCCGGCGATAAACTTGAAATATTATACCGCAATGTATTGCCATCATTAGCTTTAATGTACCAGTATATCATGGAGTCGCTGCGCCTGCTGGTAGTGGTCTTTTCTTTTATCAGCCTGTTATTATCATCGTAAGTATATATATCCACTATAATGCCATTGTCGTTATTGTTGCCCTGCATATACCTTGTTTTGTTCATCAGCAGGTTGGCAGTATTGTAGGTATATATCACCTTATGGTTTATGGCATTTCCATCATCCATATAGTGTATCTCTTCAGCCAGGTTGTTATTGTCATCGTACTTCAGCGTAGTTTTCATGCGAATAGTATCGCCCAGGCTGCTTTTCATCATCATATTTTTCATCACCACTTGCACATTACCTTTCAGGTGCTGGCCGGTACTTTGTGCATACAGAGTTGTGTTGAACAGGAATATGCAGAGTAAGAAAAGGTATTTCATAATGTGCTTCTACAATAGTTGACTGTGGTATAAAAATAACACTATTGTACATGTTTTGTACTATTGTTAAAAATGGCACTGTTCTTGTTTTAGCACCAGCAAGAAGAAACAGTAAACCTTATGAAAAAAGCCCTGTTTATATTACTTGCCTTCCCTTTTGTCGCTATGCAGTGCAAACCAAAAGAAGGAGACGAATGCCACTACAGTATAAAGGTGAAAAACACCAGTGGTAGCGATGTGATACTGGCGCGCGCTGGCAGCGGTGCACATAATGAGCTGGTAGCTGTAAGGCATGAAATTGTGGCCCACAACAGCGTGTACGAATACCTCAGCGAAGACTGCTGGGAGTATCATATGAATAGCGATAGCAAGGAAGAGGTATACCTGGTAGAAAAGGAGAGCCTTCCTGCCGATACTGCCAT
>CAMLFX010000023.1 GCA_946479435.1 uncultured Sphingobacteriales bacterium | reverse complement strand
TGAAGATCTCACCGTGCAGGTGTAGCACTTTGGTAGAGCCTGCCCTTTCGTGCAGGTCGTCTATGTTCTGGGTGATGATATGTACATCGTAGTGTTCTTCCAACTCGGCTAGTATAGCGTGGGCTGCGTTAGGTATAGCATCCAGCACATTGCGGCGGCGCATGTTGTAGAAGTCGAGCACCAGCTGCGGATCACGCTTCCAAGCGCGTGGCGTGGCTACGTCTTCTATGTTGTAACCTTCCCAAAGTCCATCGCTATCGCGGAATGTTCTCAGACCGCTTTCGGCACTGATACCTGCTCCCGATAATACAACCAGCTTTGGCTTCATACTACATGGTTTACTATTGTGCTACCTGCATCTTGGCCTTCAGGTTGGCCAGCATGTCTTCCGTCATCTTATCTAGATCGAACTTTGGCTCCCATGCCCAGTCGTTGCGGGCAGCACCATCATTTATACTCTTAGGCCAGCCATCGGCTATAGCCTGGCGGAAATCAGGATTGTAATCTATTTTAAATTCGGGGATGTGTTTTTTAATAGCGTCTGCTATTTCTTCGGGTGAGAAACTCATGGCTGAAAGATTGTATGCCATGCGTGTTTTGATCTGCTCAACCGGTGCTTCCATCAGCTCGATGGTGGCACGGATGGCGTCATCCATATACATCATGGGCAAATAGGTATCTTTCGAAAGGAAGCAGGTGTATTTGCCATTCTTCAATGCTTCGTGGTATATCTCTACCGCGTAGTCGGTAGTACCACCACCCGGTTCCGATTTCCAGCTGATAAGACCCGGGTAGCGCAGGCTGCGTACATCCAGGCCGTAGCGCTGGTTGTAATACTGGCACCAAAGTTCGCCGGCATATTTACTGATACCATAAACGGTACGTGGTTCAACAACTGTTTCCTGAGGGGTATCCTTCATTGGTGTAGTAGGGCCAAATACAGCTATTGAGCTTGGCCAGTATATTTTGGTCAGCTTTTCTTCCACACCAATATCCAATACCTGCAGCAAGCTTTGCATATTTATCTCCCATGCTTTCTTCGGCATTTTTTCGCCGGTAGCAGAAAGCAGGGCTGCTAAAAGGTATATCTGTGTAATGCCTTCCTTCTTTACCAATGCCAATGTAGCATCCTTATCCATAGCGTCGAGCGTATAGTAAGGACCGTGGCCGGCCAGTAAAGGGTGAGGCTCTTCTTTCAAGTCAGTAGCTATCACATTATCTTTTCCATATAAGTTTCTGAGTGCTAATGTAAGTTCAACACCTATTTGCCCACCGGCACCCATGATAAGAATTTTCTCTTGTTTCATTACTTGAAGTAAAACTTTAGATGGAAAATTTAAATTGATAATTTATAGTTAATTGTAATTGCTACTTAAAGTTATTTTTAATTCATGTTATCTTCTATCATCTTAATGAAATCATCAAACAGATAGCGGGAATCGTGCGGACCTGGAGTACTCTCCGGATGATATTGTACCGAGAACGCAGGCTTGTTTTTCATGCGGATACCTTCAATAGAACCATCGTTCAGGTTGATGTGGGTAACCTCTACATGCTCTGAATTCTTAGCACCTTCAGGATCTACACCGAAGCCGTGGTTCTGGGTAGTGATCTCTGATTTGCCGGTTATCAGGTTCTTCACCGGGTGGTTCAGCCCTCTGTGACCGTGGTGCATTTTGAAGGTGGGTATATCGTTGGCACGTGCCAATATCTGGTGACCCAGGCAAATACCAAACAATGGCTTGCCATCGGCAATTATCTCTTTTACGGTATCAACCGCATAACCCATAGAAGCAGGGTCACCGGGACCGTTCGAGATGAACACACCATGAGGTTTAAATTCTAAAACTTCTTTGTAAGATGTTTTAGCGGGGAATACTTTCATGTATGCACCACGCAGTGCCATACATTCCAGCTGGTATTTCTTAACACCGAAGTCCATAACCGCTATGCGCAGTTTGGCATCCGGGTCGCCAAAAGTATAAGGTTCTTTGGTAGATACCAGTGAGCTCAGCTCCAAACCGGCCATATCGGGCACTTTTGCCAGTTCTTCTTTCAGGCCGGCAAGGTCAGAGATTTCAGTACTGATGATGCAGTTCATTGCACCTTTGCTGCGTATATGCTGTACCAATGCCCGTGTATCTACATCGTATATGGCAACTATATTATTTTCTTTCAGGTAATCCTGAAGGCCGTCATCAGCCATCATACGGCTATAACGCTGCGACATGTTCTTACATATAAGGCCGCGTATTTTCACCGAATCGCTTTCAACATCTATATCCTTCACTCCATAGTTACCGGTATGGGCATTGTTCATAATAAGTACCTGCCCCGTGTAAGATGGATCGGTAAATACTTCCTGGTAGCCGGTCATACCCGTGTTAAAACATATTTCACCCCCGGTGGTACCGGCAGCGCCGAACGATTTTCCTTTAAAGAAGGTGCCATCTTCTAACAGTAACCAGGCGGGAGTAATAACAGGTTGTGATGCAGACATAAAAAACAAATTGCGCAAAATTAAGAAAAAGGAAGATAGTTTAGGGACATTTCTGCAAGCTGTTTTCCACATTTCACAGCACTCATTAACATTAATTTTATCTGTTGTTCAATTTTGTTGAAAAAACAGAAAAATAAAAAAAAATTGCTTGCTACAGTTACAACCCGAAATACAGATGCAGCCTGTATTTTAAGTAGAAAATGCTGCATGGGCCGTTTAGCAGTCATAAGCAAAATTGAACAACATATATAAATATTTATATTTCACTTGCTGACAATATATCAATAGCAAATATACAATTATTATTTGTATAATAATTTACTTGTTTTAGGTAATATTACAGTATGTATTTAGATACAAACAACCCAATAGTACAGCTGTGCGTGAGAGGACTGGAGGAAGAAGGAAAAGGGAACCCGGCAGCAGCCAAAGCTGTTTACCAGCAAGCGTGGGATGCCGCCACTAACCCAACGGAAGCTTTTACCGCCGCACATTACCTGGCGCGGCAGCAGGACACCAAAGAGGCTACTTTGAAATGGAATATCAAGGCACTTGAAATTGCCCTGTCGGTAGATAATGATGCTATTAAAGGGGTGTTTGCATCGTTATACCTGAATGTAGCCCATGCCTGCGAGCAATTGGCAGACAAAGAAAATGCAGTACACTATTACAGGCTAGCAGCAGCAGCTATACCCCAGCTTACCGACGATGGATATGGTAAAATGATACAAAAAGGAATAGAAGCCGGACTGGAACGAGTACGCAATTAAATATCCCAAACATTCAGCTCCTTATCCAGTACATCTATCTGGTGCATGTGCCGCTCGCAATGGTAAATAATGAAATAGCCCCATTCGTAACGGGTCATTTCGCCAAAGAAATGATGACGGAAACTAGTACAAACCTCATTAGCTGGTTTGGTATCCAGTATCTGCTTTATTTTTTCGCGATGGTCGTTGAGTTTCATTAGCTGGGCTTTTTTATCCCAGTGGCGTACTTCGGGGTCAGGTAATATAGTTTCTCCTGCTGTTAGTTTACGGTCGTGATTCTCATATACCGTCTTTATTATACTTACCTGCTCATCGTAATGTTTATCGGCAGCGCGTGCTTCGCCATCTATTACCTGGCATATAAGCTCCTCTAATTTCAACAAATGAGCTATAATTTGCCCGGCGCTCCAACCGCCATCTTTACGGGGGGTGTTATATTGCTCGTCGGTAAAAGAATATAGTTTTTGGTCGAGTAAAGCAGTATTGGCATCAAGATCATCGCGCAGTTGTTGTGTTGAGATCATAATATGGGATTAAGGATGTGAAAATTAAACAAAACAGTCGTGCCAAACATATTGATTTTACACAAAAGCTATTTATCTTTATATGAAATGACCTATATGCTATTTACCCGCTTACGCCTTATACTGGCCACCTTGTTACTTTTACCTGCCTTGTACAGCAATGCACAGAGCAAAGGCGGCCACCAGCTGACACCAACAGAATTTTCGCAAGCTATACAAACCACACCTGAGGCACTGATAATAGATGTGCGCACCCCTGAAGAATATGAACAGGGCACAAGGCTAAAGAGATCGTATTGCGTGGACTGGCAAGCCAGTGATTTTGCTATACGCATGGCGAACTTCGATAAAAAAAGATCCGTGTACGTGTATTGCAGAACTGGCAAACGCAGCCACGATGCAGCAGCCAAAATGCGCGAAATGGGTTTTAACCGTGTAT
Source organism: uncultured Sphingobacteriales bacterium (assembly GCA_946479435.1). The sequence continues at coordinate 33,936 of CAMLFX010000023.1, read as the reverse complement.
ATGAATTGAAGGGCGGCTTGCAGGCATGGGAAGCTGAAGGCAAAGAAGTAACGAGGTATAAATCGAAAGTGAATAACGAGTAATAGATACTCACAAGAAATTATAAAGCACCCTTTGGGTGCTTTTTTTTATACTTATAACTGTAGCAAACCGTACTTGTACAGGCTGTTTACCGGCTTGTTATCCCAGAACAGTTCAAAATCATCGAAACCGGCAGCTTCATAGTCGGCCATGACTTCTTGCAATGTGTACGTCTTTGATTCTTTTACCGAAAGACGGGGAAGCATACCTGCCAGCCATTCACCACGGTCTTTATCTACTTTGATATTGAACACATCTCTCCTGCCCTGGAAGGTGAGTGAACCCACTTCCCAACTGGCACCTTTTTTCGATTTGGTAACGACTTCGAAAGTGGGCTGATTGCCCAGCCATACAACTTTGGCCTGTGGTTTGGCTGCGATGTATTCTTCTTCAACCAATGCTTTTTCAATAAAATCGGGGGGCACAGTGGTCTTGGGTACTTTGAATTCGAACCATTTTTGCAATGGATGATCGAAACAAGTGTTGTGCATATAGTTAAGCAAAGACTTTTTCAGTCCGTAGCTGAAAGTGTCGTGATCGGCACCTGTAGGGTCTTTATGTTCAATATCGTTATTGGCGAAACTGCCTATAACATCCGATAGTTTGGATACATTATACTTTTCAGGTTCGAGGCCAACGGGGCTATGTGCCGTCATTGCAAACTGGTGCCAGAAGGCTGATTGCAGGATACCTGCCTGGAACATCTGGCGAACCATTTCCAGCGAATCGATAGTTTCCTGTGCGGTTTGTGTAGGAAAACCATACATGAGATAGGCATGTACCATGATGCCTGCTTCAGTGAAGTGTTTATTGACACGTGCTACCTGTGCTACGGTGATGCCTTTTTGTATGAGTTGCAGCAAACGATCGGAAGCCACCTCTAACCCACCCGATACTGCTATGCAACCCGATGCTTTCAGCAAACGACACAGATCGCGCGTGAAGCTTTTTTCGAAACGGATATTGGTCCACCAGGTAACAGTGAGCTTGCGTTTGATGATCTCCAGAGCCAAAGCACGCATCAGCGCAGGTGGTGCAGCTTCATCTACAAAGTGGAAACCATTCTGCCCTGTCTGTGCCATGATCTGCTCCATGCGGTCGCACAAAAGACCGGCAGCAATGGGCTCGTAAACCTTAATATAATCGAGAGAAATATCGCAGAAAGTGCATTTGCCCCAATAGCAACCATGCGCCATGGTGAGCTTGTTCCAGCGGCCATCGCTCCAGAGGCTGTGCATGGGGTTGACCACTTCTATTGCGGAGATATATTTATCCAGCAATAGATCGCTATAATCGGGCGTACCTACCTGGCTTTGCTTATAATCGCCGCAAGAGGAGCCATTCAGGTAAACGACGGAACCATCTATTAAAGTAAATGTGCGTTTCAGTTCTTCACGCTGCTTATGGCCTTCTATGTGCTGTAATAAAAGTTCAATAGGCATTTCGCCATCATCCAGCGTTATGAAATCGAAAAATTCGAAGACACGTACATCTGATAAGGAACGTAGTTCTGTATTCGGGAAGCCACCACCCATTACGATCTTTACACCGGGGTAGTTTTGTTTTATCCATTGTGCGCAACGGAACGATGCATATAAATTGCCGGGAAAAGGAACAGACAATGCCACCATTTTAGGTTGCACCTGCTGCATTCTTTCCGACAGAATATTGATAAGTATTTTATCTACGAAGGTATATTCAGCTTGCAGTGACGCGTACAATTCATCGAAGCTATTGGCAGAACGGCCCAGGCGTTCGGCATAGCGGGTGAAGCCAAAATGCGGATCGAGGCATTCCATAATCAGATCGGACAGATCTTCAAGATACATGGTAGCCAGGTATTTAGCCTTATCCTGCAAACCCATAGAACCGAATGCCCAATCGAGGTCATCGAGTTGTGCAAAACGCGAAGCTTCCGGGAGCAGGTTACGTTTGGCAATACCATGCGCCATAGTGGGATCTTTACCTTGCAGAAATGCTATAACCGAATCTATGGTATCAATATAATCCTGCTGTAAGGCAAGGATGCGTTGTGCATTTTCTGACCATGTAGCTGTCTTATCAATAGCTTCGAACAAAGACACTAAACCCGCATGCGAAAACATAGCCAAAGTAACCTCAATACCCAGATCGGCCTGGAACGCTGAAATGTTCTTTGTATTCAAAAAACCCTTCAGGTAGGCAGTAGCCGGGTAAGGTGTATTCAGCTGCGTAAATGGCGGCGTTATCAAAAACACGGAAGCACTCAAGACACTAATATTAGGGTGCAAAAGTACGTTTTTGTGTGCAGGTTATTGGACTTCCTGACCAAGGAATTTGTCGATAGCTTTTACTATTTGTTTGGCACCATCGCCGTAGAGCATAGTTTGGTGGTTGCCGTCAACCTGCACGTATTGCACATCCTGCATTACTGCTACAGTTTCTCTTGCTTTTTGTTCAGGCAACAGGGGTTCACCCATAGTGTATTCGTCCATGGCATTAATGAGCAGCGTTGGTTGCTTTACTTGTGTTACACAGTCTGCCCAATCTATACGAGACAGTCCAATAGACATTTCGGTAATATTAGCCAGGTTGCTATATGGTGTTACGCTGCCGTCATCATTGTCTTTTACATCGGCACGGTAGTAGCTGAGCATAGCATCATCCCAAAAAGTATTGTATGGAGCAGCTTTTACTGCAGTAAGGTAATCGGCAAAAGAAGTGAACTTTTTATCGACACGCGAAACGGCATAAGCCAGCATATCGATAATATTGGGATTCATTTCGATGGCTGCATCCAAAACAATGAGCTTCTCCACCTTTTCCGGGTAATTAGCAGCCAGGTAAAAGCCTATATAGCCGCCATAGGAATGGCCCGCTATAATGACCTTTTCCAATCCAAGCCCATCCATAAGACCTAATATATCTTCTGCATGGTCTTCAACAGAATAACGGAAAGCAGGCTCGTAACTTAAGCCACGTCCACGCATATCGAGACTAATAATGCGATGGCCATTATCGAGGCCTTTTGCTACTAAACCATCGAAAGCATGTGCGTTGGCGGTAAGCCCATGCAACATAATAATGACAGAATCGCCCTGGCCATATTCTATATAATGGAGGTTGATGCGGTTAGCATCAATAAAATGATCTTTAAAAACGGGTACACTCATTGGGGTATTTTACCAAACCAGTAAAACTATTGTGCCGACCACCCACCATCGAGCGGCATAGCGATACCTGTAACAGTAGCGGCAATATCTGAAGCGAGGTATACCGCTGTTTTTGCAATCAATTCGGTAGGTATGAATTCCTTAATAGCTTGTTTTTCCAGCAATACTTTTTCAACAACATCTTTTTCCGACATATTATGCGCCTTTGCCTGGTCGGCAATTTGCTTATCGACCAAAGGTGTTTTTACATAACCCGGGCATATAGCATTGGCAGTAATACCCAGCGTTGCCCCTTCAACCGCCAGGGTTTTAGTAAGGCCGATAAGCCCATGCTTTGCCGATATATATGCACTTTTAAATTCGGATGCGAAGAGGCCATGTGCTGATGCTATATTGATGATACGACCAAATTTTTTCGCTTTCATAACCGGCCATACTGCTTTGGAAGTATGAAAAGCAGCGGTGAGGTTGATAGCGATGATATCATTCCATTTTTCTTCGGGAAACTGATCGATAGGCGCTACATATTGTATGCCTGCGTTGTTAATTAATACATCGATAGTGCCGAATGCGGTAATCGCATCGCCCACCAGCTGCCTGATAGCTTCCGGCTGCAGCATATTCGCCGGCGAGAATGTGTGTTTGATATTGTGTTCTTTAGCAACCGCAGCTGCTATTTCAGCCCCATCTTTCTCCAGGCCATTGAAGGCTATATTGTACCCTTCTGCTGCAAAAGCCCTTGCCATAGCCAACCCTATGCCACTTGTACTACCTGTTATTAAAACTGTTTTAGACATAGCCTATGTTTTTAGATGGTGCAAGGTAGACCCGAATGGCTTAACAGGAAGTTAATATTAGCCCATTACACTTCAGGCAGTACCAATGGTTCTTCTTCTGCGGGTATTGGTGGCGTAGAGAAGGGTTCAGTAACCAGCTTACGCTGCACCATGCGGTTTACACGATACATAAGCCATATACTTAAGATACATATACCTGCAATGATAAAACCAAGCGTGTCATAATGTTCCAGCGGGCTGGTTTTGGTTTTCTGTACCACTATCATACCTGCAAAAGCCGCTGCAATACCACCTGCTATTTGCTGGAGCGATGAGTTCACACTCATGAAGGCGCCCCTGTCAGTCATTTCAGGTACACCGCTCAGCAGTGTCATAGAGGGTATCATACGGCTCATGATACCCATGGTCATCAGTATATTAAAACCTACTATGAAGACAAAGGGGATAACCGGCAGATGGGTGTAAATAACCACAATACCTATCATCCATATAGTAGCAATAACAAACAGCTTGTATTTGTCCATCCTATCGGCCAGCTTACCGGTAAGCGGCATAATGATGAATGTACTTACACCCGATATCATAAACAGAAGCGGCAATTGCTCGTTAGTTACGTGCAGGTTATTGATGGCATAAGCGCTACCAAAAGGCATCATCATAAAGCCACCTATCGACAATATAGCTGTTGCCATGAAGGCAATACGATAGTTCTTCTTCTCTATGGTATTGAATAAGTGCTTTACGGCGCTATTTGTCCGTTGCAAAGCAAGGTGTGCATTAACCGCCGGCAACTTCAGCATAGAAATGCAGGCTACCAATACCGCCAGGCCTGCCACCATTAGAAATGGTGACTGCCAGCCCCAATGATTGGCAATGTATAAGCTAATAGGGATACCCAGTACCTGGCTGGCACCCAGGCCCATTTGTACATAACTCATAACGCGGCCACGCTGTTGTAATGTAAACAGATCGGTAATAATAGCCATACCGATGCTACCTATAACGCCACCGAATAAACCCGTAATGACACGCGCTGCAACAAGCAAGGGATAAGTGTGCGCCATACCGCAGAGTACAGTGCCCAAAATAAACCCTGAATAAAAAAACAGCAGCAGCTTTTTACGGTCGAACTTATCGGCAAAACCAGCGGTAAGCAGGCCTGATATACCCGCACTGAAGGCATAAGCTGACACAGCAATACCAAATTGTTTAGGTTCCAATGACATAGATTTCATCAGCATATCACCCAAAGGAGACATGACCATAAAATCGAGTATCACGGTAAATTGCGTAAGCGCAAGTATTAATATTACAGTTTTCTCTTTTGCGGTGAATGGTACGGTTGATTTTGATTCTTTCATGGCGGTTTATACCAATTCGTGGCATTGGTAACCCTTACTCTTTAATAAATCAATAATATTTTCAGCAGATAGCTCATTACTTATTATCCTAAGTACGCAATCCTCATCTTCAGTATCTATACTCCAGTCATCTACATCGTTATTAGCGGCGAGTATATCTTTTACTATAAGCGTATCGGTCTTCGTACGAATATTGGTCTTAAATACGAGTACATTTCTAATGTCGAGTGTCATATTCTATGTGTGTTTGAATGGTGATCAAATAATATATAATTATGGCCTTAACCCTTTTAGTACAAGATCAAACGTTTGCCAGATAAGCTTATCATTGAGCCTGAATTTTTTGCCCGCAAGGCTTTTACCCTCCTGATGAAAACGGATAAGGTTGTATAAGGGCGCAAATGCCACAGACCAGTAAACTTCAACGGGCATGGGGTTTATCTCTTTACGCTCTATGCATTTTTTCATAAACTTACCCAGTGTATCGGAAAAATATTTTCGTATTGATTCGAAAATTCTTTCCTGATATGAAGAGCTGCGAAGCTGCTCGAAAAACAACTGTGCAGTTTTATTGGTCATCATAAACTTCGCCCTATTCCTCCATTGCACCCTTAACCCGTCTTCGAAACTGGCATTCGGATCGAAACCTTCCAGCGTGGCTTCGCTCATGCGCCTGCCTTCCTCTATACCCACCTTTGTTATAAGATCGTCTTTGTCTTTATAATAGATATAAATAGTAGCTACAGATATATTGCAGGCCCTGGCAAGTTTGTTGATAGTGAACTTATCTAAACCATCTGAAACAATCATTTCAATGGTTTTTTGTTTTACCAATTCTTGCTTATCTACATTTCTTGTTCTCATTATAGCCGACAAAAATAAGTGAATGTTCGTTCATTTATAAAAAATTTCTTTATCGGAACATAGCTGAGACCTATAATACTGATGTAGCTACATGGAATGTTAATAAAAAAAACAAATCATTTGTCAGGCATTTTTCCCGCTTCATAATGCTGCACTCCCATATTATAAAGAAGCGATTGTGCAAGATGAGTACATAAAATACTTTGCACTCATCTCAATCAGAAAAACATAGAAGCTGCGTATGGAAGAGTATCGAATGATCGGTAAAAGCGACATTTCGGGATTTTTAGTATCGTTCATAAAGTTTATCCGTAATTCTATCCGCTTTACAATACTTTCTATAAGAAAGTATGCGCTTTCAAGCGTTGTGGTATTTGCATTAGTTGTTGCAGCGGGAGTGTACTACGCTACCACCAAACCAAGCTATTACGAAAGTGATATGGTTTGCGTATATAACCACCTACACAAAAAAACGTATGGCGAAATGATACGCAAGCTGAATACATTGGCGCAAACAGGTTCTTATACTACCCTTGGCCAAATGTTGAATATGCCTGTAGAAAAAGTGAAGGCCGTAGTGAGCCTGGAAGCACAGAATATAGCGGGGGCACCTTTATATGAAGATATCAGCCAGGGGAAATTTCCTTTTTATATAGTAGTGAAAGCCACTAACGCAGCTGTGTACAACGACCTGCAACCTGCACTTTTGAAATACATGAACAGCGCGCCTTACCAGGTACTGCGCAACAAACTGGAGACAAAAAGGCTAACACAAAAAATACAATACACCGGGCACAGCATTCAACAGATAGACTCTATTGTATCGGCATATCCCCTGTTACTAAAGGAAAATGCAAACGAACTGGATACAGCGAGTAATGTATCGAACATGATAGGATTAATATCGTACAGGGATAAACTTGTGAGCACTATGCTTACTGATGAAAGCACCATGCAATCGATGATATCGGTTGAGTTATTGCATGGCTTTGCCCCATCAGAACATCCTGTTCAACCTAAAAAAACTAAAAACATACTCAGCTTTATAATACTGGCGGCTGTGCTTGCCGGTATGTGGGCAGTATTAAAGAACCTGATGAGCCATGTTAGCGAGGCTTAAAAAATTACCCAATGGCATAAAACACTCTATATGGGGTGTATTAGATGCAGCCCTATATCCTGTAGCCTATATGGCAACAGTACCCATATTGATGCACACAATGGGTCTGCTAACATTTGGCCTCTGGATAGTGCTGAACACTATCATTACGGTTTTACAGCTTTTCAATTTCAATATGGGTATTACGGCTATACGCAATGTATCGTACGAACTTGCCAATGGCAACACCCAAAAAGTAACAGACCTGATAAATGGCATCTTACACATAACAATCATTCTGCTGGCAGTGGCAATTGGCGCAGGCATGTTCCTTTCGCTTACTGCAGTACGCTTTGGGTGGTGGAATTTAGATTCGGCGCCAGTTGCAAATGTTTCGTTATGCGTGTTATTTGCAGCTGTAATTGCGGGGCTTAAATACTTCGACCAGGTTTTTCAGAATGTAATAAAAGCGCAAGAACAGTTCAGGCTGGCGGCCATATTAAATATGACCAATCGCTTTGGCATACTTATCATTAACCTTACCCTTGCTATCAGCAAATTTTCTATTCTGCAAATGCTGAGTGCTGATATAGTATTTATGCTTTGCTACCTGGTAGCGCAATATATCTGTATAAAAAAGCTGATGCCTTTTTACAAGCATCAATCGGTAAAAGACAAAACACAATACAAACGGATATTCCAATTTAGTATCTGGACCTGGTTGCAGGCACTGATCATAGTTATTGCATTCCAAACCGACAGGTTTTGGGTATCGACATACGCAGGGCTTAGCGAGGTTTCGGGCTATGGTCTGGTATCAACTATGTTCAACCATATACACATGATCTTCATTGCCATGGCTGCATGGATGCTGCCGCGTATTTCGGCCATGACATCGAAAGGACATAGCCCCGCCGAACTGTACAATACGGTAAGAGGAATACTATTCGCCATAATCGTAGTATCGCTGCTCAGCTTCTATTTCGTATCTCCTATATTATTTAAGTATTGGGTGGGTGGCGATACATACCGCCACATGCATGGATACATACGCGGCTTTGTAGGCTTCGAAATAGTATTTGCACATACCATACTGTCATTTATGTACCTGAACGCATCGGGTAAAGAAAAGCTGGCAACTAAAGTAGCACTGCTGTATTGTGGTTTGTGCTATGGCTTTATGATAGCCGGCCTTATGATATTCCATTCAACCATAGTAATGGTAGCAGGGATGACGCTGGCCATTTGCATAACAATGCCTGTAGTAAACTATGCCGTAATGAAAAGCATGGACCAGCCATTTTCCTGGGAACATTCGATGCTGGAAATGATACCTATGTATTCGGCAATATTATTATTGTACTCAGAAAATGTTTGGCTGAACATGGTATTGCTAGCCACAGTTGTTTGGCTTTTGTGGAAATTTTATTTAGCAAACATAATTATTAACAGAACATGGAAGGCCGCACCCAAAGCATAAAAAACACATGGGTATGGTTTGTAGCCATGCTCGTCTTCTTCGCTAATTCTTTTGCATTGCCGCAAGGGCTTACCTATACCCTTCTATTGACGCCAGTATGGATATTCCTTCTGTACAGACAGCAGCAACTTAATACAGCTGGTATTGTTATGCTGCCATTGCTTATATACATGATCATACACATTGTACATGGAGTGAATATTTCGTACTACCTGGTATCGCTGGCGATGCTGGCAAGTATTATTTGTTTTACGCTGGTAGCAACAATGTATTTCAATGACCCTGAAATAAATTGGGATTATATTTTCCGCAGTATAGTTATCCTCAACTTTTTATTGGCTATCGCCAGCATTCCATTATTATACATACCATTTTTAAAACCCGCTGTCTGGTATATGGTACCTATATCGAGAGGTATAGAAAATATTCCAAGATTAAAATTGTTTACCGCAGAAGCATCCCATTATAGTTTTTGGCTAGCCCCTATAAGCATTTATTTTTTTGCCAGAATGCTGTTCTTTAAAACGAAGAATATGCTGCCAACTGCACTTATGGTGTGCATTCCAATGGTACTTTCTTTTTCTATGGGCGTGATAGCGTGCCTGCTAATAACCGGATTAATAATAGTCTTATATTATTCGGGCAGAGTTTTTAACACCAAAAGAAGAATGCAATTTTTTACCGGCGCCACAATTGGTATAGGCGTGGTATTACTACTGTTGTTTGTCATATACCCAAACAATCCATTCTACCTAAGAATTCATAATATTTTTACCGGGGCGGATACCTCAGCCAGGGGCCGTACGTATGAGGCATTCATACTTGCCGATAAAATAATAGCCCACAAAAGCAGCCTATGGGGTATTGGGCCGGGCCAGCTGAAACTTGATGGCAGAAACATTATTATTCAATACTACCAATACCTGCATATACCTGAAGTGGTGCGTATACCTAATGCATGCGCCGAAACAATAGTTTATTTTGGGTACATAGGTCTTGCGCTAAGATTACTGCTGCAAATAACCTTGTTCTATGTAACTAAAGTAAGCAGCAACCCGTACCGTATGTGGTTATTCCTCTTTGTATTCATTTACCAGTTTACAGGTAGCTACATTACCAATATTGCTGAATATATGGTTTGGATAATGGTCTTCTTGCCTGTATTCCCCGAATTTGTAAAAACAAAGAAAATAAGATACGCTAACCCTGACATGCTTAAACCCGCAGTGTAATATGGAGCTAAAAGAATTACATACGCAGTTGCAGGATGAAGTACTGGATGTACTTCATTACTACCTGTTATTTCATTACCCTTTAACTGTTGCCGAGATACACGCAAACTTCCCCAGCTTAGCAAGCAGGAAGACAATTGAGTATGCACTTAGCAACCTATTGACCAAAAAAAGAGTATATACCTTCAACGGATATTATAGTATAGAAGCTGATATCAAATCGCTGGTATTAAACAGAGTAAAGGGCAATAAACTGGCCACTATAAAACAAGATGAGGCAAGAAGATCTGCTGCTATTATTTACAAATTTCCATTCGTAAGATTTGTTGGCCTGTCAGGCTCTTTATCGAAAGGATATGCGCAGGATGACAGCGATTTTGATTTCTTTATCATAACGGCAAAAAACAGGTTGTGGATATGCAGAACATTGCTGCACATTTTTAAAAAGTTCACCTTCCTTACGCGTACGCAGGACAAATACTGCATGAATTATTTTATAGATACGGAAAAAATAGAAATAGAGGATAAGAATAGATATACAGCCGTAGAGTTAGCAACACTTATTCCAATTTTTGGCGCCGAATATTACCATAACCTGATACATGCTAATAAATGGACAATACAATATTTGCCCAATGCAGTAACAAAGCAGCATCAAATAAACGACAGGAAGCATGTAGTGAAGAAAGCGATAGAGTCTTTTATAAATGTATTGAGGATTGGCAATACATTGAACCAGATGCTGATGAGACTAACAGATATCAGGTGGAAAGCCAAATGGTATAAACGCAACTATCCTGTTAACGATTATAACGTGGCTTTTAAAACAACCTTACATATTTCAAAGAATCACCCGGCCAATTACCAAAAACGGGTGCTGAAACATTTATCGGAAAGAGTGAACCTGAAACTTTTATAATAAGAAGAAGAAAGAAAACATGCGCGTATTATTAACACATTCTTATTTTTTAAAGTTTGACCCCAAACAATGGCGCCAGATGCAACCCTATGCACCACTAGGCACACTATATGCGGCAAGTATGCTACGCGCCAATGGTATAGATGTGGACCTGCATGATGTGATGTTCCTTGACAAACCTGATAGCCTTAACGACGTGCTGAAAGCTTACAGGCCCGACATGCTGGTAATATATGATGATGGCTTTAATTACCTGACCAAAATGTGCCTTACCAATATGCGTGAGGCAGCATTTGAGATGAGCAGGATGGCAAAAGAAGCAGGGTGCGTGGTTGCCGTATCTTCATCGGACGCTACTGACCATTATTTTGAGTACCTGAACAATGGCGCTGATTATATAATAATGGGTGAAGGGGAACAAACATTACTTGAGCTTACCCAAGCTATTGAGGCTAAGCAGACAGATATGAGCACCATAGCCGGTTTAGTTTACCTTACAGAAAACCGCGTAGTGAAAACCATGGCACGCAAGGTACTAACAGAACTGGATAAGTTGCCGCTACCCGCCTGGGACCTTGTTGACATGGCGCGCTACAAACAGGCATGGCTAAATAGTACGGGGTATTTTTCAATAAACATGAGTACTACACGTGGTTGTCCTTATAAATGCAACTGGTGTGCAAAGCCTATATACGGCAACAGGTATAACGCACGTAGCCCGCAGCAGGTAGTGAACGAATTAGTTGTACTAAAGCAACAATATGGCTTTGACCATGTTTGGTTTTGTGATGACATTTTTGGGCTGAAACCCGGCTGGGCAAAACAATTTGCAGCCTTATTGAAAGAGAACGGATTAAAACTCCGTTTCAAGATACAATCGCGTGCCGACCTCTTACTGAAAGATGAGCAGATTGAACCATTGGCGGAGGCCGGTTGTGAAACGGTATGGATGGGTGCGGAAAGCGGGTCGCAAACCATACTTGATGCTATGGACAAAGGAATCACCATAGAGCAAATTGCAGATGCTACATATCAGCTAAAGAGGCATAATATACAGGTTGCCTTCTTCCTGCAGTTTGGTTACTTAGGTGAAACAAAACAAGATATCCAAAGCACGTTGCGCATGATACAAAGGCTGATGCCCGACGAAATAGGTGTATCGGTATCGTACCCATTACCCGGAACGAAGTTTTACGATATGGTAAGCACCCAACTGAAAGAAAAAGCAAACTGGACGGATTCAGATGAACTGGCATTAATGTTCCGTAATACATACGAACCGTCTTTTTATAAACAACTACACAAATATGTGCACTCATACTTCAGAACGCTGAGGGCTATACAAAGAATAAAGAATGGTATCAAGCAGCCTTTCGTTGCTACCACCAACACTATAAAAACAATGGCTAAGCTACCTTATTATGTATTACAGGAGCACTGGCAAAAAATAATACTGAGCAAAAGTTAAGATATGACCTTGGCAGATAAAATAACACAAGAGCAAACCGTTAGCGAAGCCTTCTCAAGACAGTCGCCCATATTTGATGATGTATATGAGAACAATGGCATAACGCTTTGGATGCGCAACCGTGTGCGCAATGAAGTACTACAACATATAAAGCCCGGCAGTAAAATGCTGGAACTTAATTGTGGTACGGGCATCGATTCTGTTTTTTTTGCCAAGAAGGGCTTTAATGTATTGGCCACAGACAATGCACCTGGTATGCTTGAAAAACTAAACCAAAAAATAGATACGCTTGGGTTGCAGCAAAACCTTGCAGCGCAAAGAGTATCGTTCAATAACCTGGAACAACTGGAAGGCAATAAGTTTGATTACGTATTTTCCAATTTCGGTGGACTTAACTGTACCAATAATCTTGAGAAGGTTTTGCACGATGTAGATAATCTGCTAAACCCCGGTGGCTATTTTAGTTTTGCAATAATGCCAACTATATGCCCCTGGGAACTTATAACTGTATTCAAAGGCTATTTTAAAACAGCGTTTCGCAGGTTTAAGCGCAATGGCACTTCAGCACATTTGGAAGGGGTGTACTTCGATTGTTATTATCATAACCCCGGTAAAGTAATACGCACTATGGGTAAGGGGTATAATTTAGTAAGTTTAAAAGGGCTAGCAATTGCAGTACCGCCACCCTTTATAGAATTCTTTATTGAGCGCCACCCAAGATTATTTAAAACATTGGAACGTATTGATAATATGATTTGGGATAAATACCCTTTCAACCATACGTGCGACCACTACCTGATAACTATGCAAAAGAAATAATGCGCACGACTGTTGTTATATTACTATTATTAGTTGCAGCATTGCTTGCAAGCAATAAATGGTATATCAAAAACAGTAGCTACGAGTTAACTAGTACACAAACCAATTTATTGCGGCAACTAGGAGATTCAGCGCTAGCTACAGGGGATATACCTATAGCTGCATTACTAGTATATAATAACAATATAATAGCAAGTGGCCGCAATGATGTAGCTATACATAATAATATAACCGGACATGCCGAGATAAATGCTATGGCAAATATGGTGCGGCAAATGGGCGTAGATTCATTTGCAAAACTAGATAGAGATAAACTGCAGTTAATAACTACCTGGGAACCCTGTGATATGTGCCAGGGCGCGATCATTCAATATGATATAAGGAATGTGGTAATTATCAAACCTAAATCATTGAAGCATTGGTGGCAACAATGGAAAAAAAGGCAAAAGTATCAGTGGAGCAAACAAATTGCTACCCCTGATACTTTGCAAGATCATTTATTCAAAAAGCACCCGGAGTATGAGCGCCAGAAAAGTAACTTGTAAATTAATCCGATACCATTTCGTTGCCGGCAACATAAATATTTGCTCTGTCGCCCATACCTACTCTAGTTGTAGATATAGTTAGTTTCTGCCCTTCCAATACAATGTACTGTACCCTTTCTGCATAAGTGTAATAGCCACCACCCCTTACCTGCAGCGGCAGATCGACATTGAATCCTTCTGTTTTGATAGTTAATTTAGGCAGACTTTCAGATGGGATACCCGCTGATAAATAATCTACAATTAAATAATGTCCATGTGACGGCGCTAATTCAAGCGCCTTATCGTTATTAGATGTTTTTACAAACGGTTTGCCTTTTTTCTCTGTTGGAGGAACAGACGAAACTATAGCAACTTTTTGCACATCAGGAACATTGCCCATTATTACAGGTATTGCATCACTGCTGCTATTAATGACTTTTACAGAAGGTGTTCCTTCTACCCGTACTACTTTGCAAGAAGTAAGATAAATAAACAATAAAGATGATAAGAAAAGGTATTTCATAATTTATGCTTTGAAGCACAAATTATAAATATCATCCATCTAACACAACACGTACTCAATATTATCCTTTACTTTATCGTACTATCTGTAGTTGTATTGAGGCTATTCCTACCCATCACGTATGGTTGTTCCGCTGCCCTGCCAATTGTATCGTCATTTACCGGTGTAGTATTATTTAATACATTTTTTGCTTTCTGGTTGAGTTCTGAAGTATCTGTGGAATGATACCCTTCTCCTACATCACCACTCCCGCAACTAATTAACATACATGTAATTGTAAAAAAGAATAGAATTTTCATGGTAAACTGCTTTGTATGGGCTGCAAAAATTGCATGCCATCATTGCCTCCACTGTTGCAATGCACTTGGGTAACCGATTAATTTGGCATCAACCGAATACTGAATTTCCAGAAAAAACGCATACATACATAGTTGGCATATTCTTTTTGCATTCCTGGTATTGTTAACCATTAAAACAATATACCATGGATGATTTAAGTAAAAAAGGGCCACAAGACCGTTCACGGATAAATGTGAATGAAGAACACGAGCTAAGATATTGGTCGGAAACATTGAATGTAAGTGCTGACGAACTGAGGGAAATTGTACATCGTATAGGTGTGAACGCAGACGATGTACGTAATGCGATCAATAAGAAAAGATAAGTTCCCCAAAAACAAAACCCGCTCAAATTGAGCGGGTTTAAAAGAGATCGTGCCCAGGACTGGATTCGAACCAGCACATCCTTGCGAACGCTGCGACCTGAACACAGTGCGTCTACCAATTTCGCCACCTGGGCATCTGCTTCTTTAAGAACTTAGGGCTGCAAAGATAATAGCCTGGTTGTTAACTAACAACTACTTTTTATTTTTTTCAAACAACCATCAAACTACAGCCACGTAGCGCAGCATGGTCCACCCTGCCCAATACTTCAAAGCTGCCGTCAGCATTCAACCTGCCTATGTCATCGGTAGCAATAAATGAGCAAGAATGTATATTGGCGAGGTCGATAATATTCAAACAACCTAGGCCGGAAGCTTTCACATCTAGTGGATCGTTCATATCTCTTACTAAAGCCTTAAATGTGCGGGTAGCATGAAAAATACCATCGGTCCTGGCATAGGCTTGTGACAGTAGTTCAGTCATGCCGTATTCAGAATGTACATCAGTTAGCTGCCATCGTTGTTTTAGAAATTCATGTACCTGCTGGCGTGTCCATTCTTCTTTTCTACCCTTCATACCACCCGTTTCCATTACAACTGTATGCTTCAACTGCATGGAGTGTGCGTCGGCAAAATCGAGCAAGGCAAAAGTGACACCCAGCAATAGTATTTTTTGACCTGCCGCTTCAAGCGATAGAATAGTTTCGTACAAATGATCCCATTCATCCAGGTAGAAACCATTTGCAGCATGCTTGCTTTCACGCATCAGCACTTTGGCCATGTGTACCAATGATGCGTTTTTACGCTCCAGGTAAGATGGCAGCAAAGCCAGTATAGTATAATCTTCAGGATTGCCATAAAACTGCCTGAAACCGTCTAAGAGACTTTGCTCATAAATAAATTCATCTGCCACAAAATGGCGGCTGGGAATATCGCCGGTGGTACCGCTGCTTTCAAACAGAAGAGCAGGTTGCCCCATACTCCCTGTTACCACCTTGTGCGTTTTAAAAAATGAAATTGGTAAAAATGGTATATGCGTTATTTCCTTTACCCGGGAAATATTAATCTTAAGCGCATCAACAAAGCCCCGGTAAATAGCATTATCATGGTACTGTGTTTTAAACAGACCGAGCGCAATAGAATTAAAGTTTTCAGCGTTTATTTTATGTAAATACTGCTGTGTATTTAACGCCATTTTATAGGACACATTGATTAACTTTGGTATGTATGATAAGATTTCTGAGTATAGTTGCTTTCTTCAGTTTGTTTTTGATATCGTGCGGTAAAAGCAATACTGGGCCTGAAGCCCCGGTTATAAATCTATTGGGTATGTCAACCAATACAGTGCGTTCCGGCGTCATCGAAGATACGCTAATTATATCTCTAAAAATAGCCGACAATAATGCTGACCTTGGTAACGACGAGAATACGGGCATACCTGATGTGATAATGATAGATAGCCGGCATACCGGTTTGCCTGAAGACACCTTAAGATTGTATTTACCGCCAATACCTAATGATATAAAAGACGCCGGCAAGGGCATTTCCGGCAGAGGGGATATTATCTTATCTGCCGGGTTTTACTTTTTTGCAAGAGATAGCCACCCCGAAGGCGATACATTGCACTTCGATATACAAGTACTGGACAGGGCGGGACATAAAAGCAACATAGTTACCACACCCGATATATACATCACTCCTTAAAACCTAAGCAGCAGTAGCTTTACCCAGTATTTGCTTAAGCGCATCGAATGTAAGAGGTTTAGGCAAAAATTGCTTCACTATTGCATGGCTACTTGCTTTCATTTTATCTTCTTCATTTACTGTAGAAGAATAGATATAAATGCTATAGTTTTTCCTTTTTTCGTCGGGCAGGCCTTCGAATGCCTCTATAAACTGAAAGCCTGACATATATGGCATTTGTATATCAATAAGAATAGTGACTTTTTCAAGATCATTATCCTTAACATAGTTCAACGCCTCCTGTGCATAGAGAAACGATTTGAAATGTATATCGGGGGCAATGCTCTTTAGCATTTTCTCAGCTATCATACTATTGAAAGCATAGTCATCAACAATGATGAAATTCTTTACTTCGCTGCTCATTACGCTTGGTTTTTTACCGGTATTTCGGCTTTATAAATATTCACATTCCCTTCAAGATGATAGGTAATTTTACCTCCCATCAACTGCACTGCATCTTTTACATTATGCAGGCTCAATGTGGTACGGTGAACCTCATTGCGCCTTTCACTGCTTTCAAATACGTCCTTAATGTAAGATTCCGGTAAGCCGGTACTGTTATCTTTTAATTGTATTATGATATTCTGGGGTGTTACTTCTATATCAAGATCTACAAAATTACCATCGGTACCACCAACGTAGTTTTTAAACGCATTGCCCAATAGATTATTTACTACAATATTCAGTACCAGTTCGCTTGAATTGACAATCGTATCCTGTTTTACATTTTTTGTAAAGGCTACATTGTTTACAACAGCTTCTATATCGTATATATCTTCTATACCCGTCATCACATCCTTCACCCAGAGGGGCTTTATTTCCATACCATCGGTTGTAAGCCTGTGATAGTCGTGCGTATTTTTAATAAAGCTATCTAATTGTAGCATCGATTGGCAAACCATATCCAGCAGCTCTGTTACTTCAGGAGTAACATCTTCTGTATTTTTTGCAATTTCCACAATGCTAATAACGCTCAAAATAGGATCCCGAAGACCATGCGTTATACTGTAGGCAAACTCATCGAGCGCATTGTAGGCATTCTGCAGCTCTTCATTCTTTTTTATAAGCAGCGAATGGGTCATGTAATGCTTATATCCTTCTTCTATTGCCACCCTAAGATCCTGCTCAACCCAAGGCTTTTTAATATACCTGTAAACATTCCCTTTATTTATGGCGCCAATAACCGATTCAATATCTGTATAACCCGTTATCAACATTCTTACAGGTTTAGGATACTTTTTACGTACCTGCTCCAGGAATTCTATACCCGTTATTTCAGGCATACGCTGATCGGTAATAACAACTTTTATGTCGGGATGTTGCTCTAAAATATCCAACGCCGCACCAGCGCTTTGCGCTACCAAAACAGTATAGTTTTGACGGAAAGTAGCCTTAAAGCTAACCAGGTTATTTTCCTCGTCATCCACATAAAGGACCTTAATTGGATTACTAGACATGAGGTATGGGGGATATTTTAATAAAGTTAGAAAATATTATATTAGTCTTAAGTGTCATTTTGCCGTCTTTATCTTTTTTTAGCCTTCTCCATTTGTTCGTAGTAGTATGCTGCCATATCGCGTACCAATCTTTGGTAAGAAAAATTGTTAGTAGCATGTATTCTTCCTTTCTGACCAAAGCTTTTACGTAATTCGGGGTTATCAATAAGCCTGATAAGTGCAGCAGCAAGGCTTTCTTTATCGCCGGGCTCTGTTATATACCCTGTTTCGCCATTTATTACTATATCGCTGACACCGCCTACATTGGTAGATACTACCGGGCGCGATGCTGCCTGCGCTTCAATAAGTGATAACGGTGTGCCTTCGTTGTGAGATGTAAGCACCACAATATCCAACCCGGCTAATATTTCATCTACATTTTCCTGCCACGATATACATGTAGCGGTGGAAATTTTCTTATCAACAGGATAATAGGAGTATGGTATATTAAGGTTCTCAAATTCACGTTCCATATTTGGCCTCATATCCCCATCACCCACAATAAGTAATTTTATTCTCTTATCGGTTTCAACTAAAACCCTTGCAGCAGCCTCCACAAATAATGAGTGATTTTTAATAGGTACTATACGGCCAATTATCCCTATTACAATTTCATCATCTTCATAACCATAAGTACTTCTGAACATAAAGCGTTTGGCATCTTGTTCAGTTTGTATAAGATCCAGGTCAAGGCCAAGTGGAATGATCTTGATCTTATCGTCTTCGCATATTTTATATACTGTTGAAAGATCGTGTCTTTGGCTTTCGCTGATAGCAATGATACCGGTCGATTTTTTCGCCAGAAACCTTTCAATACGAATAAAGGTATCTGTTTGCCATTTGCTGAAATAGTGGTGAAACACGTGGCCATGAAAAGTATGCAGTATTACCGGTACTTTAGCAGCTTCTGCAGCAGTACGACCTATAACACCGGACTTTGCCGCATGAGTATGCACTATATCGGGCTTAAAGTCTTCAATAATAGCTTTTACTTTTTGATAAGCGCGGCTATCGTTTATCGGGTTGATATTGCGGCGCATTTCAGGTACTACCACAGGTGTAATACCCAGGCGTTGGGTTAGGTGTACGGCATCCTGCTCGTGGTCGTCTTTACCACCTATCACCAACATGGTTTCAAATTCCGGATCGAGATATTTTGTAAGATAGGTTGCATTAATGGCAGGACCACCAATTATCAAGCGATTCAATATTCTAAGCACACGAGGACGAGCCATTAACTATGTTTTGAATTCAGCAACCTTGTAAAAAAGTGTTTTACTTTACGAGGCGTAATATTATAAAATGCAAATGACTTATGGAAATAATGAAATTATAAATAGTATTTCTTCCACCAATGTTGAAACACGATAAGCGCCCAAATTGTGGCGTGGCTATCGCCGGGATTATTGCTTTGAAGCTTTTTCTTTAAGTTCTTAATAGCACTTACATCAAAAATACCTTGTTCTGCAACAAAGTTATCGTTAAGAAGGTCATCGTTAATTAAACCCCACAATTCATTCTTTAACCACCCCAACAGAGGAATTTCAAAGCCATGTTTAGGCCGTTTATATAACTCCTCGGGGAGCATAGGCCTGAAAGCATCCTGGAGTATCTTTTTCTTCATGCCTCCATCTATCTTATATTGAGGCGGAATACTAAAAACATAATCAGCTACCTTATAATCAAGAAAGGGGCAACGTACTTCCAGGCTGTTGGCCATACTCATCTGGTCCACCTTCACCAGCATATCGCCGGTTAATACCAGATTCATATCTGTTAGCAATACCTCGTTGAAATCGTTGCTTTCAATAGCAGCTAATAATTTATCACGTAGTTCACCTTCTGCCTGAACGTCAATTTTTTTCCTGCTAGCTTCACTAAGTAAGCCTGCTGCATTTTCAGCGGTATTGATGGACGCCCAACGCCAATACCTATCTTTAGCAGTCATACTGGTCCCTTCAGCAAAGCGATGCAGCTGCCTGAACAGATTAGTAAGCTTCCCTCCCCTGCTGCGTGGCATCATGCCCCATATCGGCAGGCCAGCTTTAATAACAGAGTTAGCTATCGAATTTTGCCGCACCTTGTATTCTGCCGCATGTTTATTGTAACCTGAAAACATTTCATCGCTACCATCTCCGCTCAGGGCAACTGTTACATGTTTACGCGTTTCTTTACAAAGTATATAAGTAGGTATAGCTGATGAATCTGCAAATGGCTCATCTAAATAATCGAGGACGTCATGTACATGCTCCAGAAAATCATTGTTAGACAATGAGAACACTGTATGGTTGGTGTTGTAACGGGTTGCTACAAGCCTGGCGTATGCTGTCTCATCGAAAAAAGGATTGTTTTTATACCCGATAGAAAAGGTATTGAGATGCGGGGTATGACGTGTGGCCAGGGCGACAATAACTGAAGAATCGATACCCCCACTTAAAAAAGCACCCAGGGGTACATCTGCTATCAACCGTTCCTGCACTGACTGATCTAAAAGATCAATTATTTTTTGCTGCGCTTGTTCATAAGTATCATCGCCATATCTTTCCTTATGTATCTCCAGTTTGTAATACTCGCTGATAGTAATATCTCCAAACTTGTTTGCCTTCATATAATGCCCTGGCATCAATCTTTCACAACCTTTAAAAATGCTTTTAGGCTGTGGTATATAGTTTAGCTGCAAGTACTCATGTAGTACGGTATAGTCGATCTCTTTAGGTATGCCGTAAGCCAGCAGCGATTTCATCTCGGAGGCAAAAGCAAGGCATTCTGAGTTACGGTAAAATAGCAATGGCTTTTTCCCAAACCTATCGCGCGCTATTATCACATCTCCGGTTTCACTATCATAAAACGCAAACGCAAAAAAACCACTTAGCCATGCAAGGCATTGTGCGCCGTATTCAATAAGCAGATATAAAAGTATTTCAGTATCAGATTCGGACTTGAGGTGTGGTATTTTTTCTTCCAGGTGTGTGTTATATAGCTCTATATAATTAAATATCTCACCATTAAAAACAATTTTATACCTTCCACTAATATCAGTCATAGGCTGGCTACCGTTGGCCGATGTATCGATAATAGAAAGCCTGCGATGCCCTAATGCAATGTTATCATTACAAAAAGTGCCGCCGGAATCCGGCCCCCTTAGTAAGAGCTTTTCGGTAGAATCATTTATTTTTGTTAAGTTGGCAACGGAATTTGCTGTAAATGCATAATAACCAGTAATTCCACACATAATACTTTATAATACTATCACGTTTATTTTTATTGCTCAACCAGAGATAGTACATGCAATATATTACATTATTAGATTACTTCCTGTTGCCGTTTTACATAGTTATTGTATATACGATCGCTTATAAAATACGTGCTAAATATTATCCATGGAACCACCCGTGGAGGCCTTATTTCATTCCCGGCCTTACCGTAAAAATAGTTGGTGCCGTTGGCATTTCTATGCTCTATCAATACTACTACGGTGGCTATGGTGATACGCTGGAATATTTTAAACATACCCAGATAATCAACAGCGCCATGAAAGAATCCGTCTTTAAATGGTTAGGGCTTGTACTGCACATTCCCAATTGGTACGATGGCGACTATGCTGAGTACCTTTCACAATTGTATTGGTACGATTCACCTGCTGAATTCACCGTTGAGCGGCTTGCCGCATTTTTAGGTGCTTTCACTTTTACCACATACCTTCCAACATCAGTATTGTTTGCTGCACTTTCTTATACAGGTGTATGGGCTTTATACCGCACTTTTGCCGGCCAATACCCACACCTTTCCAAACAACTGGCGATAGCAGTGCTCTTTATACCCAGCACATTCATGTGGGGCTCAGGTATATTTAAGGATACAATATGCATGTTTGCCATAGGGTGGCTTACATATACCACGTTTCGCATGCTTACTATACGGCAATTTAAACTAAGCTATGTAGCGTTATGGCTACTAAGTTTTATGCTATTAGCCAAAGTAAAGGTGTACATTCTCATGGCATTTGCACCGGCCTTATCGCTTTGGATACTTTTTAACTACCTGCATACAATTAAGCTCAAATCGGTACGCTTCATGATCAAAGGGTCTTTAGGAGCTATTATGGTAATAGGCTTTATATTGCTAAGCGGCCGCTTGTCAGCAAGCCTTGGCCGCTATTCTTTAGAGAATGTTGCCAATACTGTTGTTACCACCCGCGACTGGATTAATGTAACGTCGCAAGATCAAAGCGCCACGTATGATCTTGGCGCATTTGACCCCACGATAGTTGGCATGCTAAAAAAATTCCCGGTTGCGGTTAACGTAACACTATTTCGCCCATATATATGGGAAACGAAAAAAATAATACAATTCTTATCGGCATTTGAGGCTCTGGCGATATTAGTATTGACGCTTAAGGTTGTCTTTTCGCTAGGCCTGTCAAAAACATGGAAAGCTATATCTGAAGACCCGAACGTACAGTTCTGCCTGATCTTCACATTGATATTCGGGTTTGCCGTAGGGCTTTCATCATTCAACTTCGGTACCCTTTCCCGTTACCGCATTCCATGCCTGCCCTTTTATGGTGCGGCACTTATTATCATGTACTTCAAATACAATTCACCAAGACGGAAATTTTTCTTCTTCTGGTAAGTTTGAACATTAATCGTTTTGTGTGGCGTTCTTGTTTTTAGCAATAACACCTAAGCCCAGCCAGAAAACAAGATAGTATGCGTGTATGATAATAGGGAAATAATTTTGCTGGTAGGCAGCAAAAAACATGATGATAAAAGAAAATAAGAGGTAATAGTTGATCTTGAATTTTATCAGCGGTCTGTCCGGCATATTCAGCAAACCTTTACTATCCATATAGGTAAGGCTACGGTATAGTACGTAATCTATCAACACTGGCAGTAAGACGAGATGCCATAGTTCAGGCTTCAGGAATATAAATATGGGCGCAAAAAAACGGAAGAATGCCAATTGAAAGAAAGTAGCAAGCTTCAGTTGCTTGTTGGTAATAACATTATGCAGATAATAAACGACAGCAAGGCTAGCATAAAAGAACCACCATATATTGCTGGTTAATACCTGCAAATAGTACGCGATAGCTACAAACACAAGTAGCCTGAAAGTAACCCAGATGCCAATTATTGCATTCGATGGGTTGAAGTTCTTTATTCTCAGCCTCGGATTCTCCTCATTTCTAACTGCATAGATATCGTTAGCCAGGTAGCCTAATTCATAAATACTTATGAAAGCAAAATAACCAAGGAAAAAATTCTTTATAGCGAGGAGAATATCCCAATCGTAATTATAAGCAAGCAGTAGCACACATATCAGCCACTCATACCAAAAGTGAAAAAGAAAATCTTTCTTCCCTGTAAGGCGGCTGCTCCAGAAATAGGTGAATGGCAATAAATATTTAAGCAACTCACTCATATAAGTACGGGCGTTTTTTTAGTAAGATAAAGCTACCATCCATTCCACCCCATATATCTTTATCAGCCTCCTGATACACAACTATATGCTTTTTCTGCGCCATAGCAAGCAAGGGCCTGTCAGAGCTATTGTCAGATACTGCTGCTATCTCTCCTATGCCAGCCATGCCCATATCGTGTTGTAAAGCATCATATTTTTTGCCGGTAAGGTCACGTACTATTATACCGGTACATATATCTTTATTATCATATCCAAGCATCGTACAATAATACCCCGCGTCTAATTCGTCAGCTATATTGTGCACTACAGGATCGATACTGGCAGAGCATAAAACGATCTGGTAACCATTACCCTGATAGGCTTCCATAAGCCTGTGCGTTTCTTCTATCTTTTTTTGCGAGGTAAGCACTTCAGTAAATTCTTTGCCTGCTTTATAAAGCTCTTGCTTCGAAACGCCTTTCAGCATTTTTACTGCCCTGTTCCGTATTACATCGTTACCTAAAAATTTAGCCAATGCAATATTGAACCAAAAGCCCAGTGAATTTTTATTCAATAGCCTTTTGAACTTAGGCAGGTTTTCAGGACGATAATTCTTTATATAGAAATATATAAAATCGAAAGTTGTATTAGAGTAATACAATGTATCGCACACATCGAACAGCGCTATATTCTTTGCTTCTTTAGCCATGGTTTAACAATTCATCATACACATTCATATACTTATGCACTGCGTCTTTCAGGTCGTAATATTTTTCAGCTTTAGCACGTATTTCTGCTGGTGAATGAGTTAATACTTCCGGTAGTTGCTTTACAGCTTTACTGTAATATGGTTCCCTGCATTCGGGCAATACCAATCCCCCACCTGTCATATTTATTATTTCTTCCACATCCCCAATTTTGCCATTGCATATAACAGGTATACCCATTGCAAGTAGTTCGCCCAATTTGGTGGGTGAACTTGCCAGTTTTGAATATGCCTGCTTGATAAAGCAAAGGCTCATATCAGAAGATTTAGTAAGCCGTGCCACCTCATCGCGTTTAGCAAACATAACCTTTATATCTGCTGCATCTATACCCTTCTCTTTTACTTTGTTGTAGATCATTTCAGCTGGTTCAGCTGTAAGGAATAGGAACTTTGCATTTGTATATCGTTGCTTTACTACTTTAAAGAAATCGAGCATTTCATCGAGCAAATACCATGTTCCCAAAGAACCCAGGTAACTTAATACCAGATCCTCTTTACTAAAACCTAAACGTTCTCTTGCTTTAATTTTTTCTACTTCATGTACTAAAGAAAACACATCGAAATCGGCGGCACAGGGTATTACTGTTATCGGCACCTGCTTATTATATCCATCCCATTTCTTCATTTCATTTTCGCCTGCTTTTGTCAGGCTGATGATATGATCGGAATGGGTAATGAAATGATTCTCTTTCTTTTTGTACGACTTATATGCTGTTCGGTATAAAGGCTTGTTGAGATCCCAAAGCCCACCATCCACACGTTCGTCTACCCAAAAACCACGCATATCAAACAACACTTTGCAGCCAAATTTTTCTTTTAGTGCCAGGCCTATCTCAATAGACAAATAACTGCGACAATGAATGATCTTGAATTTCTTTTTTTTGTACAAGTCGAAAGCTTTGCGCTTCATGTTGTACAGGTCGTAATACTTAGCCAGTATAGGTGGTTGCGTATGGAAAATCTGTGGTTGCCAGTCTATATTATTATCGGTACAAATTTTACGGATGTGATCACCGTGTTGTTCTAAACGATTCTTTTTCTCGAAGCTCAATAAAGTAATATCATACCTGCCACTTGCTGATATACCAAACAAATAAGGCAATATCTGCGATTGCCCCAGCTGGTCGGTCATACCATCATAAGAGATGAATAAGACAGTATCTTTTTCAGTACCCGGCATTAAGAAACGAATTGAACTTTCATCATATTCTGCCTGTTGCGGTTGCGCTTCATTTTCAATATCTGGTAGGCAGGAAATATTTTGTTACGGTCTATCCAGCGCATGATACCTGCTATGCGGGAATTACCAATATAGTCTATTGTTGATTTGGCATCGGTAGTATCTACCGCACGTGGGTACACACAAGAGAAGTTTTCAAACGCATTGAGGTCAGCATATTTACCCCATGTATCGGCACATAGGCGAACAGGTAATATGGCCTTTGAAAAAGTTTTACAGGCTGCTTGTGTTATTAAATATGCTGCAGCACATATTGGCTGGTACATATCTTTAGGCACATAGGTAACATATTTACCACACAATTCTTTCTTGCTATTTGATGCCAGTTTTAGTGGTTCCCAACTTTGGTAATATAACAGCATCAACTCATTTTCTTTCATTTGCTTTGCTGTAGTATCAAGGCAGGCTACAAAATCTTTATTGAAAAGAATATCGTCTTCCAGTACAAGTGCATATGGCAGATTACGCATTATGATCTCCTGGTAAACACCGTAATGAGATAAAGAACAACCTATTGCACTTGGTGTAAGCCAATGAGGTGCATTTTTTATTGCTTCCCTATCGCATAACTCATCTATTTGGTCTTCAGAAAGCTCCTTACCATATACCGCATCAAAAAACTCAAATTCAAGACCAATGCTATCCAGGTGTTTTTTAACATGCTCCCTACGCTCCGGCGACCGCTTGAGGCTAATTACAAATACGGTAAGCTTACTATCCATGTACCAAATTTATATTTTATTTTTCTTTAACCACCAATGCAGTATCACCAGTACCCATATACGGTTATAGAGATAACCTTCACCACCTTTAAAACGTTTTACCATCTGCTGCACTTCGGTAGTATTTACTACGCCAAACTCATTTACTACCTTTTCATCCAGGTAGTCATCTATCATATATTTTAGCGGGCCTAAAAGCCAATCTTTCAATGGAATTGAGAACCCACGTTTAGGACGCTCAAATAACTGGCGTGGCACTAATTCATACAGTACCTTTTTCATCAGGTACTTTGTACCGTAACCCTCTTTCACTTTTAAGTTATAGTCGAGGTTCAGGGCAAATTCTATCAAATTAATATCCAGTAAAGGCACACGTGTCTCTAATGAATATTGCATACTTGCTCTATCTACCTTTACTAACAAATCATCTTTCAGGTAATGTTCAAAATCCCAAAACGCCTGGCGTTCTGCTGCTGTTGAATTGGGTGGGTTGACTGTTTTATTAACCTCTGTAAAATCGAAACTTGTATTCGATAATAGTTTGTTCAATTCCTGCTCGCTGAAGAAATACTGCTCTTGCGAGAAGATGTGTGTATGTATACGATGCGCAGAAGGGTAATTGAACAGCTGCCCACCACGCTTTAAACGACCGTTACCGAATTGCGTAAGCTGATATAAAGGTTTATGGAATGCTTTTACCATGGGCTTATTCAAACGGTTGGCCCAGATGTACATACCATAACCCTGGAACATTTCATCACCACCATCGCCCGATAAAGTTACTGTAACATGCTTTCTTGCAAGTTCTGACACCAGCATAGTAGGAAATGCAGATGAATCGCCAAATGGTTCGTCATAAGCATCCAATAAAGTTGGTACAAGATCTAATATATCATTCACCGATACCTTAAACGTATGATGCTCTGTATCTAAATGTTTGGCTACATCGGCTGCGTATTGCGATTCATCGAACGCAGCTTCATTAAAACCGATGCTGAATGTTTTTACTTTTTGTGCTGATAGCTTTGAAGCAACAGCTGTAACAAGACTAGAATCGATACCCCCACTTAGAAATGTACCAAGAGGCACATCGCTTATCATTTGTCCCTGAACGGCATCGAAAATGATCTGCTTATATTTTTCAAGGGCTACTGCCTCGTCTTTTACCGGCGCTGTAAGAAAATGGTCTTTTGCCTTCCAGAATTCTTTGAACGATAACTTGCCTTCATTCACTTGCAGTGTTGCATAACTAGCCGCAGGAAATTTATAAACCTTATTGTAAATACTTAATGGTTCAGGTATAAAACCAAGATGCAAAAAATAGGGTATCGCATATTTATTTGTTGTGAGTTTTATATTGGTCTTTTCGCAATAATCTTTTATCACTTTAAGCTCAGATCCAAACACAAGTGTGCGCTCATCCCAATAATAGAATATGGGTTTGATTCCCACCTGGTCGCGCGCTATAGTTAATCGCTGGTCTTTTTTATCGTAAATAGCAACAGCAAACATACCGTTGAACCAGGAAAAACATTCTGCACCAAAAGCTGCGAATAATTCAATAATAACTTCTGTATCACTATGTGTTTTCCAATCGTGGTTGGGTAGCTTGGTTTTAAGTTGTATGAAGTTGTATAACTCACCATTATATACCATTACATACCTGCCATCAGCAGAATACATCGGTTGAGTAGCTGCGTTCGAGAGATCGATAATACTTAAGCGCCTGTGCCCAAGAAATACTCTTTCGCTTTCATCAGAGAAATAGCCTTTGCTATCAGGGCCACGGTGCGACATCACATCGGTAGCATGTACCAATGCATTGTATTGTAAACCATCTTTAGAAAAAGCCCCTGCTATGCCGCACATAAATTATTGTTTATCTATACTACCACCTGAATAATAAATTCCTGACAATGGCAAAAAAACGCTTGTTACCCAATATGCTTAGCGAATCGCCCATTGCTATGAACAGATATTTTGCACTAAGCAGTTTGTACTTCGGCACTTCCGATAAATGGAGTGATATATATGAATCGCAATCCATCTCTATACTTTTTAGTTTGCTACCATAGTACTTACTAGCTATTTCGTCTTTCTGTATGTAATGAACTAACGATCGCAATCTTTTTATCAAAATATCCGGCTTTACATTGCGCACACTTCTTTCCGCATGGTCTATAAGTAACGATGTTATTTCATTGCTGTAATGCAACGGATATCTTGCTGCTAAACGCAACCATAATTCATAATCTTCCGAAGCAGTAAGGTTGCGGTCTTCATTGAATTTGTGCAACTGAAAAATATCCTTCCTCACAAACACATCATTACAGCCAAAGGGGTTACCCTTGTGTATGATATGGTTCAATGTTTCACCGCTGTAATTATCTACACGTTTAAATATCACTCTATTACTGTTAGCCCATGCAAAACCTAAATGAAACCATTCCGGTGTATGATGCTGGTTAATTAGTTCAGCCGCTTTTGATAAGTGATTAGGTAATGCTATATCATCACTATCGAAGAAATTTACGTAAGCACCTTTAGCTATTGCAGCACCATAATTGCGAGCGGCTGCGCGTTCGCCATTTTGTTTTCTTACATATTGGGTACGCTTGTCTGCAATTGCATTTACTACCTCTTCTGTATTATCGGTACTGCCATCGTCCACTACAATTATCTCATAGTTGTCGTACTGCTGGCTTTGCAAAGACTTAATAGTCTCCGCAATAAGCGTAGCACGGTTGTATGTAGGTACTATGACACTAATGAACGGGGTGCTCATATAAATCTTCCAGTTTTTTTATCATAACCTTCAAGTCGAATGTTTCCTTTACACTCAACCTGCCGTTAGTTTTCATTGAATCTACCAATTGTTGGTCAGTTAGCAAAGTGGTCATTGCCTCATAAATAGCATCAGTATCTTTATAGCGCACTACCCATGCATTTTTCTTATGCTTTATAAAGTCGGGGGCAATACCGGATAGTGTAAATATCGAAGGTATGCCTGCCGATAAAGCCTCTACATATATCTGCCCGAATGCTTCGTAGTGGTCTCCTATCGGTACGTGTATAAACATATCGAATATACCATACAGCGATGCAATATCGGGTTCGAATGTTACTACTTTGTAACTATTAACCGGCAACTCACTTAGCAACTTATTTATCTCCGCTTCATAATCGCCATGCGCATTAAAGAAAAGTATCAATGCATCCGGATATTGCTGCAATAGCTTATTAAAAGCAGGGATAATATACTGTGCACCTTTCAGCTCTATAAAACGCGATATAACACCAATAACAGGTCGTTTATTAGTTGGGTTATACTTCTGTTTCAATGCTGAAACCTTGGTCACATCAGGTCTTTCAAATTGTTCCAGCCTGAAACCATGTGGTATCAGCACCACTTTTTCTTCCGGCACACCTTCCCACTCTATCAATATCTTTTTTACAAGGCCTGATATGGCTACGATCTTTGTAGATAGCTTGTTGTTCAGTTTATCCCACCATACACCTTTTGGGAAATAAATATGATGAAACGACGAATGGTGTCTTGTATGTATCCTGCTCTTCACACCTGCCATTTTCGCTGCCAGCAATCCAAATAGTGTTGCCTGCTTTAAGTGACAATGCACCACATCGGCTTTTACCTTTTTAAGCTGCTTATATATCTTCCAGATCATAGCAGGCCAATCCTTTTTCCCACCGCCGGTCACTATAGTTACAGGTATGCCTTTACTTTTCAGGAAGTCGCCTAGTGTACTGTTTACCGGATTGACGAGAATAAAACTAAGATCAAACTTCTTAGCATCCAGCTCTTCAGCTATCCATTCAAAAGCTAATGCTTTGCCCACTTCTGAAAGAATATAGACGAGCCTGATCTTACCCATATTATTTAGCCGATTACGTGAATATTTTTCAAACGTTCATCCTCTGCCCTTCTTCTTCTTTTCCTGAAGAAGCTGTACAAAACCGGCACTTTATGATATAATATCCAGTTGATTATGGTATTCTTTAATGATCGTATATCGCGCGATGATTGAAACACCTCCTGGTCCACAACAAACGGGTGCGCCAGGTAAATGTTATCCATCGATCCACGCATTCTGTAATGCTGCCAGCTATCCGTAACATCAGTTATCGGGTACAGGCTTTTTATATGCTTTTCGGCCACTTTTTTCGACATGATGTATGCAGCAGCACTAAATACACGTGCAGTTGCCTTTACCGGTTTCAGTATAACCCTGTTATCACCAAGACTGCGTACTGCATTATATTCGAATGGTTCCTGCACCGACCCTGCTAGCAGCATTACATCGTCTTCCTTTATATAGCTTATTGAGTCTTCTATCGATTTCTTAAAATCCTTGGGCAATGAAGCATCGTCTTCCAGCACAACTGCATAGTCCGCATCCTTATCTCTTAAAAATTTCTCAAGTGCCTTTTTATGGCTTAGCGTACAGGCTATTTCCCCACCCGTCATGTGCCTTACCAGCTCTCCCCTGTTCACCTGTGTTTGCAACCATTCTTCACCCATCTTTACAGCGCTAACAGCATCAATAATTTCATAATTATCGATCTTAAGTTTCTTCAACTGGCTCTTCATAAAATTTCTTCTTATGACAGCCGTATCGAGATTGATGATGTATATCTTCCAATTCATAAAAAGATATCAATTTTTTATACTGTTAATGTATGATGCATTTCTATAAATATCAAAGTATTGATTGGAAAAAACAGGTTGCCCCGCTGTATTAACAACAGATTGTCCTTTTTTAATCAGTAGGTATTTAATCTCGTTTTGTTTCTGTTCAAAGTCTTCCTCAAAAATAACGCAATCTAGTGTGCGCCGGTTTACTTTATACGAATATAACAAGTAGGTATCCATCAATGGTTCTTTTATAAAAACAGATGAAATATTTTCTCTAAGTGCAAAAGCAGTAGCTTTTTCAGCACTTAACGCATAATGCTCGATACCTTTTATAGATGAAAGGGCTGCGATGAGTATTACTACCGACAAACATGCCCCAACTACGTAATAGAAAACAGATTTCAATGTTGCCCGCAAGGCTTTTTGCAGTATCATTCCTAACGAAATGAGCACCGGAACTGTAAGATAGACCCATGTGCGGGTAAAAGGCACTACCGAATGGAGTATAGGAATAAACGCCATAAAGACAACTATCCAAAGATTTAATACCGCTATCTTTTTGTTGGTACTGTAAAAGCATGCAAATATGAGTAGCGCATAAACAAAAAATAGTGCATACCGGTAAATAAAAAGATACTCAAACACATCCATGAGATGAGGCCATAATCTATGCATCACCTCAGCTCTTGATATTGGCACCACATATTGATTAGAAATAACAGAGTCCAGACCCGATATAGCAAAAATTGGTATATACAATAGTATTACTCCAATTATCGTAATCATACCCCACACAATAATTTTTTTAGCGAGGCTATTCCTTTTATTGAATATTGCATACACCAGCAAATAGATATTCAGTGTAGCATAGGGATATAAAAAAGAGGGCATTGTATAGAAGCCTAATATGGCGCACAAAGAGAAATAAAAGAGGTTGCGCATTTCACCTACCCTTGTTTCTACAAGCCTAATAGATATAAAATAGCAAATAGCAGAAAACAATATGACCCATATATATCCTCTTGCAGTAAAGGCATAAAAAAGTTCGGGCGTAAGGAACGATAAGACTAACAATACCAATATGGCAACGTTATGGTTAAGCCAACGCCTTGAGAATACATAGAATACCATGAGGAAAAATGTACTTGCCAATAACGATGGCAACCTTATCCTGAACGTAACAGGTAGAGGTAGATGGTTGAATATATTAGTCAGTATGGAATTTAGAATATGGTTATTAGGCGCTGAATAATAGGTCATCGACGAAATGATGCCACGATCAGTAAAATTTAAGTACGTCCAGGCCTCATCGTAAGTAATTGTAAAATGCCATGCATAATACCCCTTTACAAGCATGTTCGCCAATATTATCAGCCAGAACACCAGCTTTTCATCGCGTGCGAAACGCTTAAAACTAAGTACAAGATATTTATAAGCTATACCAATATTATCAGTGGTAAAAAATACTGCTTTCAATATTGGCTTGCGGAACAATAACATTAATACCCCAGCCAATACCCCTGCGAGGGGTGTAAATTTGAGCAAACTGAACTTTGCCGGAGTAAGCAGAGATGATATTTTATCTTTTTTTGAATAGCCACTTATATCGCTAATCAGTTTTATACAATCATCGTAATGAAGTACCTGCAGGTACAGAAACAATCCTGTAAAAAAAATAATAATAAGCCCGCTTAATATTTTATATAGCCTCACAATACCTGTTTATTGCCTTGCAGCAATATTGTTAGTAATTTATTTCAGATGTCAATATAACTTGAAAAGGCTAATAATTAACATGCTACCACTCATTGATTATTTAATAGTTTCCCGCCATGCAATCAGTTTTTGCAAACCCTGCTTAAGTGTGTAACTATAGGTAAACCCTATTTCATTTGCGGCTTTCTCAGCAGAACCTATCCTGTTTTTCACTAAAGCCCGTGCATCATCTTCACTATAAGGCTTATATAAAACCTTCAGGCTAGAATCTTTAAGTTGAAGGATGGTGTTACATAACTCCTTTATGGTAGTTTGTACTCCAGTACCTACATTGTAATAACCAAAATCTACATCAGACAATAAAGCTGCTACATTTGCTTTAGCAACATCTTCTACATATATAAAATCGTATGCCTGGCTACCATCGCCATTTATTACGGGTTGTTCATCAGCATCTATTTTATTTAACATAATAGGCACTACCCCACTATACACTGCATGCTGGTCTTGCCCCGGCCCATATACATTCATGTACCTAAGGCCAATTACCTTTAAGCTATAACGGTCGTTAAAAGCAGTACACATAGCCTCTCCCGATATTTTAGTAGCGCCATAAAAGTTTTTATTATTAAACGGGTGTTCTTCAGTCATTGGCACTTCTACCGCATCACCATATACCGAGGCGGACGATGAATATATCAATTTCTTTACATTGTGTTTTACGCAAGCTTCTAAAACATTAAATGTTCCTCCAATATTCACATCGAAAGCTGTACGGGGAAAATCCTTGCAATGCAGTAGCCACATTGCTGCCAGGTGAAATACATAATCTACCCCTTCCATCGCTTTATCCAATATATCTGTTTCGCGTATATCACCACCATAAGAGTAAACGGAACATCTGCTATCAGCAAGGCTGCGTGCCAGATGTTCTTTTTTGCCACGGGTAAAATTGTCATAAACTACTACCTCCTTCACAGGATATTTCAGCAATTCAGCAACTACAAAACTGCCAATAAAGCCCGCACCACCTATCACTAATATTTTTGCGTCTTCTATTTTCATTATATATTATCTGCAGTTGTTAAGATACTTATTTTGACTAAAAAGAAAAACGGCAACTGTTGATAGTTGCCGTTTTTAGAGAGGTCGCGAGCGGATTCGAACCGCTGTAGGAGGTTTTGCAGACCTGTGCCTAGCCACTCGGCCACGCGACCCT
>CAMLFX010000022.1 GCA_946479435.1 uncultured Sphingobacteriales bacterium | reverse complement strand
TTGCACCGGCAATATCGTTTATCACCGATATATTTTATGCTGGTTGCACAGCAAACAGGCTCGTTCGATAAAAATATTGATCCCGCACATTCTGCTATGCAGGTATTAATTAAAGATCTGTCAGCTAAAGCAATTATAGGTATACACCCATCCTATAACTCTGTTTCAGATAATTCTTTGATCGCAGCAGAAAAGAATTTACTGGCCAATACTACAGGCAAAAAAATAGATAAATCCCGACAGCATTATATAAAATTCGATTTGCCGGGCACTTACCGGGCATTGATAAAAAATAATATTACCGATGACTATAGCATGGGCTATGCAACACATCTTGGTTTTCGTGCCGGCACCGGTAGTTCTTTTTTATGGTACGACCTGGAAGAAGAAACAACAACACAACTACGCATACATCCTTTCTGTTTTATGGATACTACTGCACGCTTCGATATGCAGTTGAGTGTTGAAGAATCTTTCAAAAGACTGGCACAAATGACCATCGTCTTGCAAAGAACGAATAGCACACTCATCACTATATTCCACAACTTCTCCCTCGGCACAGGTACTGAATGGAACGGCTGGAAAAATGCTTATGGAAATTTTGTAAGTAAGCAATAACAGTTGTAGCTGCTTATTTCTTGATGTACACACGGGTGCCTACACCTACCATTGTAAATAGCTCTTCCACGTCTTTATTTTTCAACGCAACACAACCATCAGTCCAGCCTACACCCATTTCTATCATATCATCGCCACCGTTCCATATGCCGTGTATGCCTATGTCGCCGCCTATGCGTGCACCTTTGGGTATTAATCCTTGCTGTTTTAATTTATTGAACCTTACCAATGCCGAATCGTTAGGGTAACTCAGCAGCATGAATTTATTGTATTTCGAATTTGGATTTTTGTTGGTTATTTTAAACCATCCCTCTGGCGTACATCTGTCGCCCTCCATACATTTATTTTGCTTGGGGTTAGGGCCAAATACAGCCTTGTAGTTGCGCACCATTCTTTTGCGATAAAAAACCTGCACGCTGTATCTCGATTTATCTACCAACAGCATCACCGAATCTTTTATCATCGTATCGGGCCGTATAGGTACTTTGTAGTTCATGCCAATTACTTTCGGCATAATAATCATCTCAGTCACCCGCATCGAGCCTTCATTGTATTGTACTTCTCTTATTATATTACCCTTACCATCGCTATACTCTTTTAGCACTTTCAGATTCTTGGGTATGGGCCGCGACTTTCCTTCCTGCGCATAGGCACAAAATTGCACCAGCAAAAGAGAAACAATTGCCGCCGCCGTAAACATTTTCAACCCACAGTATTTTCTTCCGATACGGTGTTGCTTCATTCTTACCTTATGTTGCTTAGGGAATACTACGAATTTATGGAAATTTGAGCGCATTGCCCGTATTTAGCATTTTTTTAGCAAGCAGGTTTTTCTTGCTGTGTATTGCTGTATTTACTACTTTCGGTGCATGTTGCCGCTTACTTATACTGAAGAAAATTATTTGAAAGCTATTTATAGCATACAAACCACTAACACATCTGGTGTAGTATCGGTAAACGAGATAGCAGAAAGAATGCAAACCAAACCGGCAACAGTTACCGATATGCTGCGTAAGCTATCGGAAAAGCAATTGGTGCATTACGAAAAATATAAAAAATTACATCTCTCCGATTCCGGCATACAAGAAGCGCTCAGCATTTTGCGCAAGCACCGCCTGTGGGAAAGTTTCCTGTATAAAAAACTGAATTTCTCCTGGGACGAAGTGCATGAAGTAGCGGAGCAATTAGAACATATCCGTTCACACAAGCTTACCGACAGGCTGGATGAATTTTTGGGCTTCCCCGAATACGACCCTCATGGAGACCCCATACCAAAAGCCAATGGCGAAATACCACAATCAAGCGCGCTGGCCCTTACCGATGTGGATGCCGGCAAGCAATATAAAATAGTTGCAGTACGCGATACTTCCTCCGCTTTTCTTCAGCAACTGGAACGTTTTAAATTGCAAATAGGCACACAATTAAAAATTGTAGAACGTATGCCTTTCGACAATAGCCTGGTGGTTAGTATCAGTAAAGGCGATACTATTCAGCTTTCTGAAAAAATCGCAATGAATATCCTGGCGGTTTAAGCTTGTGGTTTCGGGCGTTTATATATGGGCACTGTTGAGCAAGGTTCACCATACATCAATGACATGACATGAGGTCTCAATTTTTGTGTTATAGCTACATATAGTTTTTCAGATATAGCCACCTCACCACAACCCTTTATTACTACACGCTTATTTTCATATTCCCCCGCATCCATTTTTTCTATTGCCATCAATGCCCGGTGTAGTTTCAATTCTGCACTCGTACCATAATATATTGAAAGTGTATTAGGCTCAAGATTTACACCTGCCAGCATATACGCCCACATGGGTATTATAGCATCAGTGCTGCAGGTGATGTTTACATGCTTGCCTTCGTATTGCTTCCAGTCATGTGTTTGCAAAGCTGCACGGTAATCTTTTTCACGCAATATCATTTCGCGAAATAAAAATGGCTTCAGGTCAAAGATCATTGTCTGCTCGTCCGCTGGTAAAAATTGCGCAAGGTCCAACGTTACAATTCCACTCTCAGCTACTTTATTTACTAATGCTTCCATTTTATTATCCTTATTTGCAAATGCAAAGTTACTTAGTTATTACCTGCTATAATTAAAAACAGCTGCCAGGTGGCAGCTGTTTTTAATTATTATGTCTTCAACTTAATTTATACTACAGGTTTTTAGCATTATACTTCACCTTAGCCGCTTTCTTCAGGCTTTCAAATATGCCGCCACTTATTGCATTTTTAGCTTGCATTTGCATCATCGTAGTTTGCCTTTGCATCACTTCCGGTGTTTCGATCATTGCCCTTTCACCTCTGCTGGTAACAGTCATATATATCATACCATCCTGACCTTGTATGGCGGGCGACATAGTATTCAGGTTAAAACCTTTATAAAAGGCGTAGCCTATGGCTTTAGGCTCGTAACCCATATTAGGTATAAAGCCACTGGCCGCGTTTACAGAATCTGATTGTTGCACCTGTTGTCCGCTTGCAGTTGCAATAGCTTGCAGGCTTTGCGAGCCTTTATATTTATTAGCTATCATTGCCGCTTTTTTATCTGCTCTTACAGCGCTTTCTATCGAAGGGCGTGTATTAGCGTCTAACTTCATCAATCCGGGTTCTTGCTTGCTGTTCAATTTAGCTACCACGTAGTGGCCATCCATACTAAACACTTGCGATACATCGCCTACATTGGCTTCATACACCCACCTGATCACGTCGCGTGCCGAACCTAAACCAGGCAGTATAAAATCATTAGCTTTAATATTTTCAGCTATTTTCTTATTCAGGTTTTGTTTTTTTATTGCTTCGTCAAAAGCCTTTGCATTGCCATTCTTACCGGCAAACTCTGTAGCTTTTGCATAGACTCCTGCCTCGGTATTATCGCCTGCGTATAGTGCTTTACTTATAGTAGCCAGCTTAGCTGCTGGTTGCATACCACTTTGGCTTAGTATTTCTATATAGTGATAACCTGCGTATGCATCGTTATCTACTTTTACTACTTTCTTTTCTCCCGGTCTGCCATCAAAAATAAAATCGGCAAACTCTTTTGATAGCTGTCCTTTTTGTTGCAGTGTAAAAGTGTATTCACCTGCTGTAGGTTTGCTGCCATCGTCTTCCGATACACTTTGTACCAGCGCACCAAAATCGGCACCTGAATTTACCGCAGCCACTACGCTGTCTATTCTTCTTTTAGCTACAGAATCTGCCGCTACTTCTTGTCCGCCGTTTTCTGTTCTTATTAGTATATGGCGGCATTTCACAGAATCCGGCATCATTTTCTTTTCCACTACTTTGGTAAGTTTATAAGAGCCGTTTTCTAAATACGGGCCAATAACGGTACCAACCGGTGCGTTTAATATTGAATCTGAATACGCTGACATGTATGTGCCCTTGTTCACAAACATATTCACATATTGCTCGTCAGAGTTTCTGTTTACAAAACTTTCATTGTCCTGCGTAGCAATGAAGTCATTTTTTATTTGCTCTAGCGTACCTTTCGATTTTCCCGTATCTTCTACTGATGGTATCACATCGAATGATACATATTCAATACTTCTGGTAGGTTCATCAATTGTGTACAGCGGTGCTTTCTTTTTCATGTAAGCTACCAGTTCTTCGTCGGTCACTTTTATATCAGCATCATTAATTGTTGCAAAAGGAATTTTTACAAACTGCAGGTTAGCCATTTCCTTTTGTTCTTTCTGTTGCATCTCTACAACAAATTTTGGTGTATATGCACAGCTGCTTACAAGGCTTACATATTTTCTGGTAGTATTGTTGCGCAATATATAGGCTTTAATAGCTTCCCATTCTTCTTTTGCTTTACCTGTTGGGTCTACCTGGTCAGCTTGTTGTTCAAATGCTTTCACCCTTTGCGGATCGAACATTTTTGTTTCAGGATTAGTGAATACAGGGTATTGCTGCACAATAGGGTCTGGCGCGGCACCATATATAAGGTCTTTTTCTTCTTCTTTAGTTGTTTGAAGTCCCAGCCTTTCTGTTTCCCCTTTTACTACTATATCATTGATAAGCTCACGAAGGGCCTGGTCATTTATCTGTGCCCTTGTTACATCATCAATCGGCCTGCCTTTCGAGCTATAGCTATATAATATCTCGTAATCTTTTACGCGCTTCGAAAATTCTACCTGGTCTATTTTCTCTCCGTTCACCTTAGCTACGCTTCTGTCGTTGCCCAGCAATTCACCAAACCTTCCGCTTGCGGCATCCATTAGTATAAAGCCCACTAATGCCAGTGCAATAACAAAACCTGCAAGTTTTGCGTACTTAGTTCTAATTTTCTGAATTACAGCCATGTTATAGGTTGTTGTATGTTATATTGTGAGGACGGCAAATTTATAAGAAAATATGAGAAGAAAAAGCCCTGATACATAAATATTACAGTAGTTAGGCTTAGTTTTTTTAATATATCTTCTTATCCCGGTTTATTTACATGTGAATTACGGTGGATTCTATGTCAGTAAGTAGGTGGTTAGCACCCATAACTTTCAGGATTACGTTGCTGAACTTTTATTTACATGTTTGCAACCTATTTTTAAACCGGCTACTACGATATTAAGATGCACTATTTTTTCAACACCTTGGGTTATTCACATAATCATCGTTTTATGTGGGCATGTAGTCCTGGTAAGGCTTTTATATGTTGATAACTAAAGAATAAGATGGGTAAGAATGTAATTGTTTAGATTTGCAATAGGGATAATGTTTTTGTTTCCCCATATCCACACCCCTAATTAGTAATAGTCTTTTTTTAAATAAATTACTTTATAAGTATTATATGTCTGTGAATTTTGATCTGGCCTTGCAAGATGTTGACAAAAAAGGTTTCGTCGATATGGATATTGATCCATCGCTTGACCTCTTTGCCGAAATAGAAAGGATGAAGAAGGAAAAGAATGCTGTTATACTTGCACATTACTACCAGGAACCCGATATACAGGATATTGCAGATTATATTGGCGACAGTTTAGGGCTTGCACAACAAGCTGCCCGCACCGAAGCCGATATTATTGTTTTTGCAGGTGTGCATTTCATGGCTGAAACAGCCAAGATCCTCAATCCCAATAAAAAAGTCCTTTTACCCGATCTTCACGCAGGTTGTTCCTTAAGCGACAGTTGTCCACCTCCATTGTTCAAAAAATTCAAAGAAGAGCATCCTGATCATATAATTATTTCTTACATTAATTGTTCAGCAGGTATAAAAGCTTTAAGCGATATTATTTGCACCTCATCGAATGCCAGGCTCATTGTTGAAAGCTTACCCGAAGAACAGAAGATTATTTTTGCGCCCGATAGAAACCTGGGTGCGTATATCAA
This sequence comes from uncultured Sphingobacteriales bacterium, assembly GCA_946479435.1. The sequence goes on along the minus strand of CAMLFX010000022.1, from coordinate 32,457 downwards.
TAAAGTTTCCGGAAGAGATATGCTTTTGTGGAATGGGGCGTGTATGGTTCATGAAATATTTTCGCTTGAAAAAATTACCAGGCTAAAAGAACGTCACCCCGAAGCTAAACTTATAGCGCACCCCGAATGCGAGGAAGCAGTGTTGAAGATTGCAGATTTTATTGGCTCTACAACCCAGTTGCTGAAGTACACTGAAGATCCGGCGTATAACAGTTTCATTGTTGCTACCGAAAGTGGCATTCTTCACCAGATGCAATTGAACTCGCCAGAGAAGACTTTCATAGCGGCTCCACCTGATAATGCATGTGCATGTAACGATTGCCCGCACATGAAGTTGAATACGTTGGAAAAGCTTTATTTGTGTATGAAATACGAGCTTCCGGAAATATTGATGGATGAAGAAATAAGGTTGCAGGCAAAGAAACCCATTGACAGGATGCTTGAAATGAGTAAGCAACTGGGGTTATAGTTTTGTCATATTTTACTGCGATAACCTTTACTTACTTGAAAGGCGGCATATTTTTTGCATAAATTCAAAAAAATGGCTAATTTGGTCGTTCGTCTGTATAATTAACTATTAATAATAACAAAATCTATGAAAAAATTCAACTTTTTGAAATTTTCACTAGCCCTTGCTTTGTTGTCTGGAAGTGCGCAGGTAGCATCGGCACAAGTGATGCCTCACTTTGAAACAAACTGGTATAGTGAGTATGTGGGTAACAGGATATCTGTAGTGGCTCCAACAAACCTTGCTAAACCCTTAATGTACACTATTGCTAAAGATGGCCCTGATGACGCTACCAGCCAATGGGGTCCTAACAGTTATATTCCGGCTACAGGTATTTTAGATAAAGACCTTGTTGCTACTGCTCCTTACGATGCTTGTGGTACACTTACAAATGGTGCTGCTATTGCCGGTAAAGTTGCTTTGTTACAACGTGGCGATTGCGAATTTGGTGTAAAAGCTAAAAACGCTCAGGATGCAGGTGCTGTTGCTGTATTCATAGTAAACAATGTTGATGGCCCTCCGGTTGGTATGGGTGCTGGTGCTGTAGGTAGCCAGGTTAATATTCCTGTTATCATGATATCTAAAGCTGAAGGTGCTATACTTAAAAATGCACTGGATAACAGCGTAAACGTTAAAGTAAGTTTGTCTATCTGGGGCAACAACTTTACCAACGATCTTGGTATTGTAGTAACAGGTGGTGCTACTAACTATGCTAGCGCAATACCTTATTCTCAGTTATCAAATGCATCTGGCGTGTCTGCTTACAGCATCGTACCAGGTGCTGTTATAGCTAACTTCGGTTCAGCTACTTTGAACAATGTTGTTGTTGCTGCAAAACTTACATGGTTCCCTGACAACGGTAACCCATCAGTAGTTTTCGATACAAACACTTCGGCTGATCCAATTGTTACTTTCGCTCCTACCGATTCTATCGTAACTCCATTCATAGATAAAATATATAATCTGCCTAATACAACTACCACAGGCCATTATGAACTGGAATACACAGCTTCTTCTGACGAAACTGACGAATATCCTAACGATAACACTGCTACTTACACAATGAATGTAACTCCAAACACATTCTCTCGTACTAGCTACGATCTTGCTAAAACTCAACCTAACTATGGTTCTTATTTTGGTTTTGCTTCTGGTAACGAGTTCGTATTTGGCCCTATGATGTATGTGGCTAAAGGTGATTATAAAGTAGAACACCTTCAGGTTTCAGTTACTACACCTGTAAATGCTGATCCTGAAGATAACAGCCTGGTTGATTTCGGTATCCTGAATGTTATCATCTGGAAATGGTCTGATGCTAACAGCGATGACGTAATGCAAGCTGGTGAAGTTACTAAAGTTGGTATTGCTACACACGAAATGGTGGAAGGCGATACACAACAGCAAATATTTACTTTACCTGTTGTTAGCTTTAGCAATGCTAATGCACCAATGATTACTGAAAACAATTCATGGTACTGGACAACTGCTATAATGCCTGCAAACACCTTCCTGGGTTGCGATGGACAAAGCAACTTCCAGCCACGTTCTTACTTTAAGAATAATGTAACTACAGGTGCTTCAAAAGATTTCTTTGCTCCAATATTTGCAGGTACCGATATCACATTTGCTGATGATCCTTCAAATCCTGCGCTAATGTATCCTTTCGAATCTACTAATAATCCTGATTCTGTTAGGTTTGCACAACAACGTAAAGGTGCGGTTGCTGGTATTTCATGGATAACTTCAGTTTTCCCTACTAGCGTTAAAGAAGTGAACAATACTGTTGCTCCAAATATCGAGCTGTATCCTAACCCAGCTGTTGACGTTATGAACGTTTCAGTAAAATTGGATAATGAAGCCAAGAAAGTTTATTATACTGTAGTTGATCAAATTGGTAGAAAAATTAGTGAAGTTGCACATCGCAATGTAACTACTGAAACATACCAAATACCAACTAACAATTTGGCTGCAGGTTCTTATTTCTTAATCATCAATGTTGATGGTAAACCTACTGTTAAACAATTTTCGATAGTTAAATAGGACTAACTATATCAGTTTATAAAGGGCGATGATACTATCATCGCCCTTTTTTATTGTTTTGTTCCACGTGGAACATTCTTAAATTATTCTAAATCATAGTTCCATCTTACCTTTGCAATCTTATGTTTCCTGAATTTGATGTAATAGTTGTTGGCGCAGGTCATGCCGGCTGTGAGGCTGCTGCCGCTGCTGCTAATATGGGCTCTAAAGTTCTGTTAATTACCATGAATATGCAGACAATAGCCCAGATGAGTTGCAACCCGGCTATGGGTGGTATAGCAAAAGGACAAATTGTTCGTGAAATAGATGCCTTAGGTGGTTATAGTGGTATAGTGAGCGATAAGAGCATGATCCAGTTCCGTATGCTTAACAAGTCTAAAGGCCCAGGTATGTGGAGCCCTCGTACGCAAAATGATCGTATGCTATTTGCTTCTACCTGGAGAGAAATGCTGGAAAATACCTCTAATGTTTCTTTTTGGCAGGATATGGTAAAAGGCCTAATTGTTTCACGTGGAACAATTGAAGGCGTAGTTACAGGTATGGGTCAGGAAATAAGAGCAAACTCAGTCGTTTTAACTAATGGTACGTTCCTTAATGGGGTAATACACGTAGGTGAGAAGCAATTTGGTGGTGGCCGCATGGGCGAAAAAGGCGCTACTGGTATTACAGAACAGCTCGTTGAACTGGGTTTTGAAAGCGATAGGCTTAAAACTGGTACACCTCCACGTATTGATGGACGTAGTCTTGACTACAACAAGATGGAGAAGCAGGATGGTGATGAAGAAATAGTTGGCTTTTCCTATCTCCCAATAGACAGAATTAAACCGGAACAACAAAGAAACTGCTGGATTACATATACTAGTCAGGAAGTACACGACATTCTAAAGACCGGTTTCGATAAATCTCCCATGTACCAGGGCCGCATACAAGGTAGCGGACCAAGATATTGTCCTAGTATAGAAGATAAGGTAACTCGGTTCGCCGAAAAAGACCGCCATCAGTTGTTTGTAGAACCTGAAGGATGGAATACTGTAGAGATATATGTGAATGGATTTAGTACTTCATTACCTGAAGAAGTACAATATAAAGCACTTAGCATGGTTCCGGGATTTGAAAACTGTAAGTTCTTCCGCCCGGGTTATGCTATTGAATACGATTATTTTCCGCCTACCCAGCTAACATTCACCCTTGAAACCAAGCTGATCAAGAATTTATTCTTCGCCGGACAAATAAATGGCACTACAGGTTATGAAGAAGCAGCTTGTCAGGGTTTAATGGCGGGTATAAATGCCAGCAGGAATGCCCACTCACAAGAGCCTTTCGTGCTTAAGCGTAGCGAAGCCTATATAGGCGTGCTTATTGATGACCTTATAAACAAGGGTACCGACGAACCTTACCGCATGTTTACCAGTCGTGCAGAGTACCGCACACTGCTTCGCCAGGACAATGCAGACTTTCGCCTTACTGAATTAGGATACAATATTGGACTTGCTACAGAAGAAAGAATGGCATTGACCAAAGCAAAACTGGATAAAGTAGAAGAAGTGAAGAAGAAATTGAGTGAATTTGCCGTAGAACCGGCAATGGCTAATCAGTTTCTGGAAAATACCGGTAATGCTTTATTAAACGAGCGTACACGTGCTAATAAATTATTGCTGCGACCGGGAATAGGTATTAATGATCTTTGCGAGAACATAGAAGGATTGAAAGATACTTTGGCAGAAACTGACCAGTTGATTTTAGAACAAGCTGAAATTCAGATAAAGTACGACGTGTACATGGAGAAAGAAAGGGAATTGGTAAAGAAAATGAGCGCTTTGGAAGGCCTCACTATCCCTGATAGCTTCGATTATCTCAAAATTAACGCTCTTTCTACCGAAGCCCGTCAAAAATTGACCAAAATACGCCCCCAGACCATTGGACAGGCAAGTCGTATAAGTGGGGTTAACCCAAGCGATGTGCAAATATTGCTGGTATATATGGGTAGATAAATATGGAAAGGTTAGCAGCTATCACCAATTACTGTCAGTATCAGGAGCGTTGCCAGAAAGAAGTTCGCAATAAACTCTATGAATTGGGCAGCTACAAAGATGAAGTAGAAGAATTGGTAGCGAAAATGGTAGAGTTAGGCTTAGTGAATGAAGAAAGATATGCACGTGCCATAGCAAGAGGTAAATTCAGGATGAAAGGCTGGGGTAAACAGAAAATAATACAGGCACTGAAGTTCGACCAGATATCTGATTATTGTATAAAGAAAGCCCTGACAGAAATTGATGAAGAGGAATATGAAATAAGTCTGAAGAAGTTGCTTGACAGAAAATGGGCTGAATTGAAAGGTGAAAAGAACATCTTTATAAAGAAAAAGAAAGCTTATAACTATATGGTGCAGAAAGGCTACGAAACTAAGCAGGTACTGTTATTTATCGAAGATTTAAAGAACAGCTAGACCTATCGGCATAATAATTGGTATATACTTAAATAAGTAAAGACTCAAAGCTATGGTGCAACAGATTACAGAAGGAGTGAACGTAATGGTAGAAACATTTTATCAGCCATCACAATCAAGCCCGGTAAATAGCGAATATTTTTTTGCTTATCGCATTACTATCGAAAATACAAGCGCATTCCCCGTCATGCTGCACCGTCGGCACTGGCATATTGTTGAAACGAATGGCACGCACCGCGAGGTTGAAGGCGAAGGCGTAGTAGGCCAGCAGCCTATAATTGAGCCTGGGGCTAATTATCAGTATGTTTCTGCGGCTAATATCAGTACCGATATTGGCAAAATGTATGGTACCTACCAAATGGAAAACTTATACAACAAAACAGAATTCAGCGTTGCTATACCTGAGTTTCAGCTTGTCGCCCCCTTTAAGCTAAACTAACAAAAAAACATATTTATATAGTTCTTTTGTTGTCCATGGCTTTTGCATATAATTTTACTGTCCCTTAAGGGGAAGTGATCGACCCAACAATCCCGGGCTAAGTTAAATTCCCAATGAAGTAGTCTCCTTACTAATATTTATTTAACGTATTAGTATTGTCCTTATAACACATATTTTTCCGTACCTTTGCGCAACTTTTTACAGCCCCCTGAGAAATTCATCTGTGAAAAAGAATATGGAGCTAAGAGGGGCCAATAACATTTTAACATGAATATTCGTAACATAGCCATCATCGCGCACGTTGACCATGGCAAAACCACGCTTGTAGATAAGATACTACATGCTACCAAAGTATTCCGCGACAACCAGGAAACTGGTGAGCTGATAATGGATAGCAACGATCTTGAAAGAGAAAGGGGTATCACTATTCTTAGTAAAAACATTTCGGTAACCTACAAAGACGTTAAGATCAACGTTATTGATACTCCGGGTCACGCCGATTTTGGTGGTGAAGTTGAACGTGTATTGAAAATGGCTGATGGTGTTGTTCTGTTGGTAGATGCTTTTGAGGGCCCTATGCCGCAAACACGTTTCGTGTTGCAAAAAGCACTTCAGTTAAACCTGAAACCAATTGTTATCATCAACAAAGTTGATAAACCAAACTGCCGTCCTGATGAAGTGCACGATGCAGTATTTGAATTGTTCTTCCAGCTTGATGCCAGCGAAGAGCAATTGAACTTTACTACATTATATGGTTCTTCTAAGCAAGGCTGGTTCAACACATCTTTAGAACCAACAGATAACATTACTGCACTATTAGATACTATACTTGAAAAAGTACCTGAACCACAAATAGCTGAAGGTAACCTGCAAATGCAGATCACTTCTTTAGATTATTCTACCTTCCTTGGCCGTATTGCCGTAGGTCGTGTAATTCGTGGTAGCATAAAAGAAAACCAACCTGTTATGCTTTGCAAAGCAGATGGTAAAATGGAACGCAGCCGCGTAAAAGAATTGTACGTGTTTGAAGGCATGGGCAAGAAAAGAGTAACTGAAGTGAAAGCTGGTGATATCTGCGCAGTAGTAGGTATTGAAGGTTTCCAGATCGGTGAAACAATTGCTGATTTCGAAGCGCCTGAAGCTTTGCCGATAGTAGCTATCGATGAGCCTACAATGAACATGCAGTTCAGCATCAATAACTCACCATTCTTTGGCCGCGAAGGTAAATTCGTAACCAGCCGTAACATACGCGATCGCCTGTATAAAGAATTGGAAAAGAACCTGGCACTGCGTGTACAGGATACTGATGATGCGGATAAATTCCTGGTTTATGGCCGTGGTATCCTTCACTTGTCAGTACTTATAGAAACTATGCGTCGCGAAGGTTTCGAATTGACAGTAGGTCAGCCACAAGTTATCGTTAAAGAAATTGATGGCCGCAAATGCGAACCGTATGAAGTATTGGTAGTTGACGTACCATCTGAATTCAGTGGTAAAGTTATCGACCAGGTTACGCAACGTAAAGGCGAAATGCTGATCATGGAAAGCAAAGGTGAAATGCAACACCTTGAATTCGATATCCCTTCTCGTGGTTTGATAGGCCTGCGCTCAAACATGCTGACGGCGACTGCAGGTGAAGCTGTAATGGCACACCGCTTTAGCGAATACAAACCATGGAAAGGACCAATACCTGGACGTAGCAATGGTGTACTATTATCTAAGAACACTGCAAGCACCACCGGTTATTCAATGGATAAATTACAAGACCGTGGTTCATTCTTTATCGATGCGGGCGAAGAAGTGTACTCTGGCCAGATAATAGGCGAGCACATCAAACCGGGAGATCTTATCGTGAACGCAACCGAGCCTAAAAAACTTACGAATATGCGTGCAAGTGGTACCGATGATGCAAACCGTATTGCACCAAAAATACAAATGAGCCTGGAAGAATGTATGGAGTACATACAGCAAGACGAGTGTATCGAGATCACTCCGCAAAGCATACGCCTGCGTAAAATAATGCTGGATGAGAACGACCGTAACAAATTCCAGAAAATGCTGAAAGCAGAAGCATAATTGCTTTTATAAATATTAGGAAGCCCCGTCATTTCGACGGGGCTTTTTTATTTCACGCGGAACTTACCAATACTATCATTCTTCCGTCATTGCGAGGATTGCAGCGACGAAGCAACTTTTTTCATGGAGCGTAGCGGAGTAATCTCGAGAAATAAGTGAAGCAAGTAAAATGGATATAAAAGCGTATATTTGTTATAGAAAATATACATCCTAATGTGTTGTGTTTTCTTAGATATGTTGTTCAATTTTGCTACAAGCCCAAACAACAATGCTGCACCAGTTCGAGGTGCAAACTGCTTTCCGGTAAAGCATACTGCCAGTGGTGAGGGCACAAGAAATTTTTTTTATTTTTTTAAAATTCAACAAAATTGAACAACAGATATAAAATATCATATCTGTCTATTGAACGATAGCGCATATAATACACAGATGCTATAAATTTGTAAACATGAGCAGTAAAGAGCAACAATTGCGTGAGGCAATGGCCAAAAGAATTTTGATAATAGATGGAGCTATGGGTACCATGGTGCAGCGGTATAAATTAGAAGAGGCCGATTATCGTGGCGAACGCTTTAAAGACTGGCATATTGATGTACGGGGTAATAATGATCTGCTGGTACTTACCAAACCCGAAGTAATAAAGGAGATACATAAACAATACCTGGACGCAGGTGCAGATATACTGGAAACAGATACCTTCAATGCGCAGGCAATTTCACTGGCCGATTATGAAATGCAATCGCTGGCTTACGAAATAAACGTGGCCGCAGCAAAAATTGCCCGCGAAGCGGTGGAAGAATACCTGGCACAACACCCCGGCGAAGAGAAATTTGTTGCAGGCGCCATAGGCCCAATGAGCAAAACATTATCCCTTTCGCCCGATGTAAACAACCCCGGTTACCGTGCTGCTACTTTCGATGAGGTGGCCGATGCATACTATGTGCAAATAAGTGGTTTGGTAGATGGTGGTGTGGATGTGCTATTGGTGGAAACCATCTTCGATACGCTGAATGCAAAAGCGGCCATCTACGCTATCAATAAATATTTCCGCGAACATAAAATGGAATTGCCTGTTATGATATCGGGTACTATTACCGATGCATCGGGCCGTACCCTTAGCGGGCAAACATTGGAGGCTTTTTATATTTCTATTATGCACGCCAACCCCGTAAGCATTGGTTTGAACTGTGCGTTGGGTGGTAAGCAAATGCGCCCGCATATCGAAGAGCTGTCAAACATAGCAGCATGCAATGTAAGTGCATATCCTAATGCAGGCTTACCAAACGCTATGGGCGAATATGATGAAACCCCTGAAGAGACAGCCGCAATAGTGGGCGAGTTTGCATCGCAAGGCTGGCTGAATGTTGTAGGTGGTTGCTGCGGCACTACCCCCGAGCATATACGCGCCATAGCCAATGAAATGAAAAAACACCAGCCGAGAGAACTGCCTGTATTATCAGCGGTATAAGTACATAGGTCTTTTCTTAATATTAACTTAATCGCTCCTTAACGATAGCGTTATAATCATTTTGTCATTTTGTACAGCCGGAGATTGGCTGTTTAAAATCATAGAGTGGTATATATGGAGCAACGGGAAGTAGATATAGTTGTAATATCCGACACGCATCTGGGCACCTATGGATGCCATGCTAAGGAACTACTGCAATACCTCAAGAGCATCAGGCCGAAGACGTTGGTACTGAACGGCGACATCATAGACATCTGGCAGTTCAGCAAGCGCTACTGGCCATCTACCCACATGATGGTCATCAAACACCTGATAGGCCTTATCGCCAAAGACGTTCCCGTCTACTACATACCCGGCAATCACGATGAGATGCTGCGCAAGTTCAAAGACTTCCAGCTAGGCTCACTCAAAGTTACCAACAAGCTCTCCCTTAAGATAGATGGCGCCAACGTATGGATCTTCCATGGCGATGTGTTTGATGTGGTGATGCAACATAGCAAGTGGCTGGCCAAACTAGGTGCTGTTGGTTACGATACACTCATACTCATCAACCGCCTGGTCAACTTCGTATCGGAGAAGATGGGCAGTGGCAAAGTATCCCTCTCCAAGCAGATCAAGAACAGCGTAAAGGGTGCCGTGAAGTTCATCAACAAGTTCGAAGCTACTGTATGCGAGATAGCCGCAGAGAACAAGTTCAAGTACGTGATATGCGGCCACATACACCAACCGGAGATACGCACGGTAGTTACCGATGATGGTCCTGTTGTATACATGAACTCGGGCGACTGGATAGAGAACCTCACCTCGCTTGAATGCAACGAAGGCAAATGGAAGATCTACAAGTATGCTGAAGACGAAGTTGCTAAAGCGATAGATATAGAGAAGAAGCCGAAGATGGAAGAAACACCGAAGAACCTTGCTGCAAGCCTGTTACAGGAGCTGAGCATCAAGCGTGCAGGTAACGGTACCAACTTCAATGGTTCAATAGAAGCAGCATAACACCAACATATATACACAAGTGAAGATCCTATTTGCAATACAAGGTACCGGGAACGGGCACCTGAGCCGCGCGAGAGATGTATATCCTGAACTGGCTAAATACGGAGATGTGGATGTATTGATAAGCGGCATACAAGCCGATGTTGCATTCCCATATCCTGTTAAGTATAGGTTCTATGGTATGAGCTTCATCTTCGGTAAACATGGTGGTGTCGATATCTTGCAAACCATCAAACGCTCCAATCTCCTGAAGCTGATAAAGGATGCAAGAAGCCTGGATGTTAACCAGTACGATCTTGTAGTGAATGACTTTGAACCGGTATCGGCATGGGCATGTAAACTCAAGAGAAAGCCTTGCATATCATTAAGTCACCAAAGTGCTGTATTGAACGAGAACGCACCGCAACCAAAAGAATCGGACTGGAAAGGTAAACTTGTACTGAAACGCTACGCACCTGTTACTGCTGCTTATGGCTTTCACTTCCATGCATACGATAACAACATCTTTACACCCGTAATACGCAGGCAAATAAGAGACATTAACCCGACAGACGAAGGGCACTATACAGTGTACCTCCCTGCTTACGATGATGAAACAATGCTCATGCACTTGTCGCACTTCGACAATGTGAAATGGCAGGTGTTCTCGAAGCATAACAAGACTCCCTTTACCCAAAAGAATGTATCGATACAACCGATAGAGAACGATGCATTCATACGCAGCATGGCCAGCGCAACAGGTGTATTGTGCGGTGCAGGTTTCGAAGGGCCTGCGGAAGCACTATACCTGGGTAAGAAGCTGATGGTAATACCTATGCAGGAACAGTACGAGCAACAATGCAATGCCGCCGCGTTGAAAGACATGAAAGTACCCGTCATCAAATATCTTGGCCGTAAGTACTACAACGATATACGCTGGTGGCTACATGATACTACGAGGATAGCCGTAAACTACCCGGATATAACAGCAGATGTAGTTGCACAAATGATACACGAACAGGTAGCACGCGAAGCCGTACCTGCTATATCAATAGCATAGTTACTTGCCTTTGAATACAGGCTTGCGTTTCTCTAAGAATGCAGCTACACCTTCTTTGAAGTCTTCCGTTTGGCCTGCTTCTACCTGCAACTCTTTCTCCAGTTCCAATTGCTGCTCCAGGTTGTTGCTAAAGGTATGGTTGAGCAGGCGCTTGGTTAAGCCAATACCTTTAGTGGGCATTTGGGCAAGCGTCATCGCTATCTGTTTGCTCTCCGTCTCAAATGTTTCATCGGCAAAACTCTTGTAGATCATGCCCATCCTTACTGCTTCGTCGGCTGAGACTTTGTCGGCAAGCATCATAAGGCCTGCGGCACGTTGCATACCTACCAGGCGTGGCAAGAAGAAAGTACCCGCACTATCGGGTATCAAAGCAATCTTACTAAAGGCTTGTATAAATGAGCCACTCTTGTTAGCTACTACAATATCGCAAGCCAAAGCTATGTTGGCACCTGCACCAGCAGCTACACCATTCACGGCGCAAACAATAGGCTTCTCAATATTGCGCAGGCGCATAATGATAGGGTTGTAATGCTCGCGAACTATGCGCTCCAGTTCCGGGCCATTTGGGTCGGTAGCTTCAGCAAGATCCTGCCCTGCGCAGAACGCTTTGCCTGTACCGGTAAGATAGATGGCACGTATACTTCCGTCTTCATTGCAATCGTCCAGGTGCTGTTGCAATACAATAGCCATTTCGCGGTTGAAGCTGTTGAACTTTTCAGGACGGTTAAGCGTTAAGTAAGCAACGCCGTTTTCTTTATGAAGTAATACTGTGCTCATGCTACAAATGTAGGGAGAAAATGTTGGGTGTAAAGAAGCTCTATACTATCTTTCAGGTTCAATTGATACGATGCTGGTAAAAGTATACGGTAGTGCGGTGTATGGTGTAGATGCACTTACCATCACCATAGAAGTAGATACGCCCGGTGGCAAACCCGACTACATAATAGTTGGCCTGCCCGATAATGCCGTGAAAGAAAGTATAGAGCGTATAGTATCTGCCATAAAGAATGTAGGTAAAGAAAGACCACGCACAAGACTGGTAGTGAATATGGCACCTGCCGATATTAAGAAAGCAGGTGCAGCATACGATCTGCCGATGGCCATTGGTTGGCTGGCGGCATCGGAACAAATACCAGCGGAGCAATTGTCAGAGTACATAATAATGGGTGAGCTTTCTTTAGATGGTTCATTACAACCTATAAAAGGAGCATTGCCAATTGCTATACAGGCAAGGGCTGAAAAGTTTAAAGGACTGATAGTGCCGAAAGCTAATGCACGTGAAGCCGCGTTGGTTAATAACCTGGATGTGTATGGTGTAGAACATATATCGGAAGTAATAGGCTTCTTTGAAAAAACGAATGACCTGAAACCTGTACAGGTAAATACACGCGAAGAATTCTTCGATGCACAAAATCATTTCGACCTTGACTTTAACGACGTAAAAGGACAAGAGAATGTAAAAAGGGCACTGGAAATAGCAGCAGCAGGCGGGCATAATGCTATACTGATTGGCCCACCAGGTGCGGGTAAAACAATGCTGGCAAAAAGGCTGCCTACCATATTGCCACCACTTAGTTTGCACGAGGCATTGGAGACAACCAAGATACATTCGGTAGCAGGTAAGTTAGCTGTTAATACATCATTAGTAGCACAACGCCCGTTCCGTTCGCCGCACCATACCATAAGCGATGTTGCTTTAGTAGGTGGCGGTGGTATGCCGCAGCCTGGTGAAATATCGCTGGCACATAATGGTGTATTGTTCCTGGATGAACTACCCGAATTTAAACGCACCGTATTGGAAGTAATGCGCCAACCAATGGAAGAGCGTAGGGTATCTATATCGCGCGCAAAAGTGAGTATCGATTTTCCTGCCAGCTTTATGCTGATAGCATCTATGAACCCTTGTCCTTGTGGGTACTTCAATCACCCCGAGAAAGAATGTACTTGTTCACCTGTTGTAGTACAGCGATACCTGAATAAAATATCAGGTCCATTGTTAGATAGAATTGATTTGCATGTGGAAGTAACACCCGTATCATTCACCGAACTCTCTTCGCAAAAAACATCGGAGCCAAGCAATACGGTAAGAGAACGTGTAATAAAAGCACGCGAAAAACAAGCTGCGCGTTTTGAAGGCCAAGCAGGTGTGTATAGCAACGCACAAATGAGCAGCAAGCAACTGAAAGAGATTTGTGTGCTGAATAGTGTGAGTCAAACACTACTAAAAACTGCAATGGACAGGTTGAATTTATCGGCGCGTGCATATGACCGGATATTAAAAGTATCGCGCACTATAGCCGACCTTGCAGATAGTGATGATATAAGACCGGAACATCTTGCAGAAGCAATACAATACCGCAGCCTTGATAGAGAAGGTTGGGCGGGTTAGCGATTTGCGTTCAGTGCTTTCTTGTAGGTTTCTAAAAAACGTTCTCTCGCAGCAGCATGCTCAACTATTGGTTGTACATAGTTAAGTGTATCAAATTCAGGTAACCACTGCCTGATATACTTTAGGTCTTTATCAAACTTCTTCGTTTGCAATTCAGGATTGAACACACGGAAGTATGGTGCCGCATCGCAACCACTACCTGCGGCCCATTGCCAGTTGCCAACATTCGCGGCCATATCGTAATCTAAAAGCTTTGCTGCAAAATAAGCTTCGCCCCAGCGCCAGTCGATGAGTAAATGTTTGGTAAGAAAACTGGCAACGATCATGCGCACACGGTTATGCATAAACCCTGTTTCATTCAGTTCACGCATACCCGCATCAACTATCGGGTAACCTGTTTGTCCTTGGCACCAACGGTTGAATTCCGCCTCATTATTGCGCCATTTTACATTATCATATTCTTTCTTGAAGGCTTCTGTAGCTGTATGCGGATAATGCCATAATATCATCTGGTAAAACTCACGCCATATCAATTCATTCAGGAAAGTCTTGTTCAGCTCTTTTGCTTCTGCAGCTAATGCACGAATGCTTATTGTTCCAAAACGTAAATGCATGCCTAAATGGGTGGTCCCTTTTACCGCAGGATAGTCGCGCGTTTTGTCGTAGTCTTTTGCAATGTCTTCATTTAGTGTCGATGAAGGAAATTGGAAATCTGTTTCTTCAAAACCTAAACTTTTGAGTAATGGTATACGTTTAGGTGATTGCCTAAAAAAGTTCTTATAGTATTTAGCAGAAGGATAAGGCTTTAAATAAAAATCGGTAAGCGTAGCGAGCCATTTTCTGCTATATGGTGTAAACACATTATAAGGTTCGCCATTGTCTTTGGCCACTTCGTCTTTTTCGAAAATGACATGGTCTTTATAGCTGTAAAAATCTGCACCTTGCTTTTTTAGTAGTGCTTCGATTCCCCTATCGCGGGCGGTTGCATAAGGTTCGTAATCGGTATTGGTGTAAACTGCTTTTATTTTGTAATGTTTTATCAACTCTTTAAAACATTCTTCAGGCGTTCCTTGCAATACATGCAGGCTGCTTTCTTTTTTTTCGATGATGTCTTCCAGCTTGCGTAATTGCTGGTGTATAAAATCAACCCGCTTATCTTTCTTCTCTAAAAGGTCATCGAGAATATTGGTGTCAAAAATAAAAACGGGCACTACAGGATAGCCAGACCTCAAGGCATGATAAAGCCCTGCATTATCCTGTAATCTTAGATCTCGCCTGAACCAGAATAGTGCTACTTCCTGCATGTACATGTATGTTTTAAGGGTTGGTAAATTGCTGTAAATATATTGTCTGTATAATAAAATGACGCCAGTAATAGTTACTGATATACATTTTACATATGGCAAGGAAATTCTTACTATTTTAGAGCACGATTTAAATGGAACGGAAAAAGAATATAGCGCTATCGATAGTAGTACCGGTGTTCAATGAAGAAAAAATCATTGACCAGTTGGTAGCACGTATGACCAGTGCTGCCGAATCGGTAACGGATGCATACGAGATAATATTTGTGAACGATGGCAGCCGCGATACCTCATTATTACAACTGAAAGAGGCTTGTACAAAGAACAGCAAGCTTCACTATATAAGTTTTTCAAGAAATTTCGGTCACCAGATAGCTATAAGCGCAGGTATGGATTATGCCAGCGGCGACGCTATTGTGACTATTGATGGCGACCTGCAAGACCCGCCCGAGTTGATAAAAGAAATGTATCAGCAATACCTGGATGGGTATAAAGTGGTGTATGCTAAAAGAAGCAAACGTAAAGGGGAAACATTTTTTAAACTGTTTACTGCTAAAATGTTTTACCGGCTTATGGCCAGCCTGGTATCGTTTGAGATACCGCTGGATGTAGGAGATTACCGCCTGATAGGCCGCGATGTGCTGGAGTATTTGAAGCGTATGAAGGAGTATGATAAATATATACGGGGGCAAATAGCCTGGCTTGGATTTAAGAATACTTATGTAACCTATGAAAGAGATGAACGTAAATTCGGTGAAACGAATTACCCGTTCAAGAAGATGGTTCGCCTTGCATTTAATGGTATAACAGGCTTCTCCGATTCTCCGCTGAAAATAGCGACCAATTTGGGTTTCACCGTTTGCCTGATATCTTTCTTTATTATTTTATATGCGCTATATGCGTTCTTCTTTAATAAGTCGACGCTACCAGGTTGGGCATCTACCATTATCAGCATTACCTTCCTTGGGGGCGTACAGTTGCTGTGCCTGGGTATAATAGGGGAATACATAAGCCGAATTATCAACAACGTACGCGACAGGCCGCTGTACGTTATTGACCAGACATCTTTACCAAAAGAAACGGAAACAGATCTATAATAACTCTCCTATAGCTGTTGCCAGTTCGGTGCGTGTTATAGGTACGCCTTTAATTTTGTTGTAGCCTACCGCATCTATCATAAACTGATCGCGGATAATTTTTATCAGCTGGCCGTTATTTATTTCTGGTATCAGTACTTTTTTATAGCTACGCAGCATATCGCCCAGGTTCTTAGGGAACGGGCGCATGTGGCGTAGATGTGCATGAGCTACGCTTTTACCTTGTGCCTGCAACTCTGCCACGGCACTTTTTATAGCACCATAAGTAGAACCCCAACCCAGAACAAGTACATCACCTGTGTCAGGGCCGCTATCTAAAGTTTGTAAAGGAATATAATCAGCAATGCGGTTTACTTTTTCCTCACGGGTTTTCACCATGTGCTGGTGGTTATCGGCATCGTAAGAAACGTTACCTGTTATGTCTTCTTTTTCAAGGCCACCGATGCGATGCTCCAGACCTGGCGTACCCGGTACAGCCCATGGGCGTACCAGTTTTTCATCTCTCTGGTAAGGCATAAATTTATCTTCACCCTCTGCAAGGCCTTTTTTGAAATTAACGCTTATAGGAGCAAGGTCTGCACTTTGCGGATATTTCCATGGTTCAGCACCATTGGCTATATAACCATCGCTCAGCAAAATAACAGGGGTCATGTGCTGAACGGCTATGCGTACAGCCTCATAAGCAGCGAAGAAGCAATCGCTGGGGGTGGAGGCAGATATAACCGGCATTGGGCACTCACCATTGCGGCCGTAATATGCCTGCAGCAGATCGCTTTGCTCGGTTTTGGTAGGTAAGCCGGTTGATGGGCCACCACGTTGTATATTTATTATCAGCAAAGGGATTTCCAGCATTACTGCCAAGCCCATGGCTTCGGTCTTCAAGGCCATACCGGGGCCCGACGTAGTTGTGATACCAAGGCTACCGCCATAAGCAGCACCAATAGCAGCGCTTATGCCCGCTATCTCATCTTCAGCTTGAAAGGTGCGTATATTGAAATTCTTAAAACGCGATAATTCGTGCAGGATGTCTGATGCCGGGGTAATTGGGTAGGTACCTAAGAAAATAGGCAATGCCGATTTTTCGCCTGCGGCAACCAAACCATAAGATAATGCTGTATTACCTGTTATGCTGCGGTATTTACCTGCCGGTAGTTTTGCTTTCTCAACTTTATAGCGGGTAGTGAATGCTTCAACTGTATCGCCATAATTATAGCCGGCCTGCAGCGATTTGATATTGCTATCTAATATTTCGGGGCGTTTGCCGAATTTATCGTGCAGGAAAGAGAAAGTACTGGTAAGGTCGCGATTGTACAGCCAGTAAAGGAAACCTAATACGAACATATTCTTCGCACGATCTTTTTCCTTTACACCCATCTGTATATCCTTCAGGGCTTCGCGGGTAAGTTTGGTTACATCTATTTTATGCAGTTCATATCCTACCAGGCTACCATCTTCCAATGGATTCACGCCATCGGGGTAGTTGGCAAGGCGAAGGTTCTTGCTGTCGAAACCATCGGTATTGGCGATGATAATTCCACCCGGTTTCAATGCTTTAAGATTTACTTTCAATGCAGCAGCATTCATGGCTACCAATACATCGCAATTATCGCCGGGTGTAAATATGCGCTTGCTCGAAAAATGCAATTGATAACCGCTAACGCCGGGTAAAGTGCCTATCGGGGCACGTATCTCGGCCGGAAAATCGGGGAAGGTAGAAAGATCATTGCCTATCAAAGCAGTGTTATTGGTAAACTGGCTACCTGTCAGCTGCATACCATCGCCACTATCGCCGGCAAACTTTATAACTACATCTTCAACTATCTGTGTAGGAACGGACATAATAAATTATAATGCAGCGCAAAGTTAGTTATTTTAAGTCCCTTTATAGTTGCAAAAACCGATAATATTACCCTATAGGAGCATCAAAAGCGTTAAAATATACATATAATCCTGAGGAGGCATACTTTAACCAATTTTCACGCGTTTAGAGGTATATACGATCCTATTAATCTTCAGGCATTTAATGTAGGTTTGCCACAAGTATATTTCCCTGATAATGCGTTTTGACAGGCTGCTACTCGTTTTATTGTTGACCATCTCCTTTTTCAAAGCTTCAGCCCAGGCTGAGGAAGAAAAAGAGCAACGCATATTGCTGCTACTCGACGGGTCATCGAGTATGTTGCAGCCCTGGGCGAAAGATGAAGTCAGGTTTAAAACCGCTGCAAAGATCATTACCACACTCATAGACAGCATCTATAAAGTAAACAACCAGGTAGAATTTGGCCTGCGTGTGTACGGACATCAACACCCGGCCCAGGAAAATAACTGCTACGATACCAAACGCGAGGTGATGTATAGTAAAGACAACCTGGCTCAAATGTCGCTGAGGCTGGAAAGTTTACACCCTGCAGGGGTATCGCCAATAGCCTATTCTATAAAAGAAGCAGTGGAGAACGATATGCCTGATACCAGGCATTACAACTATAGCCTGATACTGATAACCGATGGCGGCGAAAGTTGTAACGGCAATATATGTGATGTAGTAAAAGCACTTCTTGAAAAGAAAGTAAATTTCAAACCTTATATAGTAAGCCTGGTGGACTATGCACCTTTAAAAGAACAATATAACTGTATGGGCAGTTACCTGCTGGTGACCCAGCAAAATGACATACCAAAGGCAGTGGGCACTATAGTAGATGGCTATAAGAAAATACTAACACTGAGCACCATAGATAAGAAACTGCTGCAACAGGCCGCTGTAAGCACGCCGAGTGCGCTAAAGGTGAACATACCTACTTTCAAAGTGCCGCAAACTAAGCAGGAAGAATCGGTACCGACGCCACCTGTGGTAAAAAAAGAAGAGCCAAAACCAATACCTAAGCCCAAAGAAGTGCCGGCTAAAGAAATACCTGTAACGCAGCAAATAGACCTGACCAAACAAACGATGCCCATCAGGGCTAAGGAATACCTGATAAGCATGGAGGCAAAAACAAGATTTGTTTACCAGATGAGGTATGAAACACCTTCTTTCAAAAAAATAAGAGTACCTGTTTTTAAAGTGCCTGTAGAAGCAACCACCCCTGTGACAAGTGTTAAGCAACGTAAAGATTCGATAATTGCGGTAACCAAACCACCCGCACCAAGAATTGTAACCAAACCTAAGCCTTCCACACCTGCTGAAACAACTAAACCCAAAGAAGCCAAGTACACTATACAAAGAGAGGAGGCAACAGAAACCACGCTTGAAATATATTTTACCGATGGGAAAGGAAAGTTTTACCAAACTAACCCGCAAATAGTACTGCGCGACCCCAAAACGAATGCACAGGTACATAAATTTTACAGAATGGTGAATGCCAGTGGTAACCCTGACCCACAAAAAATACCGGCGGGTATCTACAATCTCACTGTAACCGGCAAAAGCAATCTACTGGTGTCTAATATAGAAGTGCGCGCCAATAGTAAGAACAAATACATGATACAGGTAAATAAGGCATCGCTAAGATTTGAGTACGAAGACGACCCTACACAACCTGTAGTTGAGTATGCCGCAAGAGTAAAAAAGAATTTTGAGGTAGGGCCTGTTAACAAACAGCTTTGTACGCAGGAGGTAGAATACGAACCAGGCAATTATCATATAGAAATAAACACTTTGCCAATTGACCATAAGAGTGTTGACCTGGAATTTGGTGCGGAAATAGTTATTAAAATTGAGAAACCGGGTTATGTACAATTTACCAATACCAACAATATTGGCAATATAGCTTTGTACTACCAACTGGGCGACCAATTTGTTAGCTTCTATAAAATGGATATTACCGGCAACCTGGAAAAGCAAAAGCTGCGTTTGCAACGCGGCAATTACCGTGTGGCATTCCGTAAATTTGCAGGTGCGCCAACTTCAAGCCAGGAGTTTAAAGAATTTAATGTAAAGACAAATCTTACAACAGAAATAGAACTGAACTAAGTTGTAATGAGTGAGCAGCTTTCTACAAGAATTATTGATACGACTGATGCGAAATACCCGCAAGTGTATGATCTGCGTGAAGAAATATTGCGCAAACCAATCGGGCTATCGCTTGCTGATGAAGATCTGAGCGATGATGAGAAAGATAATATAATAATTGCTGAGCAAAATGGTGAAGTGCTTGGCTGCATCATGTTGAAAAGAACAGAAGATGATGGCGTTATAAAGTTGAGGCAAATGGCTGTAAAGGAAAACCTGCAAAGAAGCGGTATTGGTAAAAAAATAATGCTTGCTGCTGAAGCGTATGCCTGGCAAAACGGATACGATAAAATAACATTGCATGCACGCACTTCAGCAACAGACTTTTATAAAAAACTTGGGTACACTACAATTGGCAATGTATTTACGGAAGTAGGCATACCACACATGCTAATGGAAAAGCAAAAACCTGCATGAAGCGTAACCCACCCACGATAGATAGCAATGTATATAGCTACAGGAATAGCAGTGAGCTGCCCGATATGTGGGATGATTTTTTACCTGAGAACCATTTCCTGAAAAGCGACCAGCTAAAGATTACAGAACATTCGAAATTGCCGGATATTTCGTTTCGTTATTTACTGATAACTGATAAAGGACGACCTGTAGCCGCAGTCTATTTCCAGCTATTGCAACTAAAGCCTCAACATATAAATGCACAAAAAGTAAAGGCCTGGCAATTTGCAACATGGAATGCTTATGCTAGCCTGATGCAACCTAAAATGCTTGTGGGCGGCCATTTGTTCAGGCATGATGTAGCATCGTTTTATTATGCTCCTGAACTTACATCTTTTGAAGCCTATCAATATTACCAATATGCAATAACTACGGCGCTAAAGGAAACTTGTGCCAACACTGTATTAGTAAAGGATATGGCCGATGAATTGGTAACATATTTCCAGAACTATGCACCGCAATATCTATCGCTGCGCAACGACATATCTATGGAGATGGATGTCCCGGGAGAATGGCAAGGCATGCATGATTATGAGAAAGCACTGAAGCATAAATATGCACAACGCTACCGGAAAGTAAGAAACGCATTAAATGGTATTGAAGTAAAAGAGCTGGGCGCAGCAGAAGTAGAACAAGAAAAAACAAACATCTACAAACTATATAATAACGTTACCGAGCAGCAGCAAGTAAGGATTGGATTGTTGAACGAAACATTTATACCGATACTGAAACAGCATTATGAAAATGAATTCAAAGTATGGGGCATGTATAAAGACGGAGTGATGGTAGGATTTTTAAGTGCATGGCTGAAGGGCGATGTGTTCGACATGTTTTACATTGGGTTCAACTATGAAAAGAACAACGCTTTTCAGCTTTACTTCAACATACTTTTCCTGAGTATTGAGAAAGCGATCGAGTTCAATAAAAATAAGTTGATTCTTGGCCGCACCGCATTAGAGGCTAAAGCCCGTTTAGGTTGCAAACCCAATTACCTTTCAACATATTTGTACATACGCAACAAATACATACGCAACCGCGTACTGCAAAAACAGCAAAAGAATTTTGTGAACGAGGGTGCCTGGGAAGAAAGGCACCCTTTCAAAAATAATTAGTGTGCTTCCAGCCAGCTTGCACCACTACCCGTTTCCGCTTGTACCGGTACCCTATGCGGCAGTTCCATTGCGCTTTCCATACTTTCTTTAATGATCTGCTTTGCCTGTTCGATCTCATCGTTCGGCACATCAAAGATCAATTCATCGTGCACCTGCAATATCATTTTGGTACGTAATTGTGCTTTCTGAAGATTGCGGTATACGTTGATCATAGCCAGTTTTATCATATCAGCAGCAGTACCCTGTATTGGCATGTTGATGGCGTTGCGTTCAGCATATCCGCGTACGGTTTGGTTTGCAGAAGTTATGTCGCGAAGATAGCGTTTCCTTCCTTTCAATGTTTGCACATATCCATGCTCGCGCGCAAAATTGATGGAAGTATCCATGTATTTTTTGATAGATGGATATTGAATAAAATAGTTGTCAATGATCGTCTTCGCTTCTGTACGGCTGATGCTAAGATTCTCTGCAAGGCCAAAAGCTGATTGGCCATAAATGATACCAAAGTTTACGGCTTTTGCAGCACGGCGCATATCAAAGGTCACGTCTTTTTCTTCAACGTTATAAACCTTGGCGGCAGTAGCTGTGTGTATATCTTTATTTTCAACAAACGCTTTAATCATATTTTCATCGCCACTAATGGAAGCAACGATGCGCAATTCTATTTGCGAATAATCGGCAGAGATAAGACTCCAGCCTTCACCGCGAGGTACAAAAGCTTTTCGAATTTCGCGACCGCGATCAGTACGGATAGGAATATTTTGCAGGTTAGGGTTATTACTACTTAAGCGGCCGGTTACAGCTACTGTCTGGTTGAATGACGTATGCAACCTGCCGGTACGTGGGTTGATAAGTGTAGGCAATGCATCTACATACGTGCTCTTCAGCTTGGTAAGCTCTCGATACACAAGGATGTCGCTCACTATCTGGTGTTTGTTGCGCAGCTTTTGCAATACATCTTCCCCGGTAGCGTATTGGCCGGTCTTTGTTTTCTTTCCCCCACCTTCCAGTTTCATTTTTTCAAACAGCACTTCACCTAATTGCTTGGGCGAACCGATATTGAATTTTACTTCAGCATGTTTGTAAACATTCTCTTCTGCTATCTGTATATCCTTTTCCAGTTCCTTTGAATAATCTTTCAGGAAGTTGATATCTACACCCACACCTTCAAATTCCATATCCACTAAAACAGGTACTAGTGGATTTTCTATATTATCGAACACAGGTTGTACTTCTTGTTTTACCATCAGCGGGTCGAAGGCCTGTTTCAATTGCAATGTTACATCTGCGTCTTCAGCGGCATATTCCTTTACCTGTTCTACAGGCACATCGCGCATGTTCAACTGCCCTTTGCCTTTTTTGCCTATAAGCGTTTCGATGGATACGGGCTGATAACCCAGGTACTTGGTACTGAGTATATCCATATTTCGTTTGCCTTCCGGCTCTATCACGTAGTTAGCCAGCATGGTATCGTATATACTTCCCTTCAGTGCGAAGCCGTACCATTTAAGCATGGTGAGATCATACTTTATATTCTGCCCTATCCAAAGAATATCTTCTTTATCGAAAACAGGCTTAAAGCGATTGATGATATTGATTGCTCCCTCCCTATCTTCAGGTAGTGATACGTAATAGGCTTCCCCCTTCTGCCAGCAAAAACTCATACCTACCAAGTCGGCAAGGTTAGCATCAATATTCGTGGTTTCGGTATCGAATGAAATTTCTTTTTGCGCTAAAAGTTGTGTAACCAAATTATCTATTGCCCCCTCATCTGCTACCAAATGATAATTATGTGGTGTATTCTCAATATTGTTGGTGGCTAGTGGCACTAATTCTTCAGCTGCATCAACAACGGGTGTCGCGGCTTCTGTAGCAGGTGCCGTTTTAGTAGCCGGTGTTTTTTGATGAATAACATTACCAAACAGATCGGTTGGTGTGTTTTTATCTACTACGTTGAAGTCGTCGCCTAACAGGCGCTTACCCAGTGCGCGGAATTCCAGTTCGCCAAATACTTCTGTAAGCGCATCTTTATTCCATTCCTTTACGCGAAAGTCTTCTTCGTGAAAAGAGACAGGCACGTTGGTTATAATAGTGGCCAGCTTTTTCGACATGATGGCCAGTTCTTTGCCATTGCGTACTTTTTCGCCCAACGCACCTTTTATATTATCGGCATTGGCCAGAATATTTTCCATATTATCGTATTCTGCCAAAAGCTTGGCGGCTGTTTTTTCACCTACTCCCGGTATGCCGGGAATATTATCAACCGCATCGCCCATCAGCCCAAGAATATCTATTACTTGCTCTACGCGTTTTATGTTCCATTTAGCGCACACTTCTTTAGGCCCCATAATTTCTACATTTCCGCCCTGGTAGGCAGGTTTGTAGATATATACATTGTCGCGCACCAGTTGCCCGTAATCTTTATCGGGCGTTACCATGTACACGGTATAGCCAATGTCTGAAGCTTCGTGCGCCAGTGCGCCTATCACATCATCGGCTTCAAAGCCGTCTTTTTCCATGCAAGGCAGGTTGAACCCTTTAATGATGCGCTTTATATCTGGTATGGCGGAAAGAATATCTTCAGGTGCTTCCTGCCTGTTCGCCTTATAATCTGCAAAATCGGTATGGCGTTCGGTAGGTGCGTGTGTATCAAAAACTACTGCAAGGTGGGTAGGTTTTTCTTTATTGATAAGGTCCATCAGTGTAGTAGTGAACCCGAATTGTGCATTGGTATTACGGCCTGTACTGGTAATACGCGGCGCGCGTATCAGCGCATAATAAGCACGGTAGATAAGTGCATACGCATCCAGCAAAAACAATTTCTTCTCTGACATAAAGGCTAAGTTAGCTTATGTAAGCAAATATAATAAGGGGATGTTAGCGGAAGCTTAATACAGTAGTATTTCTACCATTCGTACTCCTTGCGTATCCGCTGTTCCAGCCGTTCAATGAGAGTAAAAGTGGCAGGGCAGCGGTGCAGGTTTTGTATAAAAGTATCGTTATACAAATCGAACGGTTTTTTATTATGGTGCGGAAATTCAGCACAATCAACCGGGCGAACTTCATATATAGAACACATATCGTTTATAAGAAACTGGCATGGCTGATTAACATTTACCCAATCGCCGGCGTCTTCTTCTTTATACAGCCACTTTTCTTTAAACTGATTTGGCGTCATATCCAGGTGTGCTGATATGCGTTTTATGTCTTTAGGAGTGAAGGTAGGCGTCATGGTTTTGCAGCAATTAGCACAAGTAGTGCAGTCAATGTCGCGCCAAACAGTAGCGTCTACTTCAGCTACCAAGGCGGGCATATCTTCAGGAACAATCTTATCCAGCTTTTGGAGAAAAGCGGTTAGGCGGCCCTTTTTCTTTGATGCTTTTGCTCTAAAGCGTTTCAAATCCATACAAGAATGTAAATATAGTGGATTGCCATAAAGCTGTAGTACTTTTGCATTCTTTTTTTAAATGATGGATAGGAGCCCACAGGTTGTGAGCTATATTATTGTGATAAGGAAACTACAAATATTACTAATTGCAATCGCATGCTTTTGCCAAACAGCAAAAGCCCAGGTTACCCCGGCTGGTGATAGCAGCCTGGCTCCCGGGGTAAGGGTTATAAAAACACAGCACCAGATAAGGGGTGTTGTCCGCGACCAGCAAACGGGTGATGTAGTACCTTATGTCACCCTTTTCTTTCCACGTACTGTATATGGCGTATTGAGCAATGAGGAAGGAGCATTTACTATTGGTTATGATGAAATAGAAAACGATACCCTAAGGGTGTATGTGATAGGATACAAACAGATAGATACGGTAATACAGCATACTGATACACCCCAGGTAATAAATATAACCCTGGCACCGGAAGGCAAATTGTTGAATGAAGTAATTGTGCATGCAGGTGAAGACCCGGCCATACGCTTTATGCGGAAAGTGATAGCGCATAAAAAGTATAATGACCCCGCACGGTTCAACAATTATAAATACGAGACCTATAGTAAAATAGAGGTGGACCTGCTTAACCTGACAAAAGAACAATTTGAACAGTTACCAATACCTTATATAAAGCACTTCGGATATATTTATGATAACCTGGATACCACTACCGGGCCTGAACCTTTTTTACCATTCTTTCTAATAGAAACATTATCGGACTACTACTACCAGAGAAACCCTAAAGCAACCAGGGAATATATTAAGGCTAACCAGATAAGGGGCATTAATAATAAAAGCATCATGAAGTACATGGGTAGTATGTATTTATCGGTAAATCCTTATGATAATTACTGGTTGCTGTTTGATAAAAAGTTTGTGAGCCCGCTGGGTGACGGAGGTTTGGCTTTTTATAAATACAGGTTTGTAGATACTATAGATGTAGAACACAGAAGGGTAATGAAATTAAGCTTCAGGCCGCTGCGTGAAGGTGAGAATTGTCTTACAGGTGAGATGAATATAGTGGATACCAGCTGTGCATTGCAATATATAGATGGCGCTATCCCCAAAGGAGCAAACATCAACTGGGTGAAAGGTGCATCGCTATACCAGCAATTTAGTTTGCTGGGTGATACAACATGGTTTTGCACTAAAGAAAACCTGACAACAGAGTTGGTAGCCGGTAAAATACTGCCACAAATACCAGGGCTTATAGCCAGGCGTACCTTATCGTACAAAGACATTGTGATTAACGATGCTTCAATAACAGATACACTAAGTAAAACAGCCCCTGAAGTAGTGGTGGCAGACGATGCACGCAACGTGGAAGATACTTTTTGGCAACCCTTAAGGCACGAAGGGTTGACCAAAAATGAGGCGGCCATTTATTATATGTTTGATACGCTGGAGCATGACCCGGTGTATCGCAAATTCAGAAATATAGTAACGTTTTTCATTACAGGTACAAAAGAGGTTGGCCCTATTGAGCTGGGGCCTTACTGGAGCTTATACAGCCGGAACAGGATAGAAGGAAACCGTTTCCGTTTTTCAATGGGTACAACACCTAAGCTGTTCAAAAATATTTACCTGAATGGCTATGTGGCGTATGGCACAAAGGATGAACGGTTTAAATATAATATTGGCGGTTTTTGGTTACTGGGCAGAAAGCCCAGAATGTATTTGTTTGCATCGCGCACGCATGACATAGACCGCACAGTAACTTATTACGACAATGTAGGTTTCGATAATATATTGGCCCTTACGGTAAGAAGAAAAGGGATACCCAGGAAACTGGTATTTGCCGACGAATACCGTTTCGATTTTTACAAAGAATATTTTTCAGGGTTTAGCCACATGTTCAGCTGGGTACATAGGTTATATACACCTTACACCCCATTACCTTCAGACAAAATATTTGTGAACGAAGAAGGAGTAGCAACCAATACACTAAATACATCTGAAGTTGGCGTGAAACTACGCTATGCGTATCACGAAAGATTTTTAGAAGGTAATTACTATCGTGTAAGCCTTGGCAGTAAATATCCGGTTGTTGAATTGAGGTTGGCTGCAGGCCTGAAAGGGTTATTGCATAGTAGCTATGAGTATAAAAAAATATCGGCTACGATATCTGATGATATTAAAATTGCCCCTCTTGGCGAATTGTATATAAATGCATTTGCAGGGAAAGTATATGGTACACTACCGTATGCGCTATTGGAGATACACCCCGGAAATGAAACTTATATCTATAACAAGTATGCGTTCAGCATGATGAACCAATACGAGTTCATTAGCGATCAGTATGCTGGCCTAAACATAGAGCATTCATTGGGAGGTGGTATTTTTAACTATATACCGGGTGTAAGAAAATTAAAATTTCGGCAGTTTTGGACGGCTAAAGGTTTGATAGGAAGCCTGAGCGATAAAAATGCAACGTTAAACCTCGATAAAGGATATGCCTTCCGTACCCTGAATAGCAGCCCATACCTGGAGGTAGGTACAGGTATAGAAAACATACTACGCATTTTTCGTGTTGACTTTATCTGGAGGCTGGCACCCGAAAAGCTGCCTACCGAACCTCACACGAAGTATTTTACAATAATGGGTAGCGCAAAGCTTAGCTTTTAATTTTCCATGCATCGAGTATTTGTTGCGCATGGTTCTTGGAGCGTACCCCTTTTATGATATGCGCAATGGTACCGTCTTCATTTATTAAAAACGTAGTACGCTTCACGCCCATAAACTTATTGCCATATAAATTCTTCTCACCCCATACGCCATACTTGTTCAGTATGGTATGTTTCGGGTCAGCCAACATAGTAAAGGGTAGTTCGAATTTCTGTTCAAACTTTTTATGTTTAGCAACTTCATCGGGGCTTACACCTACTACGGCAATGCCGTGTTTTTTCAGCAACGAATAATTATCGCGCAGGTTACAGGCTTCTACGGTACAGGTAGGCGTATCATCTTCCGGATAGAAGAACAGGGCTACCTTTTGTCCTTTATAATCGCCAAGTGAAATTGTATTATTATTCTGGTCGGCCGCTTTAAATGCGGGCGCTTTGCTGCCTGCTGTTAATTCCATTATCTGGTAAAAGTATAAGTTAGTTTTTCTTCGTTGCTATTTTCGTCGGTAGCGGTAATCACCAATTTGTTTTTCCCTTTTGGGCAATGCTCATCAAAATCGTAAAAAAACGTATTACCGCTTTGCTCAAAACAAAGCCATTGCCCATCTACCTCGGCACTAAAAGATTTGACAGATGTGATGGCATCTTTCACAGTAAAACTTATTCTGCTTGTTTTAGAAAAATCTGTTCCTTTTGGTTGATCAGGTGTAATAACCGGGGGGGTAACGTCTGATACAAGACGATATTCGCCAAAGTCGCGCACTTTAGTTTTATACCAACCATTATCGTACATAGCAGCAGAGCCTGTTTCTGCTTTACCATCATTATAGATAAGCGCTATTTTATATCTTTCTTTAAAGGGTATGGCTTTATTAGGTTTTATACGCAGTAAGAAGTAAGTGTGCAATGGTACGTAAGGCTTGTGTATGGTAAACCTGTCGGAGTAACTATTTGCATCGGGCGATTGTTTAAAATCCAGGCACAGGCTTTCATATAGAGCATCGTCGGGCAGCGTAAAAGATATATTGGGGTTGCCAAAATCTTTTTCTTTGAATATGGTGAATGTATTTTCAAAAGAGCAATCTTGTTTCTCTTTTTCTTTGGGCTTGTAGTTTATGTAAAAAAATATAGTACTGGCATTGCCTGCCGCATCTACCAGTTTTATATCAACGGGTTTAGGAATTTGGTTGTTACTAAATTCCAGTTTACCACGTTCGGTGTACTTTCTGTATTGCGTAGTATAGTCGTAGATGGTATCCAACCTATTACCATCCATCTGGAAAAGGCATTGCACCCATTCACCTGTCAGTTTTTTACTTTTATAATCGGCAAAAGCGTTTACGTATCTTGTTTCATCATAACCAATATCATCCAATGTTATTGTTATGAAATTGGTCTTTTCCATATTTAGCTCGGCCGTATAAAAATTGAGCGTATTGTCGCTGCCATTCATATAATCGTTTACTACTACGCCTACACCTATCTGATCGTTATTTACAATTATTGTGTCTTGATTCGTATAATAGGTATCGCCCTTTTTTGTGAGGGGAAACATACGAGGTGTTTGTTCGTAAACCCCTTTGCTCATATCATATAGTGCCAGTTGTGTGGGCTTAGGAGCTATATCATCTTTTATCTCAAAGCCAAAAAGCTGTGGGTTGAGCGGATGTTCTGATTTAGTATTCCTGATCTCGAAATGCAGATGCGGCGCATAAGAATTACCTGTATTGCCCGATAGCGCGATCTGGTCTCCTTGTTTTACAGGAAATTGATCGGGAGTGCAGGTAATATCCTGCAGCCAGCTTTTAGTTTTGTATTGTTGGGCTACAATATATTTCTGTATGGGGTCAGCAAACCTGTTGAGGTGTGCATATAAAGTAGTGTATCCATTAGGGTGTGTTATATACAGCGCATGGCCAAACCCTCCCTTCTCTAACTTTATGCGCGATATATATCCATCGGCAGCAGCGTGCACTGCAAAATTTTCTTTACCCTGGGTTTTTATATCCATACCACTATGAAAGTGGCCGGGACGGCATTCGCCAAAATTGCCGGCCAGTGAAATGGGGATATCTAACGGGTTGCGAAAATAGCCTTGCGGATATCCTTTTATATTTTGTGCGGTAGCAACCGTGGCAAAACCGCTGAACGCAAATAAGGTGAGGTATTGTTTCAATTGCATAGATGCAAAATAATGACAACTGTGGTACAAACGAAGGCAGAATAGTTAAAAATTGAAAATGGTTATTACCGCATATCATTTTGTAGTGTCAGGCAATACAATTATGATGTAGCTTTGCGCCTGCAACAGCACACGCTTAAGTGCTGATACAAATGGAGAATAACGATGCTACTACAGAAAAAAAGAAAGGGAAGCTGACCTTGTGGCTTAAGCGTATAGGTTGGGCGGGCTTTTTGTTTTTCCTTATTAAGGGACTTGTGTGGGTAGCTGTATTTTATGGCGGGCTGCGCCTTGTTGGCTGCGAGGGCTAATGTAAAATAGTACGCAATACTTCCAGCGATCTTAATGCGCCCATGTGTTGTGTGTGGCGATGAATGAATGCCAAATACCAGTCAAGCAGCCTGTTTCTTGTTTCCGAGTTTAACTCGATATTTTTTAATAACTGGATATCATTAACCGATAGAAATTTTCCCATTAATTCAGCGTCAGTAGTTGAAAGTGTGGCATGTTCATGAGGGGGATGATCGGTAAACGCACCGGCCACAAGATCGAGGTAAGGAGTTTGCGGAGTGTATTCACCCATTATTTTATAGCCAAGTATATGGCTGCATTGTACCATAAAATGCAAAGGGTAGTTTGCTACATCTTCAACCCGAGCTTTATCAAGCATACAGAAATATTCGTACACCAAATAGAATAACTCAGGTATTGGCGCGTGTTCAGGAAGCAGGCGTAACAAAAATTCAACTGAGAATAATGCTACACTATTTTTTACTACTTCTTCCTGCAAAGAAGTATAGATATACGCTGGCTGAAATTCGCGGAGCCGCTGAAGACTTTGCTGGGGTTTGTAATAAACAGTTAGCTCAAGCAACGATGCGGGTTGTAACAAACCTGCGCGCTGGTGCTTTGTTTTAGATGTACGTACGCCTTGTACTATGTAAGATTGTACACCATATACTTCTGTAAAAAAGCTGCATATCAGGCTTGTTTCACCATATTTTACCGCACGCAGCATTATTCCCTTTGTAGTCTGCAGCATTATTTACTCCATGAAAACAATTTTGCCTGTATGTGTTTGCGAACCGTCTTTATTTGTAATGAAAACAAGGTAAACGCCTGACTGGGGGCGATGGCCTGTATAATCCATTCCATTCCATATTGCCTGGCCGCCTAGTGCAGTAGTGCGATATACCAGCTGCCCTGAAATATCGGTAATTCGTACATCAGCATTTTCAACCAATCCCTTTATTGCAATAGTGCCTTTATAGCCTGACGGTACAGGGTTAGGATAACTCACCACATCTTTATTTTCAGTACCGCCTTCGGTGGCTGTGCCGCGATAACTCATTAAGCCTTTATCGGTAGCTATATATACGTCGCCGGTTATTTGGTCTACCGTTATCTTCTGAATGTGATTTGAGAATAGCGGACTATTCTCGGCTGAAAACCGGGAGATTATTTTATCTCCATCGGGCGACAGTAACCATACCCCATTATTGGTACCTATCCACTTGCGGTTGGCACCATCTACTGCAATAGCCCTTACCTGCTCGTTGGCAAAAAGGTAGCCTGGAAAATCATCGTACTGCACCACGCGTAGCTCAGCTTCACAGCTGCCATCCAGCACCTGGTTAGGGCAGCTAATAATACCTATGCCATTAGCGGTACCTACCCATATATTGCCGGTTTTATCTTTTGCAATACTATATACTTCATTATCAGGTAAGCCACCTATTCCCTTGCCGGAAAGTAAATTTTTATACCTGTCATCATTGGGGTTTTCTATCGTACCACCATCATCGTACACCATTACACCACCGCCTAATGGGGCTATATACCATTTAAGGTCATTATCATCTATGATAATATCGGCTGCTGAATGCAATATAGGGCGAGGAGAAGCGGCGGAAAACTCGTACCAATTGCCTTCTTTCGTTTTTACGGCCAATTCATGATCGCCACCAAACATGGTTACCCAAAGGTTGCTATGACTATCGAACGCTAAACCTGTAGCCAGGTATTTACCCGGTGCGGTATATGAATAATCGAGTATAGAATTTTGTTTATACAGCTCAGTGCTTCCATCAGCCTTTAATACAAAAACACCACCCTGGTAAGAGGCTGCATATATATTGTTATCTGGCCCCTTTATTATGCGTATAAAATCGAACATGGTATCGCCGAATGGGCGGTAATCGTATAATTTATACTGTACCCATTTTTCATCGTTAAAACCTGAAAAACCATCTGGCCGGTTATTGAATATCCACTTTTCATTGTACCCTCCATGCGCCACCCAAACTTCTTTGTTATAGGCATAAATATCAAACGTGCTGCTTGATGACGGGCCTTGTGGCTTTTCCAGTGCGTAACCTTCGCCGGCATTTTCCTGGCGTATAATTAACCCATTTATATCGTCAGCTGTTAATATTGTACTGTTCATTAAGTCAGCTACCTGGGCCGGGAATCCTCCTACTTTAACGGAATCGACAATCTGATTGTTTATATCGAATTTTTTGATTTCCCCTGTATAGTTCTCATAGTTTTCGCTTAGCCATACACCATTGTTACCAGCATCCAGGTGGCGCGTATTTGAGTCGGAACGATAAATGGGATTTAATGCATCATTTTCAATAGAATAAAGTGTATCGGGACCGGTAACAAATACTTTGTTGTTTACAGAAGCGATACTGCGAAAATCGCGCACGTCGCCTACTTGTACCCAAACTGAAAAATCTTGCAGGTTTATATTATTCTTATTGGCTCTGAATATGCCCGAGGGAGTTGCTGCATAAATATCATTTCCCGCAATAGTAATTCCCCTAATGGGTA
>CAMLFX010000021.1 GCA_946479435.1 uncultured Sphingobacteriales bacterium | reverse complement strand
ATACATCGGGGGTGATGATTTGCATCGTGTCGTATATACCCAAACCGGCATAAACGCTACCACCGGGGCTATTGATGTACATTTGTACATCGCGGTTGCGGTCAGTGCTTTCCAGGAAAAGCAACTGTGCAGTTACGATATTGGCTACATAATCGTTAATTGCTTCACCCAGGAAAATGATGCGGTCCATCATCAGGCGCGAGAATACATCCATAGAGGCAACGTTCATAGGGCGTTCCTCAATAATATAAGGCGTAAGTGCATTTGGGCCAAAGCCTTTCATCGAAGAAGTATAACTATCTAAACTCAGGCTGCTGATGCCATGATGTTTAATGGCATATTTGCGAAATTCATTTGAATTCATAAGTTGTATTTTTGAATTACGAAGTTTACTTGGGTAAGTCAATTTTCAATCCATAATAAATGTAATGCCATTAAGGCATAAAAAGAGCAAATGCCGCAGTTATTAGGTTAGAAATACTATCAAAACGTCATTCATATAAAAACTAATAGTCATTCTTGTATGGCAAAACTTACACAAATTGAGTTGTTAGCTATCTTCAACGAAGTAAAAAAACTGGTGAAGCCTTATGAAAAAGGCGCTATAAAAGCACGTATTGATATTGAGGGTAAGTATGACTTATGGTCAGAAAAAGAAATGACGGCTTTGGGTAAAAAAAGAGCAGAAATGGCATTTACTACTATTATACTTCAAAGTAGTTATGTAGGTTTTTACTTTATGCCTGTATATTGTTGCGAGAGTGTAAAAGAAAAGCTTGGGGAGGAATTAACGAAAACACTAAAAGGTAAAGCCTGTTTTCATATTAAAAATACCGATCCGCTTATAATGAAGCAGATAAAAGAAGCTATGAAATTGGGTTATGAAGGGTATAAAAAATTAAGCTGGGTATAGGTATGAAACTAATGCTTGAGCTGGATATTCCACAGCTACCTCAACCTATCACCTATAGCGATAAAATATTATTGATTGGTTCCTGTTTTACCGAAAATATGGTTGACAGGTTTTTGCAGCATAAGTTCAAAGTCCTCTCCAATCCGAATGGCATATTATTCAATCCGTTAAGCGTTGCTGAAAGCCTGGATAGTTACATCACTAATAAACAGTATACAGAAGCCGACCTCTTTCAATTGAACGAATTATGGAATAGCTGGGCACACCACACCCGTTTTTCTCATATCAATAAACAAGACGCACTTTCAGGTATTAACCACTCGCAGCAAGAGGCGTCAGCATTTATAAAAGAAGCAGGTTGGATAATAATAACATTAGGTTCCTCATTTCAGTATTATTTACAGGAAAACAATAAACAAGTAGCCAATAATCACCGCGCACCAGCGCAATGGTTCGATAAAACGTTGTTAAGTATTGATCTGATCGTTAGCACACTTAACGATACCCTTAAAAAATTATTTGCAGTGAACCCGGGTGCACGGGTTTTGTTCACAATTAGCCCTGTGCGCCATATACGCGATGGGGTAATAAAGAATAACCGTAGCAAAGCCCGTCTTATAGAAGCGGTACACACGTTGTGTGGGGAAAATACAAATACATACTATTTCCCTGCTTACGAAATTGTTATAGATATATTAAGAGACTATAGGTACTACGATATTGATTTTGTGCATCCTAATTATTTGGCTACAAATTTTGTTTGGGAGCAGTTCGTGAACGCTTGTATGGATGCTAATACACAACAAATAATGAAAGAAGTGCAGGAAATCGCTATAGCCAGGTCGCATAAGCCACGTTTCCCTGAAACCGATGCTCACCAACGCTTTATGTCAAATTATGCTGAAAAAACTGCTATGTTAGCTCAGAAGCATCCCTATCTCGATCTTTCTGAAGAACTGCATTATTTCGCCAATAATCGGTAAACAGGCTAATATATTAGGTAAGAGATGAATTTGTTTGCCATAGAGTAGGTTCATTTTACATACCTTTGCGCTTCATTTTTCACCTTTTCATGGATCGTAATTCAGTCATTGGATTTTTACTGTTAGCAGCTTTGCTGATAGGATATATCTTTTACAATCAACATTCGCAAAGTGAATACCTGAAACAAAAGCAGGCCGATTCAATTGCGTACGTTAAAGCACACCCAAAACCGTTAGCTAAAGCAATACCTGTTAAAGCCGCTGATACGGTTAGCGACTCTGCAATGCAAGCTATGCCACCCGCTTTTCGCGGACAGGGGCAAATGGTAACGCTTGAGAATAAAGACCTAAGCCTGCAATTCAATACTAAAGGCGCACATCCGGTAGCGGCCTTACTAAAAGATTATAAAACTTACCAGGGTAAGCCCTTATACCTGTTTAATGGTGAATCAAACCAGTTGAATGCTGTATTGCCGGCAAATAATAATACCATAGCCACGGGCGATCTGGTATATACTGCAACGCCGGGCAATGCTGCTAATGGTGACAAAACGCTTGACTTTATGGCCGATCTTGGCGGTGGTAAGCAAGTGCATATGTTATATACGCTGCCTAATGAAGGGTATATGCTACAATGCAAAATAAACCTGGTTGGTATGACTGCAAACAGTCTTCCACTTACTTGGCAAACAACTGCATTGCATACAGAAAAAGATATAGCAAATGAAAAATTAAGTAGCCAGGTATATTATCGTCTGCGTAATAAAGATCATGACTATTATACTATTAATAACAAGGAGAAATTCAGCATCGATGATCCTGCACACTGGGTGGGCTTCAGGTTGCATTATTTCTCTACGGCATTAATATCTGAAGAAGGATTTAATAAAGTAAATGTATCGGGTTCAACTAAAATGACCGATGTAAATGTAGTAGCCCAAAACCGCAACGTAGCTGACCTTGCCCTGAAAAATGGCAATGAAGCTAACCTGCGTTGGTATATTGGGCCAAACCACTATCAAACACTACGTGCATACAAAATAGATCTTGATGATATGGTGCCATTGGGCTATGGGGTCATGGCATTTGTGAAATATATCAACAAATGGCTGATTATACCCATATTCAATGTGCTGAGTGGTTTTATTGGTAACTATGGTATCATCATTATGCTGATGACCATTATTATCCGCCTGCTTCTTTCGTTCTTCACCTATAAAAGCTATTTATCAGCGGCCAAAATGCGCGTGCTGAAACCGGAATTAGATGAACTGCGAGCTAAATACAAGGATGACCAACAGAAATTTGGTATGGAACAAATGAAACTGTACCGTACAGCGGGTGTCAACCCATTAGGTGGTTGCTTGCCTAGTTTATTCCAGCTACCCATTCTTTTGGCCATGTACTATTTCTTTCCATCATCAATAGAGCTGAGACAGGAAAGTTTTCTTTGGGCGAACGACCTTTCTACTTACGATAGTATCGCAACGTTACCTTTCAATATACCTTTTTATGGCGATCACATCAGTCTATTCACACTGCTAATGACTGCCTCAAGTTTGTTCCTAGCACTGTACAACCGTAATATGACGGTGCAAGATCCTAACAACCCCATGATGAAATGGATGCCATTTGTTTTCCCGTTCCTGCTGATAGGTGTATTCAATAAAATGGCGGCGGCGTTAACGTTTTACTACTTCTTCTCAAATATGATAAGTATTGCGCAACAGTTTATTATACAGAAGTATATTATTGACGAAAAAGCTATACACGCTAAAATGCAGGAAAACAAAAACAAGCCTGCAACACCATCGAAATGGGCGCAAAAACTGGAAGAAATTCAAAAGACCCAGGCTGAACGTGGCAAGCAGCAGCCCAGGAGAAATAATTAAGATACACCATAGGGAAAATACAAACCGCGCTGAAAGGCGCGGTTTTTTAATGCCAATACTTATCATGATCACTACAAATTATAATGAACTTACTCCGGCAGAAGCCATTGTTATACAGCAGGAATTAAGGGATAAAATTCAACTAACCCCGTTAAATAAACCTGTTACAACAATAGGAGGTGCCGATATATCTTTTAATAAATACTCCGATACAGTATATGCAGGGATAATAGTTTTAAGTTATCCTGATCTAAAACCAATTGCAGAAAGCACAATAGTTGCCACTACAACATTCCCATATATACCGGGTTTGCTTGGTTTTCGCGAGGTGCCGGCATTATTGGAAGCATGGAATAAACTAAAAACTAAACCTGATGTATTGGTTCTGGATGGGCAGGGCATTGCACACCCCAGGCGTATGGGTATAGCCACCCATTTTGGTTTGGTAGCCCAAACACCAACTATTGGTTGTGCCAAAAGCTTGCTTACAGGTAAATATAATGAGCCGGAAGAGCATCCCGGCGCCACTATGCCGCTGAAAGACAAAAATGAAGTAATAGGTACTGTATTGAGAACTAAAAGGAAATGCAAACCCGTTTATATTTCTCCGGGCCATCTTGTTACTATGCAAGAGAGTGTAAGTATTATCATGAATTGTGTTGCGGGTTATCGAATCCCCGAACCTACAAGAATGGCACATCTGCTGGTAAACCGAATAAGGATTGCCGGTGCAGATAATAGCTTGTTTTAATGATTTTTTTGTATTTTTATCCCGTTAAATGCTCATTGCATTATGAGCTTTTCGTTTCAATAGGGGTAAGTTGTCATTGCTTTCGCGCAATGCAATAGAAATGAAAACCAGAAAGCCTTACATTCTTGTAAGGCTTTCGCTATTTAATACAGATTTCCTTTTAAGCTGTCAGTTCTACACCGTCTTCTATTTCCTTATATTTTTTTACTTGTTCCAGTGCATCTGGCACAACATCGCTTATCACTACTATAAAAGCGTCTTTTGTAGCGGTATTGATAGCATGGTCTATCGCATCGGCCTCTTTCCTGAACACAGTTATCATTTTGTTTGGGTCAACTTTATGTATTCCCTGCGTCATAAGGTCTATCATTTCATCTTCGGTACGCCCACGCAAATTTTTATCTTGTCTGATGATTATCTCATCAAATATTTTTGCCGATTCTTCACCCACAGCTATTATATCTTCATCCCGCCTATCACCTACTGCGGCTACTATACCTACTTTACGCGGGCTTTCCATCGTAGCCACAAATTTGCCAATAGCTTTTATGCCATGCGTATTGTGTGCGTAGTCAAGCATTACGTTAAAGCTTTTAAAGCGGAACATGTTCATTCGGCCCGGTGTCATTGCCGGCGATGGTACAAATGTTTGTAGCGCCTGGCGTATTTCCTCCGTTTTAAAATCGCGAAGGTAAGCTGCAAGCGTAGCCGCTAGTACATTGGCTATATTGAACTCGGCTTTGCCCGAAAACGTGAGTGGAATATTAGTTACTTTTTCTACACGGATCTTCCAGGTGCCTTTTAGTATTGTTATAAACCCATGCTCATACACGGCTGCAATACCACCCTTCGCACAATGCTCTTTTATGCGTGGGTTGTCTTCATGCAAAGAAAAATAGGCCACCTTACAATCAAGGTCTTTATGCATTTTATATACAAGTGTATCGTCTGCATTCAATACGGCATAACCTGTTGGTAATACTGTTTGTGTTGCAACAGCTTTTACTCGTGCCAGTTTTTCAATAGTATCAATGCCCTGCAAGCCAAGATGATCTTCCGCTACATTGGTAACAACGGCAATATCGCAATGATGAAAGCCAAGCCCTGCACGTAGTATACCACCTCGTGCACATTCTAATACAGCGAAATCTACTGTTGGGTCGCGCAAAACAAATTCTGTCGATTTAGGTCCTGTACAATCGCCCTTTACCATCAGTTGGTTTTGTATATATACCCCGTCGGTAGTTGTATAGCCAACTTTATAGCCCATTTGTTTTACCATGTGCGCTATAAGCCGTGTAGTAGTTGTTTTGCCATTGGTGCCCGATACAGCAATAATTGGTATGCGTGCGCTACTGCCAGGAGGGTATAGCATATCTATAACAGGTTCAGCTACATTACGGGGCAGGCCCTCAGTAGGGTCCAGGTGCATGCGGAAACCGGGTGCTGCATTCACCTCTAGTACTACACCTCCGTTTTCAACAATAGGTGTCGACAGGTCATCGGCCATTATATCAATACCGCAAATATTCAAGCCAATAATACGCGCAATACGCTCACACATCATAATATTGGTAGGGTGTACAAAGTCAGTAACATCGGTAGCAGTACCGCCTGTGCTAAGATTGGCAGTAGGTTTTAGCCATAGCTCCTCTCCTGCGGGTAACACTGTTTCCAATGTAAAGTCTTTTTTATCGAGTATGTTTTTGGTAAAGTCATCTATTTTAATGGCTGTTAATACCTTTTCATGCCCGTAACCGCGTCGTGGGTCACTGTTAACTTTATCAATAAGCTGCTGTATTGTACTCTTGCCATCGCCAATTACAGCAGCCGGTGTGCGTAGCGCTGCTGCAACAAATTTATAATTCACAACAAGCACCCTGAAATCCCGGCCGGTTATAAATCTTTCGCAAATAATAGCTTTAGAATATTGTTGTGCTGCCGCCAATGCTTCTGTGGCCTCTTCCCATTTCTTGATATTAGTTGTGGCACCCTTACCATGGTTACCGTTAATAGGTTTCGTCACTATTGGGTAACCTATTTTATCAACTGCATCTTTCAGTTCTTCTTCATTATGTATAATAAGCCCTTTCGGTACGGGTATTTCTGCAGTTTCAAGCAGGTTTTTGGTTTCTTCTTTATCACATGCAATATCAACAGCTATACTGCTGGTAGTGCTGGCCATTGTAGCGCGTATGCGTACCTGGTTGCAGCCGTAGCCCAGTTGCACTAGTGAACTTTTATTTATTCTTATATAGGGTATCTTCCTGCGTATTGCTTCGTCAACAATTGAACCCGTACTAGGCCCAAGGCGGTCCTCTTCACGTATTTCACGAAGGGTTTGTATATCTGTTTCCAGATCGTAAGGCTCATTATTAATAAGTGCTTCCGCAAGTTTTACGGCAGCATGGGCAGTATACACCCCTGCTTTCGCTTCGTAGTAAGAAAATACTACATGGTACACTCCCCGTTTATCGCTTTCGCGTGTGCGGCCGAAACCTGTATCCATTCCGGCTATAGTTTGCATCTCAAGCGCTATATGCTCAATAACATGGCCCATCCATGTTCCTTCCTTTACACGTTCAAAAAATCCGCCTTCCACACCCTCCGAGCAGCGGTGTGTATATAATGATGGCATCAGTTCCTTTAAACGTTCCAGAAATCCTGGTATCTTATTAGTGGGTCTTTCTTCCATTTCCTCAAGGTCAAGCAGCATCACTATTAATTTATGCCTCCTTGCCGACCAGTAATTAGGCCCGCTCATCACCTTGATATCCAGTATTTTCATATAGTTAAATTGCCTTTTAAGTTAATAAAAACTTACTAATCAACCTGTAATAAATATAATGCCGTAACTTTACAGGATTATCTTTTCATTAAATCGTACATACATTGGATCTTCCTAAAGGTTACTTGGTATCGGTAGGAGGTGCGGAAGATAAAGGCACCAATCTGGAAAAAGGTATTATCGAACGCAACCGGCTCAACTTTTTCGAGTTGGGCATTTTAAGCAACATTATTAATCTCACTAAAGATGGTGGGGAGCCTATAGTAGAAGTTGTGACAACGGCTTCGTCTATACCCGATGAGGTTGGTGAAAAATATATAGATGCCTTTGCTAAGCTTGGCTGCAATAATGTAAGGCATATGCGCATCCGCAATCGCGAAGAAGCAATGCGTAAAGAAAACATAGAACGTATTAAGAAATGCAATTGTGTCATGTTTTCCGGTGGCAACCAGTTGCGTTTATCATCCATATTTGGCGGTACAGAATTTCTGGATATTATTAAGGAGCGTTACCAGAACGAACATTTTGTTATAGCTGGTACCAGTGCCGGTGCTATGGCCATGAGCAATACCATGATATATGAAGGCAATGCTGACCAGGCGCACCTGAAAGGCGAAGTGAAAATAACCACAGGTTTAGGTTTAGTGAACAATGTAATCATCGATTCTCATTTTGATAAACGTGGCCGCTTCAACAGGTTAGCTCAGGCTGTATCGGCACAACCCGGCGCTATTGGTATAGGTCTAGGTGAGGATACAGGTGTTATTATATCAGAAGGTACAGAATTGAGGGCTATAGGTTCGGGTAGCGTAACAATAATTGACGGTAAATTTATTGACTACAATAATATTGCAGATATAGAAATAGGTAAACCTATCTCTGTAGAGAATATTATTGTTCATCTTATGTCACAAGGGGATGTGTACAATATCAAAACGAGGAAATTTGAGGGAAGAATAGTACCGGTAATAGTAGAAGATTAATCTTTGTAAATACTAATCACAGGTTTTTCTCCGCCTATCCAATAACCTCTGTACATGCCTTCGCTATTGAAGGGTAGTGCGATGTTACCATATTTATCAATACCTATCAGGCCACCTTCGCCACCAATTTTTATTAGTTTATCGTGCACCAATACATCGCATGCTTCTTGTAGCGTCAGGCCTTTATATTCTATCAGGCAGCTAATATCATAAGCCACAACTGAACGTATAAATAACTCCCCATGCCCGGTGCAGGATATAGCACAGGTATTGTTATTCGCATAAGTGCCTGCACCAATTATAGGGGTATCGCCTACACGGCCAAACTTCTTATTGGTCATACCACCTGTACTGGTTGCTGCTGCAAGGTTTCCTGATTTATCCAACGCAACTGCGCCAACCGTACCAAACTTTTTATCGCTATGGTCTAGCTGAATTGTATCACTATCTTTTATTTCCTGCCATTGCTGGTAACGGAAATCATTGAAGAAATAATCATCATCGGCAGTAGCTAATCCTTGCTGCCCGGCAAATGTTTCTGCACCTGCACCGCTCATCATTACATGTTCACTTTGTTGCATAATGGCTTTAGCAAGTTTTACAGGGTTTTTTATATTACTTACACCACTTACAGCACCCGCTTGCAATGTTTTACCATACATTATAGATGCGTCCATTTCATGTTTGCCAATATGGTTAAAAACAGAACCCTTACCCGCGTTAAATAGCGGGCAATCTTCAAGCGATATTACCGCAGCTTCAACAGCATCGAGGCTGCTGCCACCATTTTGCAATACATTATAGCCCGCTTTCAAAGCATCTTCAAGGCCTGTCAGATATTCTTTTTCTTTCTCACTGGTCATGCTGCTTCTTAGCAATGTACCTGCACCACCGTGTATTGCTATACCATACTTTGTTGTCATAGTTACTAACTGTTCTATAAAAATAAGAAGCGGTTGAAAAGATCAACCGCTTCCTGCAATAATTATATGATAAAATTAAACGTCTAGCTTAGCATATTTGGCATGCGATTCGATGAACTCACGACGTGGAGGTACTTCATCGCCCATCAGCATAGCAAATATACGGTCAGCTTCAGCAGCACTATCAATAGTTACTTGTTTCAGCGTACGTGTATCGGGGTTCATTGTAGTATCCCATAGCTGTTCAGCATTCATTTCACCAAGACCTTTGTATCGCTGTATATTCACACTGTCTTCTTTACCATTGCCAAGGCGTGCTATAAATGCCTTGCGTTGCTCTTCAGTCCATGCATATTCCTGCTCCCTGCCTTTTTTCACCAAATATAGTGGTGGTTGTGCCAGGTAAACATAGCCTTGCTTCACCAGATCTTCCATATAGCGGAAGAAGAAAGTGAGGATAAGAGTAGCAATGTGTGAACCATCCACATCGGCATCGGTCATGATGATGATCTTGTGATAACGCAGCTTAGTAAGGTTCAGGGCTTTAGGATCTTCAGGAGTACCTATGCTTACGCCCAGGGCTGTAAACATATTTTTGATCTCCTCATTCTCATATATTTTATGTTCCTGTGCCTTTTCTACGTTCAGTATTTTACCCCTTAGCGGCAGTATAGCCTGAAAGGTACGGTCGCGGCCTTGTTTAGCGGTACCACCGGCCGAATCACCCTCCACCAGGTATAGTTCACAACGTTCAGGGTCTTTATCCGAGCAATCAGCCAGTTTTCCGGGCATACCACCACCGGTAAGTACGCTTTTACGTTGTACCATTTCGCGTGCCTTTCGCGCAGCGGCACGTGCTTGTGCGGCAATAATTACTTTATCGATGATCAGCTTGGCTTCTTTGGGGTGTTCTTCAAGGTATGCTTCCAAAGCACGGCTTACTGAAACATCCACCACGCCCATTACGTCATTATTACCCAGCTTTGTTTTGGTCTGGCCTTCAAATTGAGGCTCAGGTACCTTAACAGAGATAATTGCGCTTAAGCCTTCGCGGAAGTCATCGCCCGTTATCTCAACTTTCGCCCTTTCAAATAATTTATTCTTATCGCCATATGTTTTAAATACACGTGTAATTGCCCTGCGGAAACCCGCAACGTGTGTACCACCTTCAATGGTATTGATATTGTTTACATAAGAGAAAATATGCTCGCTGTAGGATGTGTTATAAGACAATGCCACATCTACCACTACGTTCGACTCTTTATCGTGTGCTTCTACA
Source organism: uncultured Sphingobacteriales bacterium (assembly GCA_946479435.1). The sequence continues at coordinate 28,629 of CAMLFX010000021.1, read as the reverse complement.
TATATAGGTGCACTTAGCAATGGGTCGCGCTTACCATTCCGATCCAGCATTTGCACAAATTCTACTATTCCGCCCTCACTAAAGAAAGTTTCTTTAGCTACATGCGCTTCTTCACCTTCTATATCTATGCGTTCATCTATCAGTACAATATTGATGCCTTTGTTCAGATAAGAAAGCTCGCGTAAACGGCCGGCTAATATTTCCCGGTTATATACAGCGTCTTTAAAAATACTATCATCAGGTACAAAATGCTGCAACGTACCGCGTATATCAGTGGTGCCTATTTCGCGCACTTCATATTGGGGTACGCCGCACTTATAGGCCTGCTCAAATACTCTGCCTTCACGGTACACAGTAGTGTGCATATCCTTGCTCAATGCATTCACGCAGCTTACGCCTACACCATGCAAACCGCCTGATACCTTGTAGGTATTCTTATCGAACTTACCACCCGCGTGCAATACGGTCATTACTAATTCAAGTGCGCTACGGCCTTCTTTAGCATTGATGCCCGTAGGTATACCACGGCCATCATCCTGTACGCTTATTGAGTTATCAGTATGTATGGTAACGGTTATACTCTTACAGTAGCCTGCAAGAGCTTCATCTATCGAGTTATCTACAACTTCATACACGAGGTGGTGCAAGCCTTTCACGCCTATATCACCAATGTACATAGCAGGGCGCTTACGCACCGCTTCTAAACCTTCAAGTACCTGGATACTGTCTGCATTGTAGGTAGTGGCAGTTATTGGGGTCGTTACAACCTCATTTTCTATACTCATAAATATCTTCGAAAACTATGTTTTTGGTGAACAGGAGCGTAGTGTTTAATTACTACTAATCTCCCTAATTATTACATTGCAAATATAACTTAAAAAAGCCGTTTTAGCAAATGAAAAGAGGGTATTTATACACACCTGAAACCCCTGTAAATACTGTATTGTTTATATTTATTCATATATCTAATAGCCGCATTACAACCATAAATCAAAGAACATGAAAATTGAAGTGATTCGGAGCCTGTTTGAATGTTGTTATGGATTTCTTCTGAAATTTATAAAAAGCCACTTTTATCTGCCTGTGAGCAGGATAAGTTCCATCTATACCCGCTTGCTAACTATTTAGTTTCAATTACCCTACCTTTGCCAGCGCATGCGTGCTAAAGTTTCAATACCCGCTCAAGTAATAGAAGCTCCGATATCCAGGATATTGGGCAGTGAGGCTATTGTGCTGAAGCGCGAACCTTTACAGGTAAACAACCATGTAAATGCAGAAAGCATTGAGGTTAGCTTTAAACAAGAGGTGTGGCCGGAAGAACATGCACGCCTGAATCTTTTTCCTGTTAGCGACGACCAGTTTTGTTTGCAACTAATGTATTTGCAATATGCCGAACAATCGGGCAATGCCACTATTCACTGGTTTGAGTTTTTGCCGGGTTTCTTCGAGCAATATCCGCTTGAAACGTTAATTGCTGATCTGCCTTTTCGCTTTGATAAAGTAACTGAGCAACAGTTCAATATCTGTACACATAGCATTGCACTATTAGCGCAACTGCAGCAAATAAATGCACCTACTGCTTTTATTAAAGCACTGCAACTGGCTGAGATAACCACACACTTGTTGCGCAGGGCGCTGGAGTGCATTAAGATGCCGTTTACGGTTTGCCCTGTTCCGGCATGCCGTTTCCTGGCCAATGATAGCGAGCGTGAAAAAATAATGGAGGCAAAACGTGTTATTGAACTGAGCTACGACCAGCCTTACACTATTAAGGAACTATCGCGCAAAGTAGCTATGAACGAATGCTACCTGAAAAAAGGCTTTAAAGCTTTAATAGGTAAAACCATTCATGAATACCAGCAAGAGTTGCGTATTAGCCGCGCTAAAGAATTACTAATACAACCGGGCTTTTCAGTATCGGATGTAGCCAACTCTTTGGGTTACAGTAGTATCTCGCACTTCAGTACCGCTTTCAAAAAAGCAACGGGCCTCAAGCCTTGCGAATTGCTGCGCTGATAACTTAGCCTAAATATTTGCCAATCACTGGCAATCTTTTCAAATCATTTCTTTCTGCACGCACTATATACAACAAGTATATAATTACTAAAACTGTAGCTGCACCTATACGTATCATGCGTTCTTCAGTAAGCATACATATACCAGCATGTACAAAATAGAATAATAACATCAGCCCGAAGAAGCTGAGTAACTTACCCGTAGCATAAGGTACGGGATATACTTTCTGCCCCCAGAAATAAGAAATGATCATCATCGAGCCATAACAAGCTAGTGTTGCCCACGCACAGGCTATATAGCCGAAATAAGGTATAAATAAGGCGTTTATTAATAAGGTAATGCCGGCACCTATAAAAGTAATTGTAGCCCCTGCGCGCGTATTTTGCGATAATTTATACCATATAGAAAGGTTGTAATATACACCCAGGCACATATTGGCAATAAGCAATATCGGAACCACTTTTAGTCCTTGCCACATGATGGGGTTTGTTATAAAGTGTTTCCAGATATCAAGATATAAGGCCACTACTAAAAACATAAGGCAGATAGTTATGACGAAGTAATTCATTACGCGTGCATAAGTTTTGGGCCCGTCTTCTCCCTTGGCCTGCTGAAAGAAAAATGGTTCTGCACCCATACGAAATGCCTGTATGAAGAGTGTAATAAGTATGGATAGTTTATAGCAGGCAGAGTAAATACCTACCTGCGCTTTTGCTTCGGTTTCAGTAGCTACAGGGGCCCACCAGCCCAACATCAGCCTGTCGAAAGTTTCGTTGATCATACCACCAAAACCCGCTACCATCAAGGGTAGGGAGTAAACCATCAATTCCCGCCACAACTTCTTGTCCCATTCAAAACGTATAGAGAAAAATTCAGGTGCTAATAGCAAAAGTGTTAGTGCCGATTGTATCACGTTAGCCAATATTACATAGCCCGCACCCATATTTGGGTCATACCAACTGGCTAAGAATGACCCCGGATTTTCAGTAGCAATTTTTGGTAATAATGTATAAAAGAAAACAGTGAATGCTATGTTCACAATAATACCTGCCACACGTATGAATGCATACTTACGTGGCCTTCCATCGTTACGTAGTTTGGCGAAAGGCAGGGTGGACAATGTATCTAATGCAATGATCCATGCTGTCCAGGTAATGAATTGTGGATGAGCATCTACTTTCAACACATTAGCTAACGGGTCGCGGAAGAATAGTATGAGACCAGTGAAGAATAGTGTACTGAATATGAGCGATAAGCCTGCAGTATTAAATACTGTTCTTTCATCCACCCCTTTATTGCTAAAACGGAAATAAGCGGTTTCCATACCATACGTAAACACTACATTCATAAAGGGTATGGCAGCATATACCAAACTCATCTCGCCATAAGTGGCGGCAGTCAGGTAATATGTAAGATATGGGGTAAGCAGGTAGTTGAGAAAGCGGGCAAAGATGGAACTAAGCCCGTACCACATGGTTTGTCCCGCAAGCTTTTTTATCGACATAATACTAAAACTGTCCGTCTCACAGAGACGGACAGTGTAAAGATAAAGGTTCTATTATATGTAGAAGTATAACTAGACTTTTTGCTGCTCGGGTTTAACAATCGGCATTTCTTTTATGTCTTTTATTTTACCCCATCCGCCCAACACATTGCGAAGATTGTGGTAGCCCTGCCGTTTCAGCAGCGATGCGGCTATTACCGAACGATAGCCACCTGCACAATGTATATAGAGGTTGGCATCGCTGTCTATCAAAGCAATATTCAGCGGATCGGTCAAAGTATCCAATGGTACATTGCTGGCTCCTTTCACATGGCCATTCTCAAACTCGCCGGGTTTGCGTACATCTATTACTTCCAGTTTATTGTCGTGCGGTATGTCCATTGCCAGCTCATCAGCATCTATGTCAATAATCATATCTATTTCTTCGCCAGCGTTTCTCCATGCTTCTACGCCACCATTCAGGTAGCCTTGTACTTTATCAATACCTACGCGTGCCAGGCGAGTAACACTTTCTTTTTCCTGTCCCGGTTCTGTAACCAATATCAATGGCTGGCTGAACGGTAGTAAAATACCTGCCCATTCCGCATAGCGGCCATCCAGGCCAATGCTTATTGAATTAGGCACAAATCCTTCTGTGAATACAGTAGCGGTACGTGTATCCAATATCCATGCACCTGCTTTTTCTTTTGCTTTAAATTCTTCTACAGACAATGGTTGCATTGCTGTCTCCATTACTTCATCAAGGCTATCATAACCTTCTTTATTAATGCGGGCATTGATTGGGAAATATACCGGCGGTGTTGATAAACCATCCGTAACAGTCTTAATGAATTCTTCTTTAGTCATATCCTGCAAAGCATAGTTGCTTTGCTTTTGCTCGCCTATAGTGCTATATGTTTGCGGGCCAAGGTTTTTACCGCAAGATGAACCCGGGCCATGGGCTGGATAAACGATAATGTTATCGGCAAGGGTTTTTATTTTGTTCTGCAGGGTATCGTACATCATACCTGCAAGGTCTTCTTTACTAAGGTTACCGCTAAAAAGGTCTGGGCGGCCTACATCGCCTACAAATAGCGTATCGCCGGTAAATATGCAATATGGTGTGCCGTTCTCGTCATTCAGCAAGTAACTGGTGCTTTCTAAAGTATGGCCCGGCGTATGTATTACTTTCAGTTTCAGTTTACCAATTGCAAACTCTTCGCCGTCTGTTGCCAGGTGAAATTTGAAATTAGCTTTAGTATCAGGGCCATACACAATGGGTGCGCCTGTTTTTTTAGATAGCTCCAGGTGGCCGCTCACAAAATCGGCATGGAAGTGAGTCTCAAAAATGTATTTGATCTTCACGCCCTGCTCTGCTGCCATCTGGATGTATGTATCCACATCGCGTAGCGGGTCTATTACTGCTGCCTCGCCTTCACTCGAAATAAAATAAGCTGCTTCGCTAAGGCAGTTGGTATATAACTGTTGTACGTTCATTTGCGTTTCTTTTTATGTTGATAATAACTCTTAGTCCCGGCTACGGTTCATAAAGATAAGAATGTAATAAACTAATGTAGCTACTGCGCTGATGGCAGCCACCACATAAGTGCGTGCCGCCCATTTTAGCGCATCTGCAGCTTTGTCATGTTCAGTACGGCTGGTAAGATGGGTTGATTCCATCCATTTTAGTGCTCTTGCACTGGCATCATACTCAACCGGCAGTGTTATAAGCGAAAAAATGGTAGAAAATGAAAAAAGGATAATACCTATAAGTAAAACCGTTTGGTTGCCGCCACCAAAACCTAATACACCCAAACCTGCCAGCAATATCCATTGCGATAGGTTGGTACTTATTTGTACCAATGGCACCAGTTTGCTGCGCAATTGCAACATACTATAAGCAGTGGCATGCTGTACTGCGTGGCCGCATTCGTGCGCCGCCACCGCTGCTGATGCTATACTGCGGCCTGCATATACATCAGGGCTGAGGTTTACAGTTTTGTTTGCGGGGTTGTAGTGGTCAGATAAAAACCCTTGCGCCGATATAACCTGCACATCGTAAATGCCATTTTCACGTAGCATTCGCTCTGCTACTTCCCTACCACTCAAACCTGCATCCAGTGGTTCTTCTGAATATTGTTTGAATTTACTTTTTAGCTTGCTGCTCACGGCCATACCTACCAGGAATAAGATACCTGCAAGCACGTAGTAGCCCATATATGCTCCCATTACAATAATTGTTTCTCCTATACTATCAAATAGCCTACCAATGTTAAAATGGCAGTTATGCAAAGTTAGTTTATATAATTATTGTTGCCATTTTGTAGCATCTATATGCCTATAAAACAACGCCGGGCAAATGCCCGGCGTTGCTGCGAGTTGTATCTGTTATGATCTAAAATTTTAAATTCAATCCTGCCAGCCAGTTAAAACCAGACTGCGGGTAGTAAAAGTTCTCGGTAATGGTTGAGCCGCCATATATGTAGCTGTATGTGTAACCATTGCTTTCGTAGGTCTTGTTGAAGATATTATTCAAAGCAAGCGTAAAAGCCAGTTCTTTAAATGGCCTGGCCTGCACCGAATAGCGGATACGTACATCGCAAAGGCTGTAAGCATCTATACTGCGGGCATCGTTGCTGGTATTATCCAGGTATTGCTTACCTACGTGTTTACCCATAACACCTATTTCTAGATTTTGTTGGTGGCTCAGGTTGCGGAAAGGGGTAAATGTAAGTCCGCCTGCTGCAATAGCATTGGGGGAGAAAGCAATATCGGTAGTGCCATGGTTTACGGCAGTTTGTGCTCCGTTAGGATCATCGTAATTATCCATGTACTCTACAAAGTTATCTATCTTATTTTGAGATAGCGTTGCATTGGCGTTGATGCGCACCCAATATGCAGGTGCATAAGCCGCTTGCAATTCTACACCACGCCTGTAACTTTCTGGCACGTTGGTACGTGTGTAGCTACCCACATCATTTATCTTGCCTGTAGCCACCAGTTGGTCGAGGTACATCATGTAATACCCATTCAATCCTACGCTCCAGTTTTGCTTATTGATCTCGTAACCGGCTTCTATATCGGTTAGGTGCTCTGCTTTTGGCTGGCTGGTTGGCGATGCCTCAAAATCATCACGGTTAGGCTCTTTATTAGCCAGGGCGACAGATGCATAAACTTTTTGTTTTTGCGTATTGCTGTTGCTTAGCAAATAAGTAACACCCGCTTTAGGGTTGAAGAAGCCAAACGTAGCTTCAGGCATCAGGCTTGGATTTTTCCTGAAGCCATTCATTTTATAATCTACATTGCGATACTGCACATCGCCAAAAAGTATCAGCTTTTCGCCTACTGTTTGCTGTGCTTTAGCGTAAATATTCAGGTCGTTCTTTCTTGAATCCAGCAAATACCAGCGATAGTCAACAGGTATCCCTATTTCTGCCCATTTCACGTATCCATAGTGGTTGCCATCATATTCGGTATAACCGCCGCCCAGTACTAATTGTGTTTTGTTCTTTTCATACATCAGTGAGAATACGCCACCATAATAGTAATTGTCCAACCACAGCTGGCGGGTAAGGTCGGTAGATGATATAGTGTCGGTGCCTGATGGCGATACATAATCATTTAAACCATAATCGTTAAACGATTCGCCTGTTTTGTATTCATTATAATAACCACGCCCCCGCGTTAAAAACAACCCTACATTCCCTGTCAGGTATTTCGAGAATTTATGGTCGGCAAACAACTGGTAGTAGTCTTGCTGGTAGTTATCTGTCTGGTCTTTGTAAGTAAAGTAGTTATACTTGCGCGGATCGGAACTAAACAGGTTCACAGAATCGGCCCTTGTATTATATAGAACGCCTACATTATTGTTATAATGTTCGGTAAGCGCTACATTATCGCCTTTCAGTTTAGCTTCCGGCGTACCGTTCCATGCTTGTGCGGTCTTTTCACTACCGGTCATTATCATGAAGTGCAGGCTTGTTTTTTCGTTCGCTTTCCAACCCCCTATAAATTGCAAAGCCCTGAGGTCGCTGGCAGAACGGTCAATAAAGCCATCCGAATTGATCTTTGATAACCGCACATCAAACTGAAGCCCGTTTTTCATCAATCCGGTACCGGCTTTTATAGTATGCTTATGCGTATTAAAAGAACCATAGCTGTTATCGATCTCGGCACCTGCTTCTTCATATTGTTGCAGGTTGCTGATGCTCATGGTGGCACCAAAAGCGCCTGCGCCATTGGTAGAGGTACCCACACCGCGTTGCAATTGTATAGAACTGGTAGATGATGCCAGGTCGGCAAAATTTACGAAGAACGTTCCCTGCGATTCCGCATCGTTTACAGGTATACCATTTAGCGTTACATTGGTACGTGCCACATCGGTACCACGTATGCGCAGCCCGGTATAGCCTACACCATTGCCCGCATCAGAGGTTACCACTGCCGATGGTGTGTACTGCAATAAATAAGATATATCCTGACCCTGGTTTGCTTTAGCTATATCTTTTTGGCTTATCTCAGTTTTAGCGAATGGACTGTTAGAACCGGCACGTAGTGCGCGTACTTCTATAGGTTCCAGTGCTTGTTGTTTAAAAGATGTATCGGCTTGGGCAGCAGCAACCAGGCCGATAGACATGCTACCAATAGTTAATAAAGATTGTTTGTAAAAATGCATGGCATTTAATTAAGTGATAATTAATCTATTACGGGTGCCATGTACTGTTATACGCGTTACAACATCTTCTACTGATAATTCCCGATGCGTGCACACATAGGTCTATCCGTAAAGATGGCGTAACAGAATATAAGCTGATTTTACTTTTCCCTAACCGGCATTACCCGGTCCAGGTTCAGCGGGTATGATCTCAGCCCTTACTGTTTAGGCACCCCGTGGTTCTACCCTCCTTAAGGGAGGTTTAAACCGCTGCAAAGGTATTTAATTTTGATAATTAAACCATCATAATGCCGGATGAAACAGCATTAAAAACAGATGAAAAAAATGACATATTGTATTATAAAAATCAATAACTTCGTAATCCTCATAAATTTTAAATAAAAAAGGATGAAAGGAAAATTACTCGTATTGGGCTTAATGGCAATGTGTGCTGGTGCCCAGGTAAATGCTCAGGCTTGGTCTGAGGATTTTAACAGTGGTACCATACCTGCAGGTTGGCAGCTTCGCAACCTTGATGGTAAGACACCTAAGGCCATCCACAGCTATATTAATGATGCATGGGTTGTTACCGATAAAAAAGATGCTGACGGTAATGTCATTCCGGGCGATAAAGTTATCATCTCCACTTCTGATTATACAGTTGCTGGTGTGGCTAACGATTGGATCATAACTACAGCATTCAATGTTACCGATCCTAACATGGCAATAAAATGGGATGAAAAAGCTTTGGAACCTGCAGCGGCAGACGGATACCAGGTATTAGTATCAACTACCACTGATGCTACAGCTGATTTTACCAATGTAGCTTATTCTACCACTGGTGCAAGTTCAGATAAGTACACTACAAGGTATGCCAGCCTGGGTGCGTATGTGGGCCAAACTATTTATGTGGCCTTCCGCAACAATTCCAACGATAAGTATCTGTTGACTCTTGACAACATCGCTACTTTCGTTGCCCCTGCAAACGATATTTATCTTATAAATGTATTGCCTACTCCTGGCGACCAAAAAACTTATGGTTTAAGTGGTAGCAATGTGCTGCTTTCAGGCAAAATAACCAATGCAGGTACGTCTGCTATCAGCACTTACGCTATAAAAGCACAGGTAGGCAATGGCCCTGTTGTTACAAATACATTCACTGGGCTTAACATAGCTTCATTTGCTACTGCATCTTATGTATGTACAGTGCCGGTTACATTTCCTTCAACCGTTGGCGAAAACAATGTAAAAGTTTGGGCTGAATTATCAGGTGATGTTGATCATACAAATGACTCGGCAAATACTGCAATCACTACCATTGCTTTCAAACCTAAAAAGAAAATATTTGTAGAAGAAGCTACAGGTACATGGTGTGGCTGGTGCCCTCGTGGTGCGGTTTACATGGATTCACTGTATAACAATTATCGCGATGACTTTAGTCTGGTAGCTGTACATAATGGTGATCCTATGGTATTGTCAGCTTACGATAACTTTATGGGCACTCTTATCCAGGGTTATCCGTCAGCAGTCGTTGACCGTAAAGAAGTACTGGATCCTTCAGAATTAATAGATTCATATAATAGTCATAAAGATGATTTTGGCTTTGCGGATGTTTCTTTAACTGACGTTTCTGCTCAGGGCTTTAGCTATTCAGTAAAAGCAAGTGTAAGACCTGCTATCGATCTGTCGGGCGATTACCGTCTTGCATTAGTACTTACTGAAAACGATGTGCATGGTAAGGGCAGCAAATGGGCTCAGGCAAACTACTATAGCAAAAATATTCACATGGAAGGTGCCGGTCACGATTGGTATGCTGAAAAATCAAAAGTTGCTGACAGCCTTATGGAATACGAATTCGTTGCTCGTAATATAGTTCCGGGTCCTGATGGAGAAGTTGGTAGCTTGCCTGCAACTATGACGGCTAACAGCAGCTACGACTACACATTTACTACTACTATAAGGGCTGATTACCAAAGGCAAAATATGACCGCTGTTGTATTCCTGATCCGTGCTTCTGATGGTGTTGTATTAAACAGCCAAAATGTAAGCGTACCTCTTGGTGTTAGCGATGTAAAAGCTGGTGTTGAAGATCTTACCATCTTCCCTAACCCTGCTTCTAACAATGTAAACATTAACTTCTCTTTAGTTGAAAGTGCTAAAGTAGCAGTTCAGGTAATAGATGCTATGGGCCGTGTTGTATCTTCTGTTCCTATGCAAAATATGAATAGCGGTAACAATCATCTGACTATTGCAACTGATCAATTACCTGCCGGTATGTACAGTGTAAGGTTACAAACTCAAAAAGGCATGATGGTTAAACAACTGTCTATCGTTAAATAATAAGTAAGTTTCATCCAAATAAAAAGCCCCTCAACCAGAGGGGCTTTTTTAGTTTTATTACTTATCAAAGTACTGGATAATACATTCCTTAAGTACTTGCTCCTGTGTTTGCAGCCCACTGGCTTCAACAGGCTTTAGCTGGTTATAATGCGGCCAGCCATCATCATCTCTGCCGGCAAGTTCATAATATCCCTGCTGGCTTAGCAGGCTACATACGGCTACGTGCATCAGGTCTTGTTTTTGTTCTTTCGAAAACTTACGTGCGGGTAAGCGCCCAAACTCGTTCACTCCTACTAAAAACAAAATACTTTCCATATCCGGAGTTTTGCCAAAACGTTCCTCCATAAGCTGTTCTACATCCTTCCAGCGTTGTTCAAAATTTTCCATATAGCGTCTAAAACATCAAAAATACCTGATTTTGGTTTAACTCATTTTTAACAGCGATAGAAATAGTGTTCTTAATATTTTTGAGATGTAATATCTTGCTACTAATCCGTTTCTGAAATCAGAATAATAATATGGAAACTTCAACATCAATTGATATCCGCGAACTGAACGAGCGCATACACCAGCAAAGTGCTTTTATCGACCTGCTGACCATGGAGCTAAATAAGGTCGTAGTAGGCCAGAAGCAAATGGTAGAACGCCTTTTGATAGGGTTATTAGCTAATGGCCATGTGCTTTTAGAAGGTGTACCCGGCCTGGCAAAAACATTAGCCATTAAATCGCTGGCATCTGCCATACATGCACGTTTTGCACGTATCCAATTTACGCCCGATCTGCTGCCTGCCGACGTATTAGGTACTATGGTGTATAATCCCCAGGCGCATGAATTTGCCGTACGTAAAGGCCCCATCTTCGCAAACTTTATATTGGCCGATGAAATAAACCGCGCCCCTGCAAAAGTGCAAAGTGCCCTGCTGGAGGCCATGCAGGAAAGGCAGGTAACCATTGGCGATAGCACCTACAAACTGGAAGAACCATTTCTGGTATTGGCTACACAAAACCCAATAGAGCAGGAAGGTACTTATGAACTGCCGGAAGCACAGGTTGACCGTTTTATGCTGAAGGTGGTTATCACTTATCCTAAAAAAGAAGAAGAGCTGCACATTATCCGCTATAATCTAAACCCAGGCGGTAGTGCCAAAATCAATCCGGTTGTTACTACAGAAGATATCATCAAGGCCCGCCACCTGGTACGTGAAGTGTATATGGATGAAAAAATAGAGCAGTATATACTGGATATAGTCTTCGCTACACGTTTCCCCGAAGAATACAAACTAAGCAAACTGAAGCCGCTCATCAGCTATGGTGGTTCGCCACGTGCCAGCATAAACCTTGCATTGGCTGCCAAGGCTTATGCATTTATAAAGCGCCGTGGTTATGTTATACCTGAAGATATACGTGCTGTTTGCCACGATGTGATGCGCCATCGTATAGGTATCACCTACGAGGCGGAAGCGGAAAACATCACCAGCGAACATATCCTGAACGAAATATTAAATGCGGTAGAAGTGCCATAGTAGCTACTTCTTTCAATATATAACAAAAGCCCCGGTCAATTGCCGGGGCTTTTGTTATGGTACTTTATACACCCCGCAGGAAAACCGCTATATTTGCCGCTCAATAAATTGCTATGCTAGCCATACATTTCATCAGGCAGAATAAAGATCTGGTACTGGAAGGATTGAAGAAAAAACATTTCAAAGAACTTGATCTGGTTGAAGCTATCATCTCTTTAGATGAGCGCCGCCGCCAGGTACAGGTTGAAAACGATAATGCTGCTGCCTTTATCAATTCGGCATCCAAAAATATAGGTCAGCTCATAGCTAAAGGCAATAAAGAAGAAGCGGAACAACTAAAAGCTGAAGTTGCACAAAATAAAAGCAAAGCAAACGAGCTAAACCAGCAACTGGCCGATCTTGAAAAAGAAATGCACGATATGCTGGTGAAACTACCCAACATGCCGCATGCCAGCGTGCCTGAAGGCAAAACGCCTGAAGAGAATGTAGTGGCACGCCAATGGGGTGCAACACCCGACTTGAGCGCACAAAAGCTACCGCACTGGGAACTGACCGAAAAATACGGGCTGATAGATTTTGAACTAGGTACAAAGATAACTGGCAGCGGCTTCCCGGTATATATAGGCCAAGGAGCAAAATTGCAACGTGCACTTATCAACTACTTCCTCAATTTCAATATAGACGCAGGATATAAAGAATATTACCCGCCATATATGGTGAACGAAGCATCAGCTTATGGCACAGGCCAGTTGCCCGATAAGGAAGGACAGATGTATCACGCCACAGAAGATAACCTTTTCTTGATACCTACTGCTGAGGTTCCCGTTACTAATGTGTACCGGGATACTATAACTCCTGAAGCGCAACTGCCCGTTATGATGACTGCCTATACACCATGCTTCCGCCGCGAGGCCGGTTCTTATGGTAAAGACGTACGTGGCCTTAACCGGGTGCACCAGTTCGATAAAGTAGAGATAGTGCAACTGGTACATCCTGAAGGTAGTTACGAGGTGCAGGAGCAGATGGTAGAGCATGTAGAAAAACTATTGCAGTCACTTGGCTTGCAATACCGTGTACTTAACCTTTGCGGTGGCGATATGAGCTTTGCTTCGGCACGTACCTACGACCTGGAAGTATATAGCGCAGCACAGGAACGCTGGCTGGAAGTAAGTTCAGTATCTAATTTTGAGACGTTTCAGACCAACAGGTTAAAGGCACGCTATAAGGATAGTAAGGGTAAAACACAACTGTTACACTCTTTGAATGGTAGTTCACTGGCACTGCCACGTATAATGGCTTGTTTGCTGGAAAACAACCAAACCCCGGATGGTATTAATATACCTGAAGCCCTGCGCCCTTATTTTGGCACAGATATTATAAAGTAATACGGAATTGGTAATTTAAAGTTGTAAAAGCTACACGCTATGATACAAAGGAAACAAACCATTTGGCTATTGATAGCCGCGATATTGAATGCAGGGTTATTTTATTTCGACTTGTACAGGGCCGATATGATGATAAATGGACTTGCTGTTACCGAGCATCTTCGTATCAACGATCATTACCCATCATTGCTGGTAGCTATTGTTATTACAGTGCTGCCGCTTATAGCTATATTTATGTACAAAGCGCGCGGCAGGCAAAAATCCATGGTGTTGTTTAGCATGGTTGCTACTATAGGGTTTATTGCAATGGTATTAATGCGTGTTAGTAATTTTAACAATGGTACATCGGCGCCGGGTAGCGGCACTTATTGGATAGGTGCTATACTGCCTGTGCTGTCTTTTATCTTCCTTATCATGGCCCTCGGTGGCATACGAAAGGATGAAAAACTGGTCAAGTCGCTCGATAGATTAAGATAAAAACATAAAGCCCCGCAAATTGCGGGGCTTTATGTTTTTAGAGCAGATCTTATTTCTTTTTACGTTTCATAGCGGCTTCTATCTCATCGGCAGTTATGGGTATGCCTGCAAAAAGGTCAATATTCCCGGTCTTGGTTATCCATATATTATTCTCTATACGAATACCCATTTGTTCCTCTTCAATATAAATACCGGGTTCTACTGTCAGTAGCATGCCTTCTTTCAGTGGCTCTGTGCGGGTGCCCAGGTCGTGCACATCTATACCCAGGTGGTGCGATACGCCATGGTAGAAATATTTGCGATAAGCAGGGTTTTCAGGATCCTGGTTTTTTACATCAGCCTTAGTCAGCAAGCCCAGTTTCAGCAATTGCTTTTCTGTTTCAAGGTTTACTTTATTTGTATAATCGATAACAGAGATCCCCGGTTTCAGAAGTTTTTTAGCAAAGTTGTGCACATCCAATACTGCTGTATATACCTCGCGCTGGCGTTTGCTGAATTTACCATTCACTGGTATAGTGCGTGTCATATCAGCTGCATAGTTGCCATAGTATGCGCCAAAATCCATAAGTATTAACTCTCCGTCTTTACATTCCTGGTTGTTTTCTACATAGTGCAGTACACGTGCCCTGTCGCCCGATGCTATAATGCAATCGTAAGCATGGCGTTCGGCGCGGTTGCGTAAGAATTCATGTGTTATTTCTGCTTCTATCTCATATTCATAAACTCCGGGCTCTACAAATTGCATCACCCTGCGGAAAGCTTTATCGGTTATGTCGACTGCTACTTTGGTAACAGCTATTTCTTCTTTTGTTTTTACGGCCCTTAGTTCTTTCATTATGCGCGCGGCACGCTCATAGTTATGTAAGGGGTAGCGGCGCATCAGCTCCTGTGCATACATTAGGTCTGCACGGAAGAGCGATGTGTCCAGGCGGTCATTTTCATTCGTATTCAGGTACACATTATCTGCATGGTGCATCATTACCTGCAGCATTGCATCAAAGCTATCTACCCATTGTACATTCTTAATGCCCGATATTGCGGTAGCTTCATCTTTACGAAGCTTATGGCCTTCCCATTTTTCAAGATTTTCGTTAGGGCGCAGCAGCACCAATACTTCACGCGCATTGGCGTCAGGGTTATCAGGGTACAGCACTACCATCGATTTTTCCTGTACTATACCCGAAAGCCAGATAATATCAGCATTAGGGCGGTAGGTATAAATGGCATCGCCATTAGTGGGCAGCACAGGGTTGCCGGGAAATATGGCTACGGAATTTGGTTTCATTTTTTTTACAAAACGCTGGCGGTTTTGTATGTGCAATGAAGCTGGGATCGGTAAATATTTCATTTCTGTAAAAAATATTTGAAAGGCCGAAAGGTACGAACTAATGAACTATATGGAGTTGTAAATATAAAAATACCACCTTTGGAGGGAGGTGTAAAAATACCGTGAAAACACTCTTTTTTTAGTTGCTTAGACAAGATACTTTTAGGTTATAACTTATTCCTTAACGCTAAAACTAAAGAAGAAACTATGACAACAATCGGAAGTTACATCCCCATCGCAACAGCAAACGAGTACATCCAGAAATTTATTACAAACTATTTTGACACGAATAAACTCCCCGCGAAATCTTTCATTTGCGATGCTAAAATGATTTGTTCGTTTGTTCACGAACACCCGCAGGTGGTAAATCTGAAATTTATGTTAGCGCAAAACACCAGCACATCAGCACTTACCCTGGTTATAGTGGGCGTAGATGCTAATGGCGACTATGTAACGAACGGTACTACGGTAATGGACCAATGCGATGTATGCCCGCCGCAATGCCCCTCCGGTACTGCTGGTAATGATACTATCTAATGACTTGGTGGTTAATTAAAACGATTATTTATCAGTCAATTTTATTGACTGGCTCAATAGTAGGCCTTATCTATTACCCAAGAATGGATAAGGCCTCTAAGATTATCGTGTTATTTGTTTCGTCAACATTTATTAGTGAAGCTATTGCAACCTTTTTTGCGGTAAAGTACCATAATAACATTGTTGTCTTCCATATATATAATCCAATACAGACGGTCTTATTGAGCCTATATTTTAATTTTAGCATCGAAAAATTCAATAAAAAAAATATAGGTTGGATAATTGCTGGCTTTGCAGTTGTTTTTAGTATAATAAATTCAATATTCATACAAAGCATCTTTAAAGTATTTAATTCAAACGTGCTTATTGTTGAATCATTTCTTGTTATTGGTATGTGCCTCTATTCCTTCTACGATTTGTTGTTAGGGGATGAACTAATAGAAATATTTTCTTATAAACGGTTTTGGTACACAGCTTTACTTCTTACTTTTTGGAGTTTTACTTTTTGCTACTGGTTAGTATGGCATGCCTTATTTGAATCTACGGCCAACAACATTCAATGGCTTGGTGTTATGATATGGGTAATTAATGTGCTTTGCTATTCCGGATTTGCAATAGTGTTTCTATCTTTCAGGAAAATGAAGCGCGTTTGAATGCAACTACTACCATAGCGGTATTTGTTTTTGGAACCCTGATCCTCACCCTATTCTCTTTTTTTATGATCATGTATGTGGTGTTACAGAAACGGAAACAGTTCCAACACAAGCTTGAAAAACAGGAGTTGGAGCATGCTTTTAAAAATGAATTGCTGCAAACACGCCTCGAAGTACAGGAGCAATCCCTCAAATATTTCTCAGAAGAAATACACGATAATGTAGGGCAGATACTCAGTATAGCCAAACTGCACTTGTACAAAATAGCCAGGAATTCAAACGATGAAGCCATTCAAAACACAGCCAAACAAAGCACCGAATTGCTTACCAAAGCTATTTCCGATCTGCGTACAATAAGTCATACTGCTAATGGGGGCATGATATTAAATGCTGACCTTGAGGAAATTATACAAAAAGAACTGAATTATATCACCTCGGCGAAGAATATAAATTGTACTTTTGACATGCATGGAGATGCTTACCCGCTGGGACAGGAGAAGAACTTGCTGCTATTCCGCATAGTGCAGGAATCTATAGCCAATGCCCTGAAACACGGAGAGCCGGATACTATTAAGATAGATATTACCTACCATCCGCAAAACCTTATCGTATCAATAGCGGATAATGGAAATGGTTTTGATGTGAATGAGAAAAAACAAGGTGCGGGCCTGGGTCTTATGAATATGAATACAAGGGTAGCGTTATTGCAAGGCAGCCTCACAATCGATTCGGGAAAAGGAGAAGGAACAACTATTAAACTGAACATACCGCGTACTTAGATAAATGTTAGCTAATAAGATCAAGATTGCTATAGCCGATGATCATGCCTTATTCCGCAAAGGTATCTGCGAACTCATGTCCGATTTTGATGAGATTGAAGTATTGTTTGATGCAGGTAACGGAGCGGAATTAATAAAACTGATTGGGGAAGCTGCAAAGAAGCCGAATGTTTGTTTGCTGGATATTAATATGCCTGTGTTGGATGGGTTTGAAACTGCTAAACAGGTAAAACAGAAATGGCCTGATATAAAAATTCTGGCTGTTTCCATGTACGATCAGGATTTCACCATAATACGTATGCTGCATTGCGGGGCTACAGGCTATGTATTAAAAGATATTGAACCTGAAGAACTGAAAGATGCAATTGTACAGATACACACTACTGGCTTTTATTATTCCAAGGCTATAGGTTCTGATGTGCTGGATATAGCACAGCTACAAGAGGAAGATGAACGTTATATACCTATAACCGACAATGAAAAGCAATTCCTGAAATTATGCTGTACCGAGCTTACCTATAAAGAAATAGCCGACCGCATGGGTTGCAGCCCCCGCACTGTAGATGGCTACCGCGATAAGCTCTTTACCAAGCTGCATGTTACATCGCGCACAGGGCTTGCCATGTATGCCTTGCGCGAGGGTATTGCCAGTATATTTAATGCTACACGTTAAACCGGAAGTGCAGTACATCACCATCCTGCACTACATATTCTTTACCTTCTATGCGTAGCTTACCATTCTCGCGGCAGGCAGCTTCATTTTTGTATTGTATGTAGTCTTTGTAGGCAATGGTTTCGGCCTTTATAAAACCTTTCTCAAAATCGGTATGTATCACGCTGGCGGCTTGTGGTGCCTTCCAGCCGGTATGTATGGTCCAGGCACGCACCTCCTGCACGCCTGCAGTAAAGTAAGTGATCAGGTTCAGCAATTTGTAAGCAGCGCGTATCAGGCGGTTAAGGCCCGGCTCTGTAAGTCCGTATTCAGAAAGGAACAGTTCTTTATCCTCGGCACTCTCCATTTCTGATATTTGTGCTTCTATAGAATTGTTCATTACAATTACATCTGCACCTTCTGCCTGCGCTGCTTTCACAAGCGCTTCAGAGTATTTATTACCTGTGTGTATCGAACCTTCGTCAATGTTAGCAACATACAATACAGGTTTCTGCGTTAGCAAAAATAAATCTGCTATTGCTTCCAGGTCCTCACCTTCCAGTTGCAGGCCACGTATATTCTTTCCTTGCGACAGATGTTCTTTGCACTGAACTAGCACATCGAACACACGCTTCGCTTTAGGATCATTCTTAGCTATTTTCTCGTAGCGCTGCATTTTCTTTTCTACACTGTCCAGGTCTTTCAGTTGCAGCTCGGTATCTATTATTTCTTTATCGCTTACCGGGTTTATATCACCTTCTTCGCGCAATATGTTTTCGTCTTCAAAACAGCGTATCACATGTACTATGGCATCTACCTCGCGTATATTAGCCAAAAACTTGTTACCCAGGCCTTCGCCTTTGCTGGCACCTTTTACCAGGCCGGCAATATCCACAAATTCAATAGTAGTAGGTACAATACGTTGTGGCTGTACCAGTTCGGCCAGTTTATCGAGGCGTTCGTCCGGTACATCAACCTGCCCTACATTAGGCTCTATGGTGCAGAACCTGTAGTTGGAAGCCTGTGCTTTTGCGCTGTTGCTTACCGCATTGAATAATGTTGATTTGCCTACGTTGGGAAGCCCTACTATACCTACTTGCAATGCCATGTCGCGTAAAAAAATTTGCGCAAAGGTAAGTTATTTATGCCGTTTACAAGGCTCGTTTAGTGTTTGCTTGCTACCAGTGTTCCCGACATTAGTTTGTGCACTTTTTCCTTCAATGCAGGCAAGTCTGTCATCGTCAATCCCTCAGTAGGTATCGGCTCCAGGAAAATGCCCCTGTTGCGTCCGGGCCATAGCTTGTACCAGCCGCTGTAGTGCCAGCGGTTCACGGTATCGGGTAGTAGCAGGGGCAGTACAGGTGCCTGTGTATTAATGGCCAGCCTGAAAGCACCATCAAAAAAATCCTTTAGCGGGGTGTCTTCTTCATTAAAGGTACCCTCAGGGAAAATAGTGATATGCGATTCGTTCTTCACCGCGCGCCACATAAGCCGCAGGCTCTTCGAGCGGCTTTGCGCGCTGCTGCGGTCTACAAGTATGGTGAGTTGCTTATATACAAAGCCAAATATGGGTATGGCAGCCATTTCTTTTTTAGCCAGCGTACGGAAATAAGAAGGGATGGCCGCGTAAATATCTATAGTGTCTATATAAGAGATATGATTGGCTACAATAACATACCGCTGACTGAAGTCAGGGTTATATCCCAGCCTGCGCATAGGCATACCGATACAAAACAACCATCCCAGCGACCAATAGTGTACTATATACCAGATTATTTTACGGGCACCCGGTTTATCATTGATACCAAGAATTACAAAAAAGGGGAAAGCTACCAGCAGGCACACTAAAAAAGTGAGCAATACATAAGCAGTATAAAAGGGCTGCAATATTTTCCTGACCATACAAATTATTGCATGCCAGGGAATAGCGGGCGGCCTATCAGCTCACGACCAGGCCATGGTATGGTTGCCAATATAATTAGTACAGCTATCAGCGTATACCAGAATAGTTTTTTGAATTTAGCCTGGTCGGCAATATTTTTCTTCACACTTGCATAAGCTATATGTATTAATACAATAGCCACCAGCATACCAAACAGATGTTCCACCGCAAAAAAGCGGTTGTATTTATTGCTCATCACATCGCCACCCGATGTAAGTACGGTAAACCAGCCTTTCATAAAATAGAGTGCAAGGCCCAGCAAAAGCTGTATATCGCAGCTTATCATCAGGAACATAGCAGTCTTCTTATCGCTGCCGGTAAATGCTTTACCGCCGCCCATTCCACGCATACCGCGTATAATGGTTAGCAGAGCAAATAATAACACTACCCAGCGCATAAAATTATGTAAGTGTAATAAGCCTTGTTGCATAGTAAGATTGGTTTTGCGCTTTAAAGGTACAACGGAACAACTAGAAAAATAATAGCGGACTTTATTGTTTTACTTCCATCGCGTTATGTATCATACCATAGTTATAGGCCTGTATAAAGGCTTTCAGGTATGGTTGCATTTTAGCGGCCGCTGCTTTGCCTTCAGGTTGTGTAGCCAGGTTATTGGTGCAGGCACTGTCGGTTGGGTAATGGCATACTGATGTAAACTCAAACCCTTCCGATTTCAGAATATAGTCACCCATTACGCATTCGTAGCTTTTATTCAGTTCGTTAATAACATACCGCTGCGGCACATTCTTAAAAATGCTGTTGCCCAGTGCATAATAAGGTTTGTCATAACCCACATAATCCATAATGCTGGGTAGTATATCTATCTGTTGCACCAGTGCATCGTTTCGCCCCTTCATATTGGTATCGCCGGGGGCATAAAATATAAGCGGTATGCGGTAGAAGCCCATATTGTTATACACTTTATCATCTTGCGTTAATAAGGAGCAGTGGTCAGGGGTAATGATAAACAGTGTATTATTAAAATATGCTTCTTTCGATGCGCTTTCGAAAAATTTACGCAGTGCCATATCGGTGTATGCGATGCATTGCTGTATTTTCAGCGGGCCATCAGGCAAGCTGTTACGATATTTTTCAGGTATGCGAAAAGGATCGTGCGAGGTAAGGGTGAATACAGTAGAGAAAAAAGGTTGTTTGGTTTTTTTCAGGCCGGCAGCAAAATATTGCAGGAAAGGTTCATCCCATATACCCCAGTTGCCATCATAATCCGCTTCATTATCATATTCTTTACGGCCATAATAATTCTCGTAGCCGGCGTTTGCGGCAAATATGTCGAAACTCATAGTGCCGTTGCTGCCACCGTGGTAAAACGATGTAGTGTATCCTTTTTGCTTCAGCAGGTTGGGTATTGCGGTAATGCCGTTAGTGCCGTAATAGGAAGTAGTGAAAGGCTCAGACATAAGCGCAGGTATGCCTGCTATGATAGCCGGAATGCCTTCTGCTGAGTGCAATGCGTTAGCATACGCATTGGTGCAAACATAGCTTTGTTGCATCAGGCTATCTAAAAATGGGGTATAGCTTTTAAATTTGCCCAGCCCTGTAAACTGCTTTGAAAAACTTTCCAGTATAATGACTACCACATTTTTAGGGCGGAAGGTGTTAGCTGTATATTGTTTTACAGGTTGTATGTATTGGGCTAATTCTTTATCGCTATAAAAATGGAGCTCGGGCAATCGCTCACCGGCATAGGTAGCTACTATGCTATATGGGGTATTTAAAACTACCGGTGCGTATTTGCCACCCTCAGCCTGTATGGCATTGCCTATGTTCAGCGGGCTGCGTTGTAAGCCGCCACGGGCTGCAACTACACATAGGCTAAATACCAGTATGCATTGCAGCGTATATAGTGCATATTGCCTGCCCTTCCAGGGGTGGGCAGCAATGGGTGTGGCTTTTCGTATCAGTATATTGCATTTTGCCAGCAGAAAAACCATTAATGCAACCGTTACAAATATGTACCAATAATCTGTAAGAAAATGGGGCACCTGCAGGGCAAAATCGCCCGTGCGCATCAGCATATCCAGCACGTCCGATGTTGCACGTTTTAATGTGAAAGGGAAATAGGCCCAGTCCGATATTTCGAAAGAAAAAACAAAACTGTTAAGCACTACGAACAACCAATGCATCCACTTATCCCACCATTTCAGCCTGAAGAAAGGGAATGGTAAAAATAAGAGCAGTATATAGGGCAGATTGATAAGAACAATAGTAGCTATATCGAACCTGAGCCCCGCCCATGCCATGTGCATATACATTGGCAGGGTTATGCCACCAAAGTATGCAATATTCATAAGTGTAAACACACATCTGCTTATGCTGTAAAGGCATAGTAGCAGTACAAATTGTAAAAAAAACCTTTTTAGCGGTTGCAGGCTGTTATTCATCTACCAGTTCATTCTTTGGCGCAGTTGTCTTATCTGCTCCATATGGTGGCGTCCGTGCCATGCGTAGTGGTCGGTCATTTCCCAAAGGGGTATGTAGCACTCATGTTCAGGGTGGTAATAGGTGCGTTCCCAATCTTCAGGTTGTATGTTGCGCAGCAGCTGGCCCCAGCGGCGGTGCAATGCGTGCAATAATGTTATCGATACATTTACAGGTACGGCATCTACATCGGGCAGTTCTGCCCATAGCTTTTCATCGTAGGGTTTTATTACTGGGCTTTCTTCTGTCAGTGCCAGTTTCAAGCGTATGAAGCCATTC
Organism: uncultured Sphingobacteriales bacterium; assembly: GCA_946479435.1. The sequence continues at coordinate 6,143 of CAMLFX010000021.1, read as the reverse complement.
ATATGGCTGTCGGCAAGGTGGTGTATCACTTGTACTACCGTCCAGCCGCCGGGCCTGTACGTGGTTTGCAGTTGTTCCTCGTCAAGGTTTTCTATGCAATGGTCCAGCCATTGTGGTAGTGCTTCTATCGCTGCTATCCATTCGGTTTGCAGCTCGGGCATATATTTTTCGGGTGTTTCGTAGCGGCCTATCGGGTATTTTAACTGTTCATGACTGTCGTCCATAAAAGGAAGGCGTTGGTAATTATTATTGCAAAAATAACCCAGATGATATTAAAAATGCCGCCCAGTTTCTATTTTTATTACAAATACCATTATTACCGTGTCGCATTTGCATCAGCGTAAAGACAAAACATGCCTTAATTGTGGCGCACAGGTTGCCGGCCGTTATTGCCAGGATTGCGGACAGGAGAACCTGGAACCCAAAGAAAGCTTCGGGCATCTTTTAAGGCATTTTGTTGAAGACCTGACGCACTTCGATGGAAAGTTATTTGCCACCTTAAAGCCCTTATTATTTAGTCCCGGCTTTCTTACAAAAGAATATGTTGCGGGGCGCAGGGCGTCGTACATCAACCCTATACGCATGTACCTGTTCATCTCGGCCATGTTTTTTCTGCTGTTGGTAACGTTTTTTGTAAATGAGAACCACCGTACTGAAAAGCAGAAAAAAACTACCAAAGAAGTATCGGTATTGCGTAAAAGTTTTGGAACCATACGCCAAAAAGTAAATGAAATAGATTCTTCCAATGGTGGAGATAGCGCTGTATACTACACGCTTGCGGATGGCTCAACATTGTATGCAAAAGACTATCCTACAACACTGAAAGCCTACGATTCGCTTCAAAAAGTACTGCCGGATAGCGAAAAAGACGGCCTTGTAGAAAGGTACTTTGCACGCAAGTCGTTAAAAACAGTGCAGTACCACAAAGAACATCCCGGTGAGGTTGGGCATACTTTAAGAGAAAAATTCTACCATTCATTGCCTTACATGCTTTTTATTACGCTACCGCTTATTGCCCTCCTTCTTAAACTGCTGTATATAAGGCGTAAAGATTTCTATTACGTATCGCATATAGTATTTACGCTTCATTTTTATTGCTTTATGTTCCTGCTATTGCTACTTAGCTTTACTATCGCAAGGCTTGGTTATTGGGGCGAAGTAGTGGGCGATATACTTATTCTTAGCGGGTTTGTTTATTTATTCCTGGCTATGCTGCGTTTTTACAGGCAAGGTAGCGGTAAAACTTTCCTTAAATTTTTGCTGCTGGTATTTTTCGGTTTAGGTTCTATCAGTATCCTCACGGTTATCGTCATCATCAATACTTTTTTAAACGTAGCACCTTCATAATATGTCGCATTCAAAGCAACGTAATGAAAAAATATGCCTCAATTGCAATGCGGCTTTGACAGACAGGTATTGCCAGCATTGCGGGCAAGAAAATGTAGAGCCAAAGCAATCGCTTTGGCACCTGATAGTGCACTTTTTCAATGATGTTACACACTTTGACGGTAAACTTTTTTCTACATTGAAATACCTGGTGTTAAGACCCGGTTTTCTTTCTTCGGAATATATAAAAGGCAAGCGTATGGCCTATCTTGATCCTATACGCATGTACCTGTTTATATCATCGGTGTTTTTTATTGTCATGCTAAGCGTATTGCACGAGCCTGAGTTTGCTTCTTATCGCGACCAGGACCTGATACGCATTACCGATTCGCTGCGCCAAACAAAATATACCAACGGATTTAATCTTAGTGGTAAAATTGTTAATGGCAAACATGTTTATGTAGTAAATGTAAAAGAAGAATGCAGGCACGGTTTTCATCATTACGATTCGCTTGTGAAAGCTGGCGCTATAAAACGCAATTTGCCGCAACGGTATATCGACAGGAAATGGATAGGAGTGTATAATGCCTACGAGGCTGACCCCATCAATTTCCTACCCAAGTTTTTAGCTAAGTTCTTCCATTCTATCTCTAAGGGGTTTTTCATATCCTTACCGGTTTTTGCTTTCCTGCTTTATATCCTTTATATACGCAGGCGCAGGCAATTCTATTTCGTTAGTCATGCCATATTTGCCATTCATTTTTATACCGTAAGCTTCATCTTCGGGCTTATAGTACTACTTATAGGTATGGCCGGTGGTATATTTAACGGCGATACATTGCAGTTAATAGCGGTAATTATTGCATGGGCATACCTGTATATTGCCATGCTACGTTTTTACAAGCAAGGCTGGTTCAAAACATTTATCAAACACGTTATGCTCACTTTTTTATTCGGCACAGCTTTGATATTTATAATTATAGGTTTGCTATTCAACTCACTCCTAAGCATGGCAAATATGCATTAATTTGTTTAAATTGCGTATATTTGTTATTAATTATTTCTTGCTGACAATAATTAAAGAATTGTAAAAATATGTATATGTTGTTCAATTTTGCTGAGTGTGTAAAAGAAGACCTGCGACATTTTAGCTTTTAAAACCAATACTACTGTATCTGGCGTAGGGCAACTGTCGCACAACAATTTTTTTTATTTTTTTATTTTTTCAACAAAATTGAACAACGAAGAGAAAATTGTTTTATGCGTTTTGATGGTGTCAGGTATAATATCTTTGCAGCAAATTAAACTTACAATATGCACGTAGCCGTAGTAGGTGCCACTGGCCTTGTGGGCAGCACCATTTTGCAAATACTGGATGAGCGAAACTTCCCCGTTACTGAACTGATACCAGTTGCCTCAGAGCGTTCTGTAGGTACTAAGATAAAGTTCAAGGGTAAGGAATATGCAGTGGTAAATGCAGATACGGCTATCGCTATGAGACCGGCAGTGGCTTTGTTCTCAGCAGGTGGTAGTATATCGCTTGAACTGGCGCCTAGGTTTGCCGCCGCGGGTTGCAGGGTGGTCGATAATTCATCGGCCTGGCGTATGGATCCTGGCAAGAAGCTGGTAGTGCCCGAAGTGAATGGCTATATGCTTACTGAAGAGGACATGATCATAGCCAATCCCAACTGCTCTACTATACAAATGGTAATGGTACTAAAACCATTGCACGATAAATATGGTATCAAAAGAGTAGTGGTAAGCACCTACCAGTCGGTAACAGGTACAGGCCAGAAAGCGGTAAAAGAACTAAACGACCAGCGTGCAGGCAGTAAGGAGAATAACGTTTACCCACACCCTATTGATCTGAACGTGATACCTCATATAGATGTGTTTCAGGATAATGGTTATACGAAAGAGGAAATGAAGATGACGCAGGAGACCATGAAGATAATGGGCGATGATACTATAAAAGTAACAGCTACCGCTGTGCGTGTGCCTGTAATGGGTGGCCACAGCGAAAGTGTGAACATCGAATTCAATAATGATTTTGAAGAAGGCGATGTAAAACAAATGCTGGGCACATCATCGGGTATTATAGTTATAGATAACCCGGCTGCCAATGGCTACCCTACACCGTTGCAGGCCACAGGTAAAGACGAAGTTTTTGTAGGCCGTATCCGCCGCGATTATTCGCAGCCTAATACACTCAACTGCTGGATAGTAGCCGATAACCTGCGCAAGGGTGCTGCCACCAATGCGGTACAAATAGCTAAATACCTGCACGCTCAGGGCTGGATTTAGGCGAATTGTAACGCAATGTCACAAGATTGTAAAGAGTTGATGGTTGTTAAGGCAGCGTTATAATGCGTGTTTACCTTTGGGGCGTAAAACAACACTTTCAATGAATATAAAATCTTTACTCCTGGTAGCTGCTTCAGCGGTTACAATGAATGCCGGCGCTCAGAGTGCAGGTGCGTGGTCTGTTGATACTATAAAAATGGGCGCTGGTTATGCTAATGATGTTTATTATCACATGCATAATGGTTCTGTAAAAACAGAAGTTAACAACAATTGGCATATTGGCTTTGTAGGTGGTATCGACCGCAGTGTGTCGGTTATAGCCAACCATGTGGCAGGTGGCGTTATGGTAGCCGATATGGGCCTTTCAGCTGCGGCTAAGTTTGGTCAAAACCTGGTTGCTGATACTCCGGGTGTAATAGCTAACGCCTTATATAATGACCTTACTACCTGGGAAAACGGTGCTTTCAATATGAATCAAAGTGGTTTTCCTAACTATGGCTGGGGTGATTATGATATGACAACGCATAATGTAACAGGTGACAAGATATACCTTGTTAAAGTTGGTGCAGCGGCATATCAGGTTTGGATAGAAGAGTTTATAAGCATAGGTGCCAATATGGGCTGGACTTTCCATATTGCTGATATAGACGGATCGAACAAGAAAGACAAAACGGAACTGGTAGGTACCACTTACAGCAACAAGCTGTTCATGTACTACGATATAAATAACGATGTAATAAGGGACAGAGAACCTGTAAACAGCACCTGGGACTTTATGTTTACAAGATATATGGACGAGGTTGCACCTGGCATGATGTATCCTGTAACCGGTGTACTTAACAACCAGAAACTGAATGTAGCAGTTGTAACACCGGTTGATCCTGATACTACTTATTATCACGAAGAGCCAATGGACACGGTTAATAACTCTATAGGGTACGCCTGGAAAACCTTCAACATGAACACCAATATGTATGAAGTAGATTCTATGACTACTTACTTCGTAAGGAGCAAAGATGGCGGCCTTTACCAATTTGAATTCGTTTATGCAACCGGCTCATCAGTAGCTGAATATGCTATCCGTAAAAGGATGATAGAATTCCCTACTGCTGTAAACGAAGTAGTTGCTTCAGCAGAAACAATGAATATATATCCTAACCCTGCAGCTACTGAAGCTAATGTGGTGATCAATACAAATGGTGCTAAAGAAGCACAACTGTTTATATCGGATATGGCGGGCAGAACGGTACTACATAGTACTGTTAGCCTGAAAGATGGTTTGAATGCGTTGAAGGTAAATACATCGGCATACCCTGCCGGTAACTACATCATCAACGTAGTGAATGGACAAAATAGAATGGCTCAGAAGCTGAACGTTCAGCACTAATCATCAGGAAGCTTTCGGATTGGTTTAATAGAAGGTTCAGCTGTCTGATTTCAGATAGCTGAACTTTTCAATTGAAAAGAGTATATGAGACGTTACCTGGCTATTGCCTGCTTGTTTATGTTAGTTGCTGCGAAGGTAAGTGCGCAGCAGCTAAGGGTATCTGTACTTGAAAGAGATGGCAGGCAGCCTGTGTTCCTGGCTTATGTAAATGTTTACGATGGTAATACACATGCGCTGTTATCAACGGTGCAAACGAATGAAATGGGCGATGCAGTAGTGAGTGGAATGAAGTACCCGGCAACTATAGATGTTATAGCATCGGGTTATGAAAGCTATACCAAAGAATATACAAGCACACCGCTGAATACTAATCTTACAGTAAGGCTCACCAAGAAGTACACCTCTCTTAATGAAGTAGTAGTTACCGGCCTCTCAAGGCCTGAGAAGATGAAAGACGCCTTATCAAACTACCGGGTAATAACCAAAGCTACCATACAGGCCCAGGGTGCAGTAACGCTGGATGAGGTGCTTAAGTCGCAACTGAATATTAATGTAGGTAGCGATGCAATTTTGGGTAGCACTATGACCATGCAAGGCATGCAGGGTAATAAAGTAAAGATATTGATAGATGGCGTACCTGTTAACGGGCGTGAGAATGGTAATATCAATCTATCGCAACTAAACCTGAACAATGCGGAACGTATAGAGATAGTACAAGGCCCAATGAGTGTAGTATATGGTACAGATGCATTGGGAGGAGTTATTAACATTATCACTAAAAAAGATAATAAACCATTGGGCATTAACCTGAACACTTTTTACCAGTCGGTTGGTAAATACAATGCAGATGGTGCAATAACATTTAAAGCTGCTGAAAGGAACCAGTTTACAATAGGTGGAGGGCACAATTACTTCACTGGCGCGCAGCCTATAGCCGATTTTGATGTATATAATGGCGATACATTGCGTACTGCCCGCAGCATGTATTTTAAACCTGTAGAACAGTATTTAGGTAACGTAGCGTATAATTATACGGCCGCCTCTTCTTTCCGGCTGAATTTTGCTACCGATTACCTGAAAGAAAAAATTACCAATAAGGGTTCTGTAAGTCAATACGATGCTTTTA
>CAMLFX010000020.1 GCA_946479435.1 uncultured Sphingobacteriales bacterium | reverse complement strand
TCATCACACTGATTTTTGGGTTGCTTCAAGAAGAATAGCAGCCCTAAGCTTTTTTCCAACATAACATTAATCTTTAAGGTTAATAAAATTGGAAATACTCAAGTTCTTAAACAAGATGTAAGTGTGACTTACATGTTAACTATCAATCATTTAGATAATAATTCGTGCGTCTTTTCTCAAAAAAGAAAAGTGCCACGAATGACGCTAGCAGATTTTAAGTAATTCTGTAAATTTTGATGATTTGAACTAATGAAAAAAGCCTGCAAATGTTGAATTTACAGGCTTTGTATCGTTTTGACAATGGTCAAAGTGCCCAGAACAGGAATCGAACCTGCACTCCCTTGCGAAAACCAGATTTTGAGTCTAGCGCGTCTACCAATTCCGCCATCTGGGCAAAACCTTTAAAGAGCATTCAGCTCTTTTTGGGAGGGGATGCAAATGTATTTATTCTTTGCTTAATGAACAATAGTATTTCCTAAAAATATGCTCACTCAATCATGTATAGTTTTCATAATATCCAAAGAAGAAATGCTAGCGTTATCTTTACGGCTCAAAATATACTTTGATGCTACATATTGGCCTGATACGCGAACGAAAGAACCCTCCCGATACACGCGTTGCGCTTACGCCTAAGCAATGCGCACATATCATGCAGGCCTATCCCAATGTAAAGATCAGTGTGGAACCTTCGCCCGACAGGTGTTATAGCAATGCAGACTATCTGTCAGAGGGAATAGAGATGACGGAAGATCTTAGTAGCTGTAACGTATTAATAGGTATAAAAGAAGTACCTGCTGACCGCTTAATAGAAGGTAAAACCTACTTCTTCTTTTCGCACACAAAAAAGAAACAGCCCTACAACCAACATTTGATGCAGACACTTATTGAAAAGCGCATCAGGATGATTGACTACGAATGCCTCACACATAGCGATGAGCAGCGTATATTAGGCTTTGGCTTATACGCCGGTATTGTTGGTGCACACAATGGCTTGCTAACTTATGGTAAGAAATTTGATCTGTTTAGTTTACCCACAGCACATGAAGTAAAAGATTACGAATCATTACGCATGTCGTACGAACAGGTGAAATTGCCTAATATAAAGATCGTAATGACAGGCTCAGGTAAAGTAGCTGCTGGCATTTTAGAGGTAATGACTCATTTTGATATTGAATCAGTAGAACCTGAAGATTTTCTTACCCACCAGTACGATTACCCTGTTTACACACATCTGAAAGGAAACGTACTATACGCGCGTAAGGATAATGATACCTTTTCACGAGATGATTTTCATGCTAATCCACAAGCTTATAAATGCCTGTTCTCTACCTATATCCCTCAAACCGATATTTTAATGAACGGAATATATTGGGATACTAATATTGCCAGGCTTTTTGAAAAACAGGACATACAACGTAATGATTGGCGCCCAAGTGTTATATCTGATATTACCTGCGATATAGATGGGTCAGTTCCTATCAACCTTGGAGCCTCTACTATTGCCAACCCTGTTTATGGCGTCAACAGGAAAACAGGTGAAAAGGAAGCCCCTTTCCAAAACGACCGCAATATAATTGATGTAATGGCGGTTGACAATTTACCCAATGAGCTTCCGCGCGATGCATCCCAATACTTCGGCTCGCATTTCGAGAAATTTATTCTTTCGGAGTTGTTAGCCGGAAACTCAGACATTATAAAGCGTGCAACTATTTGCGAGGATGGTACCCTTACTGATAATTATGCTTACCTAAGCGATTATGCTTATAAATAGATTACCGGTGTGTTGCGTGTACTATAGCACTTATAGCCTCGCCTATAGTGGGGTACTTAAAATGAAAGCCAGCATCTATTACTTTTTGCGCGCTGACTGTACAGCTTTTTAATACTTCTTCACTCAATTCGCCTAAGGCTAACTTTAGTGCAAAAGAAGGTATAGGTATCGGTATTTTAATACCTCCTTTTTCTTTTGCTATAGTTCTTACTAAAGTTTCATGGGTTACAGATTGCGGCGCAACGGCATTATACACACCCCTCATATTTTCTTTATCTACTGTGGTAGCAATTAGTTTAGCAAGGTCCTCTACTTGTATCCAGCTTACCACTTGGGTGCCCGGGCCCAATACAGGCTTTGCACCCAGGTTCATAGGTTTTGCAAATTCTTTATACATGCCTCCATCCTTACCTAATACAACACCAAACCTTAGAATAACGGTGCGCATATCTTTAGCGGCTTTCTCAGCTTCGTGCTCCCATTTTACACAGGTTTTAGCCAAAAAATCGCTAGCCGGTGCATCATCTTCCGTAAACCTGGCAACACCATTTTTATCTGCACCATAGTAGCCAATAGCCGATGCAGAGACCAACGTATTACAATCGGGTGCGTATTGCTTCAGTTGTTCAATAAGAAACCTGGTACCCACCACCCTGCTCTCTACTATTTCTTTTTTACGTTTATCTGTCCATCTCTTATCTGCTATACCGGCACCCGCCAGGTTAATAACGGCATTCAGTTTTTTAAGGTAAGTAAGGTCGCATTTATTCTCTTCAGGGCACCAGTATGCATAGCGCACATGCTGCTTTTTCTTATGCCGTTCAGGGTCGCGCGTAAATATAACCACATGATAGCCAGCCGCTTTCAGCACTTCGGTAAGATGCGTACCTATAAAACCTGTGCCGCCTGTAATGCCAATTGTCTTCATGTGAACGCAATTAAAATTTTTATATAAGAGCTTTTATTCGTACTTTAAAAAACTATACCATATCAATTTTTCTTAAAAACCATATACAATACAATAAACTATATTATTAGCCGTTTATTCTTAAAATCTATTCTCAAAACTATGAGCAAAACTTTACACATAAAAGTATCTCAACCTAAAACAGCTAAAGCAGCATCGGAAGTGAAGACCGGAAATAATACAGAGCAATTGATAGAACTGATGCATGAAATGAAAACAGCTTGGAAAGATGCTTCCAACGATCTTTTACAACCACGCAACGAAGTTGTAGCCCAATTGCTGAAAAAGGTGTTACACTAGGTCAATAACCGTTATCTCAGGCAATATACCCAATCTGCCGGGGTAACCTAGGAAACCAAACCCGCGGTTCACATACAGGTATTGCTTGCCCTCACGGTACAGGCCAGCCCATTCTTTATATATATATTGCGATGGACTCCACTTAAAGCCGGGAATCTCTATACCCATCTGCATACCATGGGTGTGGCCACTTAATGTAAGCTGTATATCCGAATATTCGGGCCGTACCTGTGCATCCCAATGCGAAGGATCGTGCGACAATAATATTTTAAAAGGTATTTGCTTTTCAGGCAGCCCCGCATAAGCCGCTTTCATATCGCCATATTTCGGAAATCCTGCTTTAGCGCCCCAGTTCTCAATACCTACCAAAGCTATTTTATCGCCCCCTCTTTCCAATACCACATGCTCATTCATCAGCAGTCTCCAGCCCATTTTAGCATGGGTGGCTTTTAGCCAGTCAAGGTTTTTAATCTTAGCTTCTTTCGATGGCCATGTTACATAATCACCATAGTCGTGGTTGCCCAATGTTGAGTAAACCCCAAGAGGGGCTGTCAACTTCGAAAAAACATCGGTATAAGGCTGTATCTCGTCTGCTTTGTTATTTACCAGGTCGCCGGTAAAAAGTAACAGGTCGGGCTTTTCATCTATCACCATTTGCGCTCCGTGTTCCACTGCTTTCCTGTTATCAAAGCTACCCGAATGTATGTCTGATATTTGCACAATACGCATTCCCTTAAATGCGGCAGGCAGATCGGGGAATTTTAATTGTATTCTATGCACTCTATACCTGTATCTGTTGGTTATCCCATAAAGAAAAGTGCCCAAGATAGTACCACCCAGTATCAATGCCAGCCTGGATAAGAATACCGATCTGCTGATGACCTCACCTGCTGCTGCGGTTGCCGGTGCAGCAGGCTGTATTTTATGGGCTACCCAAACCACAAAGCGCCTTACTTCGTCACCTAGCATTACCAGTAGTATGATTACTTTACCAAGCAGGAAACCTATTGTAAAAGCTATATAAATATTGCGGATCATGTGCGGTATGCCCGCCCAGTTTATTTGCCTGAACAGCAGCATACCTACCCAGGTAGTAATGGAAAGCAATACATATAGTGTTAAAACAATTCTTCTGCCACCGGGAGGCAATGTTCTTAAAGCAGAACGTACAACAATATAGCTGTAGTATTCTGCGAAGCCGATGATTAAAAGAAAGATTACAAGCCGTAACAACATAACCGGGTACAATTAAAATTTCAGGAATTCTTCTATTTGTTTTTTTATAACCAATGCTGTTGCAGGTTTCAGCACCTCTCCTCTATCATTTATCTCTTCATTTATACGGCTAAGCGGTATCTTATCGTAAAACACATGCATTTTCAGGTAGTGCAGTATATTGGTCATATGCTCCATACCACGCAGGTTGCCGGCCCTGCCATCTGCTACGCCCACCATCATTGCTTTTTTGTACCACCAGCATTTTTTTATATCCGAATTATCGAGCATGGTTTTCAAAATACCCGGAAAGCTGCCATTATATTCCGGCATTACAAATACAAATTTTTCCGATGGTATGAGGTAGTTCTTCTCCAGCTCTTCCATATCGCTGCTGCGTTCCCAAACATTCATATCTTCCAGCGATATTAAATGCACGTTACTGGTGGTTGTAGCTATAAGGTTTTTATAAACCTCAGCTACTTTAAGTGTCATGCTGTCTTTCCTGTTCGTACCGGATATTATCGTGATCATCAAAAACCCAAAAAAGATAATGCGCAAATGTACAGGCTTTTGCAACAGGGGGTATATAATCAATATCTAATACCCGATTGGCATTATAATATACTTAAAAACACAATACGAAATACAGCTATAATTTAAGATTTTATATTATCCACATCTTGTACGTTGAGCGTAAAAATGTCACGTTCAGACGTTAATTTTGTAGTATATCCTACACCTGCTTAAAATTTTAATAATTAGATGAAGTTTACGTTTTACGGGCATTCCTGCTTTGCTATAGAAACAGGTGGCAAAAAACTGTTATTTGACCCTTTCATTACAGGAAATGAATTGGCTAAGGATATTGATATAAACAGTATTGAAGCCGACTATATTCTGGTGTCGCATGGGCATGGCGACCATGTGGGTGATTTGGTAGGCATCGCGAAACGTACCGGTGCTACCATTATTTGTGCTGCTGAAATAGCCACATGGGCCGAGAAACAAGGATGCCCAAAAACACATGGCATGAACTTTGGCCCTTATACCTTTGAGTTTGGCGATGTACGCTTTGTACCTGCTGCACACAGTAGTAGCCTGCCCAATGGCACTTATGGAGGCAACCCCGGGGGCTTTATCATAAAGAACAAAGAAGGCGATTTTTACTTTACCGGCGATACCTGCCTTACGATGGATATGCAGCTGGTACCTCGCTACGCAAAGCTCAATTTCGCTATTATGCCTATTGGTGGTAACTTCACCATGAATGCTGAGGATGCTGTAATAGCTGCAGACTTTATAAAATGCAATAAGGTAATAGGTGTCCACTTCGATACGTTTCCCCCTATTAAAATAGATCATAACAAAGCGAAAGAAGCTTTTAATAATGCGGGTAAAGAGTTGATATTGCCTAATATTGGCGAAACAATAACCCTGTAAAATATGCAGCCTGGCTGCGCAATGAAGATTAAAGAAAGGATATGGCTAAAGTAATAGCAATTGCAAATCAAAAAGGTGGCGTAGGTAAAACTACTACGGCTATAAACCTGGCGGCAAGCCTTGCGGCACTGGAATATAAAACCCTGCTGGTAGATGGCGACCCCCAGGCAAATAGCACTACGGGCAATGGGTTCGACCTGAAAAACATACAGCTAAGCCTGTACGACTGCATGGTGAATGAAACGCCTGCTGCCAATGTGATACTGGAAACTGAAACACCTAACCTGTTTCTTATACCTTCTCATCTTGACCTTGTAGGCGCTGAAATAGAGCTGATAAACCACCCAAACCGCGAATTTGTGATGCGTCAGGCGCTTGATGAACAACGTGCCAATTTCGATTTTATCATTATCGATTGCTCACCATCGCTTGGCCTGATAACAGTGAATGCACTAAGCGCAGCAGATAGTGTAGTAATACCGGTACAGTGCGAATACTTTGCATTGGAAGGTTTGGGCAAATTGCTGAACACTATTAAAATAGTACAAACAAGGATTAATACCGAACTATTGATAGAGGGCATTCTGATGACCATGTACGATGGTCGCCTTCGCTTATCGAATCAGGTAGTGGAAGAGATCAAGAACCACTTTGGCGATCTTGTTTTCAATACAATTGTACACCGCAATACACGCCTTGGCGAAGCGCCTAGCTTCGGCAAGCCTGCATTAATGTATGATGCTGAAAGTACAGGTGCGGTCAACTACCTGAACCTTGCCAAAGAAATATTGCAGAAGAACAACCTTACTAAGATAAAGAACGAGGACAAAATTTTCGAAACAGGCGACCATGTCTCAGAACAATAAAAAGCAGGCTTTGGGTAAAGGTATTCGTGCCTTACTCAACAATATCGACGAAGAAATAAAAACTACCGAAGGTTCGGTTCCCGCTTCTGTTTCAGGACAAAATGCAGGCAGCATTATTCGTATTCCGCTTGAGCAAATAGAAGTTAACCCTAAGCAGCCACGCCGCGATTTTGATGAGCAGGCATTGCAGGAACTTTCAGAAAGCATAAAGCTGCACGATATTATACAGCCAGTTACGGTTGTAAAACTGAACAATAATAAATACCGACTTGTATCGGGCGAGCGCCGTTTACGCGCTTCGAAGATGGCAGGCCTGAAGGATATACCTGCATATATACGTACTGCCGATGACCAGCAATTGCTGGAAATGGCATTGCTTGAAAACCTGCAGCGCGAAGACCTGAATGCAATTGAAGTTGCACTAAGCTACAAACGTCTGATGGATGAATGCGATATGACACAGGAACAAGTGTCGGAACGCATGAAGAAAGAAAGGAGCACTGTAGCCAACTATTTACGTTTACTGAAACTACCACCCGATATACAAAAAGCAGTGCGTGATGGCAGTATGAGCATGGGCCATGCACGTGCCATTATTGGCCTCGACCTGGTGGATCAGCAATTGTATGTATTCCGCGAAGTGAATGAAAAAGGTTTATCGGTAAGGCAGACAGAACAGCTGGTAAAAAATATGGCACAGCCGGATAGATCAGTCCCTTCAAATAATGCTACCGGAGGTGTGAAGCTGCCACCGGCTTTTAAACGTATAGAAGACAATATAGCCTCTCATTTTTCTACCAAGGTAAAACTAGACAGAAAACGAAATGGCAAGGGTAGCATCGTGATAGAATTTTACAACGATGAAGACCTGGAACGGATAATGGACAAAATGAATTTGTAATTTTACTAAGGGTTGTTCGCAACCCTTTTTCAATATATGAATGAGCATAGTGGGATACCGGAAAATTGGAGGCAGGTAGCTAAAGAAAAACAGAAACTTTACAAAAGGCTGCTTGAGAAAGGCAATAAGAATAAAATGCTGAAAGCTCTGCCGCAGTTACACGAAGAAGCTTTCAGTAAAATAGACTGCCTCAGTTGCGCCAATTGTTGCAAGAATTACTCCCCCCGTTTCAAAACACCCGATATAAAACGCATAGCTAAAACGTTGCGTATAAAGGAAGGGGATCTTGTAGATCGCTACCTGCGTCTTGATGAAGATGGCGACTATGTAGTAAAGCAATCGCCCTGCCCTTTTTTAGCCCCGGATAATACCTGTAATATTTATGAAGACCGGCCCAGCGATTGCAGAAGATACCCATACACCGATGAAGATGTACTGCTGAAACGCGTACAACTTACCCTAAAGAATGCAACAGTATGCCCCGCTACTTATGCTGTACTTGAAAGCTTATTGATATTAGAAGGCAAATAATAAAAGCGCCTCATAAGGCGCTTTTATTATTTATTCGTTGTCTGTTATTGATAAATACTTACCCCTGCAGGATTTAATACCCGCGCAACAGAATCCAGAATACGTGTAGTATCTGCAGGCAGCGAAGTTATTGGCAGCAATACATAAAAAGTACCGGAGTCTTTTGTTGCCATCTCCACCGTATACCCATAGCTTGTCAACGTTTTTACACGCCTGTCTGCCTTTGCTGCAGTATTATATTCCTGCAATAGTATCTTATAATTCATAGTACCATCGCTATTTACATTCGCAGTACTTTGCTGTGGCGCAGTAACAACAGTCGAATCTACAACTGGTTCCGTAGCTTGTTGCACTTCTTGTTCAGGCTGCGGTTGCGGTTTGTCATTGAAATAATTAATAGTAAATACAACGCATATTACAACCAATATTGTCAAACCAACTATTAGCGCTATCCTTTTCCAGTTTACACCACTACGTTCCTGTTCTATGTAGGGTTTATAATTATTAGGGGTATCAACAGGTTGTTGTGGTTCATATTGTTGCTGTGGCCGTACAGGTTCAGGTTGTTTTACGGCATTGCGCAACACGGGTACACCCCGCGGTGTATATTGTATATGCGGGTCGGTTATAAAATTCACCTTACCATTTTGCTCTATGAACTTACCAAGCGATGGTATAACAACTTCCTTTCCCTCCTGCAGATCAGCTTTAGCCTGTGTACTGAAATCGCGCAGCGCATTCGCCGCCTTCGATATACTTATTTGTTCGTTAGTTGCTATAAAATTAGCTAAGGTGTCATCGATAGAACCACCGGGTGTTATAATAACCTCATAGGCCGGTGAATTTAAAGATGTACCATCGTGAAAAGCACTCTTCTTTTTCATCTCAAGATTACCCAACCCATGTATATAACAAAAGTGGTTTTTCAGTAAGAAGAGCCCGATGTATCTGGCAATATCCATCTATATGTGTGTTATGATTGGTATGTAAATTACGCAAACCAAATAAAACCTGAATACATTACAGGTTATTTAAAATTTAAACCTAAGTCCTCCAAACACATTCAACCCATAAGCCTGGTATCCCATCCAGCGCTCATTTTTGCTATTCAGTAAATTATTTGTTTGCAAGAATAAACACAACCTTGGTATGATCATATACTCCGCGCCTGCACCTATATCAACAAAAGTTTTCAGCTTATCAGCCTGTCCACCTTTTGCCAGTGCATATATTTCATCCAGCACAGAAAGGTATGCTGTAATAGTTAATTCAGGTATCGGCTTTACAGAAAGATCCCCTTTTACTTGTACCGCAGGTTCGTGCCAAACTTCATCAAATGTTTTATTGTAGAAATTGTACCAGGTACCTGCAAACCCAATTTCAAAAGTATTGGCTATATGATATCTTGCTGCAGCTTGCACAGATATTGCATTTACACGACTATCGTATAAGACTTTGAATTGTTTATTGTCAGTTATTGTATCATTTACAAACAGTGGCAGGTAGTTATACTGCCACCAGCTAACACGCCCATTCAACGTAAGATGATTGCCTACATTAGTTTGTAATGTGGCGTACACTTCGTCAGCACGTGTTTGTTTTACACTGTATGTGTTGAACATATACGGATTCAATGTACTCAATTGCTGGTAAGTATTTTGCCTCAGGTTAGCACTCCAGCCCGCCTGTATGGCAAATTGTGTGTTAGGTATCGTAAAGTTTGCAGAGATATCGGGTAATAAATAAGACGCACCTTTACCAAGCGTAGGATTAATTCCTATCTTAGCTTTAAGGCCATTTTTAGTAAAGAAAACCGCTGGTGTCAGTTGAAAGACATTATTGCTTTGGCTGGTTACATTGTTTACGAACTGTGTAAAATATCCATTTATGCCCATTGCAACTTGCAATGAACTATCGAAGCTATAAGTTACAGGTACAGAAATACGCACACTACGTTCCGATGCATCAAAGCGATCGCCATACAACTGCAGTGCTACTTGGGGATGATAGTCTAGCCCGCTTACCATCTGCAATTCATTTTTCATATCGAGCGCCAAAGCTAAACCAGTAAATGCCTGCTTAACAGAATCGCGTGTATAGCTATACAACTCATGATCGTAACCATAATAATTGTATTGATTTCTTAGCACGCCCAATGCTCCATGCCATGTGTTACCATTACTATGTAAAGTACCTTCTGCATTCAAATCACTCAACGAAGTTTTCTGGTCAGCTATTGCTCCGCTTTGCGATAAGTGATGTAATTGAATATTCGTTTCATAATTATCACCACGCAAGCTACTTATTCCCGCATCCAGCAATATGGTTGACAAATTACCACCGCCTATTTTTACATAGTTAGCAAAGGGTATTTGTATAGTATCAGCGCCTAAAGCCAGTGGCCTTAAAGGGAAAGATGTGTAATTATAAGATAGTGTTTGTTGAGGTACGACATAAGTAAGCGCAGGTATTGATGTATCAACAGGTGGAAGATTTGGAATTAGTTCCGGCTTAGGCGTACTTCTAATTTCCGGTTTGTACGATTGTATTATTTCAATGGTAGCGCCTTTTATTATAGTATCCTTAACCACTATTGGCTCAGCAGTTTTCAGCGAGGCAGCTTTCTTTTTCGCAGTAGTCTTTTTCTTTACCACAGCAGTTTTCTTCTGCTTCGCAGGTTGCTTTTTCTTCTGCCTTTGTGCAGTAGCTTGCAGCGATGTGAAGAGTAACACTATTAATAATATATACAGGTTCCTGATCCTCATGTTCCCTATTATTCAGATAGTTTACTTTGTTGTTTTTCCAATGTCTTCACTTCTTCCAGCTTCACCATTGCATCTTTTTTCAGCTCTTCGCTTTTAGCATTCTTAACTATACTTTGCAAAGTAGCTTTAGCGTTGAAATAGTCTTTTTGCCTGACCAGTACATCTGATATCAGCAGATAAGATTTAACTATCCAGTAATCATTGCCGCCCGCTTTTTTTATCGATACATTAGCTGCGGCCTCTGCCTCTTTCAGTTTATTTTGCTCCAGGTATATTTCTGATATACGGTAACGCGCTTCAATACTTATATCATTATTTACTGTCTGGTTGGCAAGCTGCATGTATATTGTTAATGCCTGCTCCCTGCGCTTGTATTGCTGCAGCGATCTTGCTTTATATAACAGTACACTGTTCATTGCCTGGTCATCAACACCCGGTATAGCTGTTAATGTATCGGCATAGGCTGTAGCTTCTTCATATTTACCTAACTCATAGTTACTTTGCATCAGGCCTGTATAAGCCAGTTGCAGGTTTTCTTTTGCAATAGCATTGTTACGCAGTTTTTCATAATAGCCCAATGCGGCATTATAGTCCTTTTGCTGGTAACTGATAGTTGCAGCCTTACGCGCACTGTTTTCCGTAAAATCGCTCCAGGGAGCTGATAACACAGCATCGTAACCCGCAAGGGCTTCTTTATATTCTTTTAGCTGGTAGTGGCTTTCAGCTTTATAGTAGTTAGCCTTTACTGCGAATGCACCGTTGGGATATTGCTGTAAATATTTGTCCATTGCATCCCTGGACTTATCCCATTTTCCGGCTGCAAACTGTGTTTCCGCCGCCGCATAATATGCCGAATCGAGCGAGTTATCATCAGCCGATGAAATATTATTTTCTTTCAGCAATGCAGCATAAGCGCCGGGCTGGTTACTTTGTATATAAAGGCTCTTCAATGCATCGAGCGCAGCAGTCCGTTCGTCTGATGACGGGTAGCCTGTTATAATATGCTTGTAAGCCTCTATTGCTTTGGGCACATCATTCATTTGCTGTTGTGCAAACCCTATTTTCATCCATGCCTTAGGGGCAAGATTACGCTTCTCATCTCCTTGCGTTAATGATTGCAGCATTGTTATAGCTTGCTGATACTTATCATCTTCTATGTACAATAGCGCCAACTCATAGCGGGCATCATTAGCATAAGACGATGGTGGCGTGCTATTCACCAGCATTTGCAATAGCGCAGCTTTATCATTATTACGGCTTTGCAAACCAAGCAATATTGCTTTTTGGTAGCGGGCGTAATCAGCATCAGGGCCATTTGCAGTAATTACTTTATCGTATAAAGAAGCAGCCCTGGCGTAGTCTTTCTGCATCATTACCGCATCTGCTTCTCTCAGCGTTGCATTTATCCTAAAGTTGTCATCCTGGCTTTTCGATTGTTGGGCTTTATTAAAGTATGCTTGCGCGGCACCATAGTTTTGCAGTTGCATTGCCGCATAACCCATGTTCAGGTTAGCATTTTCCAATGTTGCCTCAGGGCTTAGCTGGCGGAGTGCAGTACGGTTGGCGTCACTTTGCAAAAACCTGCTGCTATAATCTATCACATCTCCATAATTACCCATTCTGTATGCTATATCTGCGGCCCAAAAATTTGCTGCAGCGGCATATACATCATTAACGGGGTACGCCAGTGACGATCCTAGTAACTTTAGCGCCTCTGCCCATGCACCATTCTTCATTTGCAACATAGCATAGCCGTACGTCACTTTTTGATACACCCGCCCAAAACCTTCGTCTCTGCGGCTTACTTCCAGTAGCTGGTTATATGCATCAGCATAATTGCCGGTCTTTATCAAAAGGTCAGACAGTAGTGTTTTCGCTTCGTCTTTGTATTCAGTTTGCGGATATGAGGCTAACAATGTTCTTATGTAACCAACAGCATCGTTATAGTAACCCATTTCATACGATAGCTTGGAAGCTAATAAAAGCGAAGCTTCCTGCTGGCCGGGATTGAACGGTATATCAGCACATATTCCAAAAGCATTTCGTGCGCTTTTCTTATCATTGGTTTTAAGGTAGCAATCACCCAGCAGGTACATTGCCGTTTGCCCCAGCGAATCGCGGCTGTCACTCAATGGTTTGAACTTCTCTATCGCATTTTTCCATTCATCTACGCGATAGTAAGAATAACCCATTTCGTACATATCCTCTTTCCTTATTTTGTCGGCATGCTCGTAGTAATGCTCAAAATAGGGCAATGCATCTCCATAGCGCTGTTCTTCAAAAAGCACTTGTGCGGCAAGAAGATGCAATTCATTATCATAAAACAGTTTCTCGGGCCTTTGTATTAGTTGCAGGGCTTCTTCCAGAGCCTTATCAGGCTTGCCTGTGAAATAATATATTTCAGCAACATAATAAGGTACTATGCCCTTGTATTGCTTTTCGTTCTCAATTTTTTTAAAGCTTTTTAAAGCTTCTTCATAGTTGCCCTGGTTGTACGCAAGCAGGCCAAAATAATAATTACCGGCTGTAGTATATGGCCCGCTGGCCTCTCTTATAGCGCTAAATAAGGGTATGGCTTTATCAAACTCCATATTGTTGAAGTAGCAATAGGCCAGTTCAAATTTAGCATTTGCAATCTCCTGGTTGCTCAGGTTAGCAATGCCTGCCTTTTCGTAATATGGTATGGCTTCTGTAAGCTGGTTGTGGTGAAAATAATACTGCGCTAAGTGATACGACACTCTTTGCTGATAGGCGGGGTTAGGTGTTTGGCCAACATAAGCTATCGCATCATCTACACAATTTTCGCCGTCTAGTTTTAGCGAAGAGACAATGATATAAAACTTTGCTTTATCTGCATCGGAAGCCTGTTGCCTGTTTACTGTAGGTGCTGTATATGCCAAATACTTATCTGCCGATTGTGTAGCCAGGCTAAAATGGCCTTGCTGAAATTGTTCTTCTGCAAGCACCAGCCACCTATTCTCAGGTAAGTGAGGCGTATGTATTTGAGCCGATGCCTTGTTGCAGGCTATCAAACTGATAGCTATACAAACAAGGCATCGTGTTATAATTTGTTTTTTCCTTTGCTTCATCCAAATGGTCTCTGATTAAAAGTTCCACGTTACATTCAAACTCGGGAATATAGGCAGCTGGTAAACGCGTTGGTTATCGGTACGGTTAATATAAAATATATTGTTCCTGTTGTAAACATTGCTAACACTCAGCGTTGTTTCAAGATTAGAATATGCGCCTAAGATAAACCTTTTACGTGCCGAGATATCCAAACGATGATACCACGACAAGCGGCCACCATTGATAGCATCAGCATACAATATTCCAAGGCTACCATTTCCCTGGTTAACATTTCCCTGGATACCTTCTATTGACTGGTTTTCCCAAAACGCCTGCGTTTGTGTGAAAGGGAATGGAGAACCAACATTCATACGTGCCGATAGTTCCCAGTCTTTCTTTTTGCCGGCTGCATAGCTAGCCAACAGGTTTATGTTTACACGTCTGTCGAATGGCGGCGGATATGTTTGTACCTCACCTTTTGAATCGATTGATTTATACTCTATCACCTGGTACGATACTACACCCCATAAGTATAAACGGCCTTGATTGTATCTTGCCGAAAGATCGATACCGCGCGCAATACCACTACCCACCTGGAAGTCAGGATCGGTTGCGTTTTGCTGATTACGGTTGAATTCAATTAGCTGTGTAAAATTCTTATACCAGGGCTCCAGGTTCAGCTCAACATTTTTTATATCTACTTCTATACCACCCAATGCGTGGTAGGCCATTTGCAGATTAGTGTTTACGTCTTCGCCACTTGTGTTTTTAAGACGCTCATCCGGGCTCAATATGAAACCTGTGAATAAGTTTACAATATCCCTGTCACTTTTTGTACTCAACAGGTTTTGAGAATATACACCACCAGCTGCTTTCAGGCGCACTGTTTTAGATATATTGTATTTCATACCCAAACGTGGCTCAGGCGATAACTTAGCTAAAGCCGAATAGTATTGTATGCGTACGCTTGGTTCAAATATAAACTTCTCAGAAAAATTCTTGCGATAAGAAACAAACAACGCACCATTTGTGTTACGGCGCTCCAGGCTGCTCGTTACGCTTTTCTCGCTTTCACTTACGTAGTCAAGAGTTGTGTATAGGCCACTAACTTCTATACCGTATTTTATCTGGCTATATCTTGGAAAATAGTAGGTGAAGTCTATAGCGCCCTCAAAGCCCGATACCCCACTTTTCCTTGGCACATAATTTTTCTCGTTCAACTCTACATCATATTTAGAGTATGCGAACTTACCATTTATAAGTGCCGAACTGCTTCCGGGTGTTACTACGAAAGTAGCGCCTGCGCCGGTAGCGTTCCATTTATAAGCCGCATTTTCAGCATGGGTACCGGGATCAAGCAATTTAGCTTTATCATTAAAATTGAAACCGAATAAATTAAGCTTACTACCATTATCACTGCTGAAAGTCACTTTACCATACAGATCGGTAAAGTCGAAAGGCAAACCGCTTTTAAAAGGTTCACCAAAACTACCATATAACGATTGTGAAGTTGAGCTCAGGTAACTATGTTTAGCCGATAACAGGAATGTTGTTGCAGACCCACCTTCTTTTTTAGATTTTGCCAGCGGGCCTTCCAGCATTACTCTTGCCATAATAGGTGAAGCAGAAACTTTACCAGACAGGCGGTTTTTATTACCATCTTTAGTGCGAACATCCAGTATTGCCGATGTACGGTTACCATACTGCGCACCAAAACCTGCTGTTTGTACATCAACATTGCGTATCGCATCTGTTTCGAATACCGAATAAAGACCTATTGAGTGGAAAGGGTTATAAATAGTGACACCATCTAATAATATACCCGTTTGCGAAGGCGCACCACCACGTATATAAAGCTGTCCGCCCTGGTCGCCGGTAAATACAACACCGGGAACAACCTGCAGGTATTGGGCAATATCCGGTTCGCCACCCGAACTGGGCATCATCTTCATTTCTTTTGCTGTTACCGTCAGGCTACCTGCGTTTACCTGGGTTATTTTTTCGGTTTTACGTGCCGATACTTCTACGCCTCTCAGTTCTGTTTGCTTTTGGCCCAGGAAAAGTTTTTTAGTAATAACACTGCCCGATTTCACGGTTACCGTAGTTCGGGTAGTATCGTAGCCAATAAGGCTGGTAAAAATGGTATAAGTACCTTCCGGTATCTGGGGCATTGAAAAATAACCGTTTACATCGGTTTGTACACCCATGGTAGTACCTTCCAGCAACACGTTTGTAAATATCATTGGCTCACCCGATGCGCGATCGTAAACAAAGCCCTTAATAGTACCTGTTTGGGCGAATGCAACTGCCGATAGGCATAAAAACAGGATGGCTAAAAGGCCCGAGCGTTTTTGCATATAATATATATTTTTACAATAAGATTATTTTGTGGCGGAAAAATACGCTTTTATTTACTTTTGGTGCGCGCGACAAAGATAGGAATTACAGTATAGTGACCAAATGTAGCATTTCCGTCCAATCCTATCTTCTAAAGGTTCACATAGCAGGTATCATTTTTTACTTATTTTGCCGTAATGAAGATATTCTCAGCTTCGCAAATAAAGGCATGCGATGCGTACACCACACACGCGTCGGGCATCTCTTCTACCGAACTTATGGAGCGCGCAGCCAGTGCATGCATACGATGGATAAAGGATAATCTGCCACAGCAAAGTGTATTTATTGTGCTTTGTGGCACAGGCAATAATGGCGGCGATGGGCTTGCTATTACACGTTTACTTTACCAGCAGGGGTACAAGGCCAAGGCTTTCCTGCTGCAAATGAGCACTGACCTGTCTGCCGATTGTAAACACAACCTGGAGCGGCTGCAGGCTATTGACAATAACCTGGTACAAATACTGCAACCTGATACATATATTACAGACATAGGCCCTCATATTGTTATAATAGATGCTATTCTTGGCACAGGCCTCAACCGTGCAGCAGAAGGTTGGATAGCCAACTTTATTGGTCATATTAATGATACGCCTAACAGGAAGCTGGCAATTGATATACCCAGTGGTATGCCCGCCGATAACATACCTGACGCGGGCGCAGCAATTATTGAAACCGCCGATACACTCAGCTTTCAGTTCTATAAGCGTTCATTTTTACATCCCGAAACAGGTAGCCTGGCCGGCAATATCCATATACTCGATATCGGCCTGCATCCAACCTTTATCGATTCTACTCATAGCAGTTATCATATTATTGATGAAAAGGTGATTAATGATATATACCGCCCACGCAAACCGTTCACTCACAAAGGCAGCTTCGGTACGGCTTATGTAGCCGGTGGCAGCTACGGCATGGTGGGTGCGATAACACTAACCGCCGGGGCTGCTTATCGCTCAGGCGCTGGCAAAGTGGTGGCACTGCTACCCGAATGCGGGTATAGTATTATGCAATCCACCGTTCCGGAGGCACTTTGCATTACAAAAGGAGAAAAACATATCAACCGTATTAGCGACTGGAACAATATGCAGAGCATTGCCATAGGCCCCGGTATTGGCACTAAACCGGAGACCGTCCGTGCTTTTACTGACTTTCTGGATATTTGTAAACAACCGCTGATATTAGATGCAGATGCGTTGAACATGATTGCAGCACAACCCGATTTGCTACATAAGCTACCTGCGCACAGCATACTTACCCCCCACCCTAAAGAGTTCAGCAAGCTATTCGGTGAAACAGGCAACACCATGCAGCGGCTCGAACTGGCACGCACAAGGGCAATGAAGCATAATATTCATATTATTCTAAAAGATCATCACACGGTGGCAATAAGCCCTGAAGGGGAATGCTATTATAACATAACAGGCAATGCGGGCATGGCAACCGGCGGCAGTGGCGATGTGCTAACGGGCATATTGGCCGGGTTAGCAGCGCAAGGTTATGAACCTTACGATGCCGCTATTTTAGGTATATACCTGCACGGCCTCGCGGGCAATTATGCAGCAACAGCACAATCGCAGGAGGCTATGCTGGCGGGCGATATTATCGCAAACCTTGGCAAGGCCTATACGCATATTAAATCTTCTTTCGAGGGAGCGCGCTAAAATTGGCACAAAATTTTCTTATGTATTGGTAGCGGTGTGCTTATCACTTAGTTTTGTAACCACGTATGTACCACAAGCTAGTCAATCTCAAAAGTTTTATAGAATGGAAGGCCTTTGGCGTATGCGCTGCCATTGGCGAAAAACTGGGTGTGGCATCGCCGCGCATCAGGCTATGGTTTATTTATATCTCTTTTATGACGCTTGGCTCACCACTTATCATTTATATGGTGCTGGCCTTTTGGATGAATATGAAACAATACATCTGGCTAAGCAGGCGCAATCCGCTAAGGTGGTTGTAACTGCTATTTGAAAGGTACTGACTGTATAAGTTTCATTCCTCTTTCGTTGTAAAAGTTCACTTTTTTCACGCCATTGTATCTTGGTATTACACATGTGGCTATGGGGTAAGCCTCGTAAGGCATTCTACCTTTGTTAAGATCCAGCGCGCAATAGGCCTCCACGAAATCTCCCGCCTTCATATCTACTTTCTTAAACTCCATCTTAGAGTCTTTCTTCGATGCCGGCATTAGCAATACCAGCATTATCTCTTTACTGAATTTAGGTGTGTCGGCCCTGTCTGTTTTCCCAAAAAAATCTTCATAGTCTTTACGGTCGGTTATCACAAAACAATTCACTCCGTCTTTTAACTGCTGGCGGGTGCCTACGTAGTAATGGCCGGGCAACTGTTTTATTTCAACAGGTGTAGGTTGCGCATATATGGCGCTACAAAAACTTACAGCCAATAAAAACATCAATAGCTTTCTCATAAACCCTAAATTATCAATATAGCTTCAAAACTGCACTATTGATTGGCACATTTCTGATAGCAGGTTTTTCTTATCTTTGCGGCTCTATTTTTCAACCCCTCAAAAAAGAAAGGAAGGTACACAATGCCAGTGCTACACAACCGCATCTCGAACGAGGAACTGAAGCAGCGTATGCTGGCCGAAACCGAGCCACGTACCACAGTTTCCTTCTACAAGTATTTTCATGTTACAGAGCCACAGGCTTTTCGCGATGAACTATATAAGAAATTTTACGAGCTGAATGTATTTGGCCGTATTTATATTGCCCACGAAGGTATCAACGCACAGGTTAGCGTGCCTGCCAACAATTACGAAACCTTTCGCGATATATTGTATGCTTCAGCGCCCGAGCTAAACGGCATCCGAATGAATATTGCTGTAGATGACGATGGTAAATCTTTCTGGGTACTGAAAATAAAAGTGCGCGAAAAAATTGTAGCCGATGGCATTAATGATCCCAGCTTCGATCCCGGTAAAACAGGCCACTACCTGAAAGCGAAAGAGTTTAATGAACTTGCTGAAAAAGAAAACACTATCATAGTAGATATGCGCAACCACTACGAATACGAAGTGGGCCATTTTGAAAATGCTATTGAAGTTCCGTCTGATACTTTCCGCGACCAGCTGCCTATGGCGGTCGATATGCTGAAAGACCAGAAGGATAAGAACATTGTGATGTACTGCACAGGTGGCATACGCTGCGAAAAAGCCAGTGCATATCTATTGCACAACGGTTTTAAAAACGTGTTTCATGTGGAAGGTGGTATTATTGAATATGCACGCAAAGCGAAAGAAGAAAACCTCCCGCTAAAATTTATTGGTAAAAACTTCGTGTTCGATGGCCGCCTGGGCGAACGTATAACCAACGATGTAATTGCTCAATGCCACACCTGCGGCAAGCCTTGCGATACACACACAAACTGCCTGAACGACGGTTGCCACTTATTATTCATTCAGTGTGATGAATGTGCGGCAAAACTGGATGGTTGTTGCAGCGAAACCTGTAAAGAGGAAAAACATCTTGAGCCCGATGAGCAGCGCGCCCGCCGTGCCGGCCGTGAGAATGGTATCATGGTATTCAACAAATCGAAAGACCACCCGCTACGTAAGCACCGCGACCAGTGGAGAGAAGAGCGCAAAGGCTGACAAATAAATTACAAACCGTTTTGTGGAAATAACAATGCATTTGCTTCTTATTAGCAAATCAACATTGTTATGCAAAAGCAAGCCATATTACAAGCCAGCTATCTCGACATTGTTTTTGATAACCGCAACAAACTATATGGCGGTTACGAGCTTCGCAGTCATTATCAGCGCCGCATGACCACGGCAATTCTAATTGTAGTATGCGCATGTATCGTACTGGCAATCGCAGGGTCAATAAAAAGGCACACGCACGTCAACACTAATCCTGTTGTTCATCGCGAAATTGAAATGACGCATATTATTGAACCAACAATCATAAAACCGGTAATACTACCTCCACCTGCTGACGCCGCCCCAAAAATAAATACGGCCAAACTAACACCACCGGTCATTACGCCCGATAACCTGGTGAAACCTGAAGACCTGCCAACCGCCGGAAAAACAGATGCGGTTCCGGGTACCGGCACACATATTGGTTTACCCGGCGATATCAGCGGCACAATAGAGGCTCCGAAAATAACAACCGGAATTGTAACACCGCCAGTTACAGACACAAAACCCTTTACGGTAGTTGAACAGATGCCCGAATTTCAGGGCGATATGGTTGCTTACTTAAGCAAACAACTTATCTACCCGCCATTAGCGCGCGATAATAATATACAGGGTAAAGTATTTATACAATTTGTAGTAAATGAAGATGGCAGTGTAAGCAATGCAAAAGTAATACGCGGCATTGGCAGCGGTTGCGATGCAGAAGCACTACGTGTGGTAAACAGCATGCCTAAATGGAAGCCCGGAAAACAAAATGGCAAAGCAGTAAAAGTTTACTATACTTTGCCAATCCGGTTCCTGTTAGGTTAATAACACACTAGTTCAGCATACGTGCCAGCTTCTCTTCGCTCAGTATTACGATGCTGCCTTCGCGTATATCTATTAGCTTTTCATCTTTAAAATCGCTTAGTGTGCGTATTACCGATTCTTTAGCCGTACCGGTAATATTAGCAAGGTTTTCCCTTCCTATTTTTATCGATGATGTTTCTACATTGTCTTTTTTATACTTACGGAATAACGTGATCAAAGCATTCGCTACTTTTTTACGCAGCGAGCTGTATGCGAGCTCCAGTAGCTGGCGTTCACGCTCGGTTACATTATTAGCCAGCAGCTGTACAAATTTCTGCAATACATCCCGGTTATTATTCAGCATGCCTTTAAAGTTGGCCGCAGGTATTAGCGACAGTTCGGTATCCTCCATGGCTTCGGCAGTTTCCTTATACACGTCTTCCTCTATCAGTGCATTGTAGCCAATAAACTCTCCGTCGGTACTTATGTTAGTTACCAGCTCTTTCCCATCATCATTCGTTTTGTACAATTTTACCTTACCGCTTTTTACATAATACAAATACGCAGGCAATGCACCTTCGGTATATATCAGTTGTTTTTTCTTGAACCTGAGGCTATCGTTATCCTTATAACGATCCAGTAACTCTTGCCCTTGCATGGTTTGCATGAGGTCGTTCATGCCATCCATACCTGTGCGTATATCTTGTTTTAGCCTTTCATTTTTTCTCAGCCGGCTTTCTATAGCGCTTACCAGCTCATCACCGCTCACCAATGGCTTGGTAATATAGTCATCGGCACCCAGGTCCATGCCCTTACGCACATCCATCCTGTCTGCCAGTGCTGTCATAAAAATAAATGGTATGCCTTGTGTTTCAGGGCGTTTGTGCAGTTCCCCTATCACGGCATACCCATCCATATCAGGCATCATTATGTCGCACACAATAAGGTCAGGCTTGCTTTCTATAGCTTTTTTTATTCCTTCTGCCCCGCCTTCAGCTATCATTGCTTTGTAACCTGCTTCCACCAAAACTTCTTCCATCACCATTCTTACATCAGCATTATCTTCTATTAATAGTATCTTCTTCATGGCCATTATTATAATAATCCTGCTACAATCTTATGTTTAACATTACCGTATAAATATAATACCCTAAGCTTTACCTGCACAAGTTTTCAGCCATTTTTCATTATTAAAATTCCATAAATCACTAACCAGTAAACACTTCCGTCAACAAAAAAAATGGTTATAAAAAAATGCTTCTTTCCATACACGTATGTGGTGGGTTATTAGGTTTTTCATTAGGTTTACACCCTTAAATAATTAATATGCAGCAATCTGTATTTGATCACATGCAGCAAATGGGCCACGAACAGCTTGTTTTCTGCCACGATCCCCATTCAGGCCTCAATGCCATCATTGCTATACATAACACCACACTGGGCCCTGCTTTAGGCGGCACCCGTTTGTGGAATTACAATACACATGAAGAAGGCATTATCGATGCCCTGCGCCTTAGCCGCGGCATGACCTATAAAGCGGCTATCAGCGGCCTTAACCTGGGCGGTGGTAAAGCGGTAATTATTGGCGATGCAACTAAAATAAAATCGGAAGGGTTATGGCGCCGTTACGGCAAATTTGTCAATAGCCTGAATGGTAAATATATAACTGCCGAAGATGTAAATACTTCTGCGCGCGATATGGAATACATTTCGCTGGAAACTGATTTTGTAACAGGTGTACCTGAATATATGGGCGGCAGCGGCGATCCTTCTCCTTTCACCGCTTATGGTGTATTCATGGGCATGAAGGCTTCTGCTAAAAAAGCATGGGGCAACGATAGCCTGAGCGGTAAAAAAGTATTGGTGCAGGGTGTAGGCCACGTAGGCCAGTACCTTGTAGGCCACCTGATAGAGGAAGGCGCTAAGGTTTATATATCTGATATCAACCAGGAAAAAGTAAAACAAACGGTTGATAAATTCCGCTCGGTTGAAGTAGTGAATAACGACGAGATTTTCAATAAAGAATTCGACATATACGCGCCATGCGCGCTGGGTGCTACGGTAAATACCGAAAGCATCAACAAAATGAAATGCCCTATAATTGCAGGTGCTGCCAACAACCAGCTGGCCGATGAGAATGTGCATGGCCCTATGCTGATAGAAAAGGGCATACTCTATGCTCCTGACTTCCTGATAAATGCAGGTGGCCTGATAAACGTAGCTGCCGAACTGGATGGCTATAACCGCGAACGCGTTATGGGCAATGTAAATAAGATATACGACCGCACTTTAGAGATTTATAACCTCTCTGAAACCGAAAAGATACATACACAGGCTGCAGCTATGAAGCTGGCCGAAAAACGCCTGGACGATATTGCCAATGTAAAAGCAAGATTATAATCGTTTAAAAATCTTTGTTCCAAGCCCTGCATACACATGCGGGGCTTTTATATATTTGATATAAGTAGTTATTTAGCATAATGCAGCAACGCGTAAATACAGCTTCCGGTAACTTATACCCTATTTCTAATATTGAAAAAGAGCACTTGTTATACATCTACAAAACACGTTTGAGGAATTTTGTACTTGCATATATTATACTTATACCATGTGCCTTTATATTTAGTTTCAGGCTCGAGCATAGGTCCCAATTTTCAAATAAAACTATAAAATGGACTGAAAAAGAAGCTGATTACCTTGTCAATCGCAATGGGCAAATACTTCTTAATCTTATGTTTATGGAAGTACCATTAATATTCTTTGGCATTCGCATTTTAAGGAAGAGAATTATTTGCTTCAAGAAAGATGCTGAATCTGGCAAGAAGGAACGGATCACTAAAATAATTACTCGCAAAAGTCATTTCCCTCTTACAGGTCAATATTTTATTAGTTTCGATGATCCTGACTATATGCACCATGAAGTAGATGCTGAGTTTTATACCAGTTGCTACGAGGGAGGGGAAGCCTATTTATACCGCGCACCGTGGTCAAAATACATCTTTAATAAAGATGGGGTATTCTCTCTTCTTTAGTTTTTGATATCTTTCGACAGCACTACATCCATCGGGATAACCTGGCCCTCAAGATAACTATCCAGCTTCCTGAACCCGTACGATTTCCCATCTGCGGAAAGGGCGATGATATAGACATCGAAGTACGGTGCTGTATAGAAGTTTAATGCCCTTACTGCATCGTTATAGTGTGTATAAAACCAGGCGAAGATGTACCTGTTCAAACTTTCGTATGGCGCTATAGCTATATCTTGTATAACTCCCCAATCCGACTGGTTATTGTAATACGTTGAACCTATTAGATGCTGGTAAGCATCTCTCTTAGCCTGTGCTTTAGCCTGTGTATAGGCTTCTGAAAAATTAACCATTAAACCCTCCTTTAATTTGTGTGTACCAACTCCAACACTAAATCCATTGGCCTCGACAAATAAAGTTCTAGAAAGCATGAATGGCCCGTGCCTTAGATAAAACCCTGAATATAATCGATGAATCTGCAAAGCTTACTTGTAATTGTGCTTACAAATTGTTTGCTTTATTAAAGGTAGTCTATATAAACCAATAATTATGTTAACGTGTAAAACAAGTATAAGATGGCAATTACAAATTGTTGCAGCACAGCAAGATAACTATTGTTATGTAAACGTTACCAAACTTTACTGTATGCTGCGTTACTTTATAAAGTATAAAAAATGAATTAATAAAAACAATAAATAATAGTATATTTGCTATGATAATTCACCTCGTTATCCCAGTTCTTTGACATATAAAAAAGCAATAATCGTTGTTCAATTTTGCTAAAAACGCAAAACCGGACATGCGGCATTTGGTCAATTAAACACAATCCCAATAAGTGTTTTAGTGCTTAAATGTCGCACAGAAAAAAAATTATTTTTTTATTATTTCAACAAAATTGAACAACAGATATAAAAGATGAGATATGAATAAAATGCCTGAAACAAGTCCAGGCATTTTATAACCAATATCTTTGATTGATTAGCTCTGCATAGCGGTTTTAAACTCGCTGGTAAAGTGGAATTCTATCTTCGGGTTGTTTTGTCTTTCCGTATTCAGGAACCACTCGCTTTGCGCCAGGTACACCAGGTTGCCATCTTTATCTTCCATTATGTTGCTTTGCTTAAAGCGCACAAAATCATCAATGGCTTTCTTATCACCGGTTATCCAGCAGGCTTTGTAAAATGCAAGCGGCACAAACGAACAAGACGCACCATACTCCTGCAACAGGCGGTACTGAATAACCTCAAACTGAAGCTCACCCACGCAACCAATTATCTTACGGTTGCCACCATGCTGGGTAAACAGTTGGGCTACACCTTCATCTGTAAGCTGGCGTATACCCTTATCCAGTTGCTTGGTCTTCATCGGGTCTTTGTTCACCAGTTCTTTGAATATCTCTGGCGAGAAAGTTGGTATACCCGTGAACTGCATCATCTCCCCTTCGGTAAGCGTATCGCCTATCTTGAAGTTGCCGGTATCAAACAAACCAACCACATCGCCGGGAAACGCATCTTCAATGATCTCCTTATCGCGTGCCATGAAAGAGTATGGGTTGCTGAAACGAACATCTTTATTAAGCCTGGTATGTTTAAAATAAGTATTACGTGAGAACCTGCCCGAACATACACGCAGGAAGGCTATTCTATCGCGGTGGCGGGGATCGAGGTTGGCGTGTATCTTAAAGATGAAGCCTGTGAACTTATCTTCATCGGGCGACACGTAGCGTTTATCAGTTGCACGGCCAAGTGGCTTTGGTGCAATATTGATGAAGGTATCCAGCAGCTCTTTTACACCAAAGTTGTTAACGGCACTGCCAAAGAACACGGGACAAAGTTTGCCCTCCAGGTAGGCATCGGTATCCAGTTCGCCATACACGCCTTGCAGCAGCTCAACATCTTCACGAAGCTGGTCAGCATCGCGCTTGCCTATCTTCTCATCCAGCAGGTTGTCGGTAAGGTTAGGTATAGGTACAGTATTATCTTCAGTTGCCTTCTGGCTGGCCGTAAACAGGTTCAGGCTGCTATCGTACAGGTTATACACCCCTTTGAACTCTTTACCCATATTGATAGGCCAGCTCAGCGGGTGCAACGACAAATGAAGCTCTTTCTCTATCTCATCAAGCAGATCGAAAGGGTATTTACCATCCCGGTCCATTTTGTTCACAAATACGATGATCGGCGTATCGCGCATGCGGCATACCTCTACCAGTTTGCGGGTTTGGTCTTCCACACCGTTCACGCTGTCTATCACTAGTATCACACTATCCACAGCGGTCAGCGTACGGTAAGTATCTTCAGCAAAGTCTTTGTGGCCGGGTGTATCCAGCAGGTTGATAAGTGTGTCACGGTATTCAAAGCTCATTACAGAGGTAGCCACCGAGATACCTCTCTGGCGTTCTATCTCCATAAAGTCGCTGGTAGCATGTTTCTTTATCTTATTGCTCTTTACCGCACCTGCTACCTGTATGGCACCACCAAACAGCAGCAGTTTCTCGGTAAGGGTTGTTTTACCCGCATCGGGGTGCGATATAATGGCAAACGTACGGCGACGGCTAATTTCTTTCTCGTATTTCATTTGGAAGTGCAAAATTGCGAAAACTAAGCCAGTTTTCGGCTATTAATAGTTAGAAGCTCAGGATGTTCTTTGAAAAACAGGTTAATATTTACCTAAATGTGAGAAACTTAAGGTTGACGGATTTTGCTATTTTTTTACTTTAGCTCCTGAATTTACCCCTCATATGAGTTTGACCTCCCTTCAAGACGACCTGCTACGCGATTTTAAAGATCAGAAAGAAATGATCTATCAACAGATAAATCTGTTTGACCCTCTTGGTACAAGGCTGAGGCAGCCGGCTGCACAAAGACTTGCCAGTAAAGGCGCACTGATATTCACAGAGATACTTTGCTACTCGCTTTCTGCGGGTTCTGTTGCATTCGCAATATTTCTTGATAAAATACACCCATTCTATATTCTGTCAGAATTACGCTATCGTAATGAATACCGTTCTCTGGGATGGATGAATATCGAGACCTTTAATATTGCTGTATATGCGCTGATAGGTATAATAGCCACCTTGTTTTATATAATAGCACGTTGCATGCGCCACCTGAGGCTTAAAAATGATATACTGCATTTTGCAGGTAAGCAAATAAAAGAACTGGTGGGCGAACATCTGAAACGCAAAGCGGCGATTGAGGCTATAGAACAAAGGCATTTTACTGAACTGCCCAACCTACCATCCGCATACCCTGGCAGCAGAAGCAGTATATGGAGTAATGAAGACTTGCTCCTATAACAAAAAAGACATTACCCACAATAATAAAGCCTGCATGAAGCAGGCTTTATATATTCATAAAATAGTGTATGTTATCGTGTCCAGATAGATGCTTCACCTATATTAAGGCCATAATCATTTATAGCACCATCCAGCATTTTTACTGAATATATAACCTTCATTTGCCCGTACCTGCCATAGAAGGTATTTTCAGGCAACCAGCCCTTACCTTGTATTACGTAGCCGTTTACGTTTTGCTGAGGTATAAAAAGGCTATCGCCTTTTATATTAACCACAACTTCGCTACCTTCTTTAAACAAATTATTGAAGTTTCTGATCTTCATTTCAGTCATGGTAGTTCCATCTTCAACTACTACATCGTATTGTGCATTATTGGTGTTATGCGTACCTTTTTCAAATACAGTCCATACACCTTTAAATTTATCGCGTGTAATAGTTTCGCATTGATAGCCTTCGTAGCCGGGTAAACAAATGCAGGTGCCTTCTTTACAAGTACCGCCATAAGCGCATACTATAGCTTTACATTTATCGCGTTGGCACGATGTATATGTAACTGCAGAAAATGCAGTAAGAGCGCCCAGCGCAGAAAGAATTATAGTTTTAAAACGGGCTTTCATTAACGCAGAATGTTTTAACAAAGCTTAAAGATAGAAGAAACAATTTTAAAATGCAACCCACCCGAAAATTTATCTGCCAATCTGCCTCAAACCCAATATTAACAAGCTATTGCAGCCAAATATTTAATTAATTATCAAGAGTTTTTATCAACTGTAAATTAATAGTTAATCTATCGTTCCGTTTCTGCCTTGTATGCTTTAATACCTTTAAATATAGCCAGAGCTACTTCATACTGGCCTTTTTCTGAATTCAGGTATGTTTCTTCGGTAGGGTTATTAATGAAACCTATTTCTATAAGTACACCAGGCATTGCACTACCTGCCAGCACTTCCAGCCCCTTTTGTTTTACACCCAGGTCGGCACGCCCCTGTGCGCCAAATTGCTGTTGTATATATGTACCCAGGGAAATACTTTTACCCAGAAAGGCCTGGGAATATTGTGCTACTACAATTGCAGTCTGCGGATCATCTTCATTCAGCAAACCCGGCTCGTCTGCAATGGTTTCTCCGTATTCACCAATAGCGTTCTCTTTTTGCGAGTTTCTGTGCAGCCCTAATACGTAGGTTTCCGTACCGCTGGCGGTAGTTTCGTGGCTGCGTATGGTACGGTACACCTGTTGTCTTACCTTCTTCTTGCCTTTCTTTACAGTTCTGTATCCTGCCGGTACACGGGTTACTTTATCGGCTGTAGAGTTGACGTGAACTGACAAAAAAAGGTCGGCACCGGCACGGTTAGCTATCTCGTGGCGCTCGGGTAAGGTTGGGTATATATCGGTTGTGCGGGTATATAATATTTGTACATCCTTCAGGCTGTCCTTTATCATTTTGCCCAATCGCAGCGATACAGCCAGGGTAAGATCCTTTTCATGTGAAAATTTACCATGTGCGCCACCGTCCTGCCCTCCATGGCCTGCATCAATAACGATCTTTTTTATTTTCTTACTAGCTGCAAATGCTATATATGGAGATACACTTAATAAAAACAAAAAAATAAGATGCCTAATACGCATAATAAACAGGAATACATTAGAGTTACAGATAAAAATACAAATTCATAAACGTACCATTTCAAATAACTATTTTTGTGCCCGTTCATGAACCCCAGTGGTAAAACTATTCTAAAATCTGACATTGTAAACCGGCTACGGTTTATCGGGGTTTTTGCATTTATATTCTTCTTAACGAATATAAGTTTTGCACAGTCACGTAGTATCGAAAAGCACGTTGAGGCCACAAATATAAGCACTGATTCTTTAGCTGCCGATACAAGTATTGTTAATGATAGTATTGCATTGGACAGCCTTGCAACTGACACACTTGCTGGCGATAGTACTAATAAAGCCGATCTGCAATCGCGTTTAGGCATTACTATATCAGGCGATGCACTGCCTTCCACAGTTACCTCAGAAGCACGTGACTCTGCCGTGCTTGATATGAGCCAGAATATATTTTACTTGTACGGCACAGCGAAGGTAAACTATGAAGACCTTCAACTGGAGGCGGGTGAAATAGTATATAACCAAAGCGGCAATATGGTAACCGCTGCACCGAATTTTGATAGTATAGGCGTATCGAAAACAAAACCAACATTCACACAAGGCTCAGAAAAATTCACTTACGATTCGCTTCAGTACAATTTTAAAAGCAAACGCGCCATTGTACGGAATGTACGCAGCCAATATGGTGAGGGCTATGTTTTTAGCGAACAGATAAAGCGCAACCCCGACCAATCGATATACGGCCTGCATAATATATATACCACCTGTGCGCTGGATACACCGCACTTTGGTATATACGCAAAAAAAATAAAGGTAATACCCAACAGGGTAGCTGCAACGGGGCCGGCCAATATTGCTATTGAGCAGGTACCTACCCCATTATTTCTGCCATTTGGCTTGTTCCCCATTACGCAAGGCCAGCGTTCCGGCTTCAGACTGCCTACCTATACGGTAGAGGAACAACGTGGCCTGGGCCTTGTAAATGGCGGCTACTATTTTAATATTAATGAATACGTTGACCTTTTACTGCAAAGTAATATATACTCGAAAGGTAGCTACAGCGTATCGGGCGTAAGTACTTATACCAACCGCTATCGTTATGCGGGTGGTATCTCTTTTTCTTATGCCTATAATAAAGTAGGTGAAAACTACGAACCCAATGCAAGCATCAGTAAAGATTTCTTACTGAACTGGCAACACCACAGCGATGCAAAATCGAGGCCGGGCGTGCGTTTCGACGCATCGGTAAATGCGGGCACATCCAGCTTCTATGCACTGAACACCTATACGGTAAACCAGTTGCTTACCAACCAGTACAACTCGAACATTACTTATACTAAAAGCTGGCAGAATAAGCCTATATCACTATCGGTGGGCGCACGCCATAGCCAGAACACATTATCGGGCCTGGTAGAGGTAACGTTACCGGAAGTAAACTTCTATGTATCGCAATTCAACCCATTTCAAAGCAAGAATAGCACAGGCACACACTGGTACGATAAAATAACAACCCAGTACACCCTTAACGCCATTAACAAGATAAATTTTTACGATAGTAGTTTCAGCTTCGCAAGGCTGGGCATTAGCGATTTTCAAAATGGCATAGTACATACTATACCCGTTAATGCAACCTATAATGTATTACGTTTTATAAACCTGGGTATCAATGCTACTTATAAAGAGTACTGGCTTACACAGAAGATATACCAGGCATACAACCCCAGCCTTGATAAAGTGGACTCTACTATGTATAGGGGGTTTTATACTGCACGCGATTTTACATCGGGACTTACAGCCAATACCAGAATATACGGGCTGAAGATGTTTAAAAAAGGTAAGCTGATGGGCATACGGCACGTGTTAAGCCCAAATGCCTCACTTACATTTTCGCCCGACTATGGCGCAGACCCTTTTAACTATGGCTACCGCACTTATATAAATGGTACCTCTAATACTTACGAATACCGTTCTGCTTTCGATGGTTCGGTTGTGGGAACACCTGGTAACCAGTATGGCAACTTCAGCAGCCTGCTGGGTTTTGGTATAGACAACAATCTGCAAATAAAGGTGCGTACCAGCGATAGCAATGGATTTAAAAATGTACGACTGATAGATAATTTCAGGATAGGTACTGCTTACGACCTGGCTAAAGATTCGTTTAACTGGTCGCCTATTGCATTTAGTTTTGCTACAAATATATTGGAGAAGGTAAATATAACAGCTGCCGCCTCTTGGGACCCCTATGTATTTGATTATGCACTTGGACGCAGAACCCAGCAGAAATCGTGGAATAATGGCAAAGGTTTGGGACGTTTCCAGGGTGGTAATATTACCGCGCAAGCCAGCTTCCACTCTGTACAGAAAAAAGACAGGAATAAAAATGCCGACGCACAAAGTGAAGAATTTAAACGACTGATGGAATTTGGCAGGTACGATGACTACGTAGATTTCAACATACCCTGGAACCTGAACATGTCTTATTCCTTACAAATAAGCAACCAATACCAGCTTGCAACAAAAAAAGACAGCCTGATACTAAATAATACGCTCATGTTTGGTGGCGATTTTAACCTGACACCGCAATGGAAACTAGCCATAAACAGCGGGTACAACCTTAGCGAAAAACAATTACAGCTTACATCGATAGATATATACCGCGACCTGCATTGCTGGGAAATGCGGCTGGGTGCCGTGCCGTTTGGCCCGCGCAAGAACTACAATTTCACCCTCAACGTAAAGGCA
The DNA here is from genome assembly GCA_946479435.1 of uncultured Sphingobacteriales bacterium. The sequence continues at coordinate 7,898 of CAMLFX010000020.1, read as the reverse complement.
TCGGTATTGCAAGACCTGAAACTATTGCGGCGGCGTGACTTCCGCGACGCGCTGTAACTAACCATATATGGTGATATTATATAGTTAGCGTATTGAATTCGTGTTTTGACCTCCAATTGATTATTTTTGCAGCACATAATTTTAAAAAAGTTATAAAACGCTAGTTATGGCAATAGTTGACCTGGTAATGCCCAAAATGGGAGAAAGTATAATGGAGGCCACTGTTTTGAAGTGGCACAAACAGCCCGGTGATAAAGTGAAGATGGATGAGACCATGCTGGAAATTGCCACAGATAAAGTTGATAGTGAAGTACCATCTACCGCTGAAGGCACTGTAACTGAAATACTGTTTAAAGAAAACGATGTAGTACCCGTAGGTACTGCTATAGCCCGTATAGATACTGCAGGTGGCGCAGCACAAGCCGCACCGGCGCCACAACCTGCGGCTGCGCCGGCGCCAGCACCCCAGCTCACGGCAGCCCCACAACCGGCGCCTGCACAATACAACGCGCCTGCTGCTACAGGTACAACCGGTGGCAACCGCTTCTACTCGCCGCTGGTACTGAATATTGCCGGTAAAGAAGGTATAGGCATGGCTGAACTGGAAAATATACCGGGCACAGGCAATGAAGGACGCGTAACCAAAAAAGATATACTGGATTATGTAGCAAACCGTGGCAACGCACCTCAACAAGCTGCGCCTCAACAAGCTGCACCACAGCAACAAGCTGCCCCCGCAACCGCGCCAGCGCAAACTACTGCTGCCCCTGCTTCTACAAGCAACTACGGGGGTAATGTGGAAATAATAGAAATGGACCGCATGCGTAAGCTGATAGCCGACCACATGGTACGCAGCAAGGCTACTTCGCCACACGTTACCAGCTTTACAGAAGCCGATGTGACGAACATTGTACAATGGCGCGAGAAGGCAAAGAAAGAATTTGAAAAGAAATATGGTGAGAAGATCACCTTTACACCCATATTCATCGAAGCTATTGTGAATTGCATCCGCAAATTCCCGATGATAAACAGCAGTTTAGACGGTGATAAAATAATAGTTAAGAAAGATATCAACATAGGTATGGCTACGGCTTTGCCAAGCGGTAACCTGATAGTACCTGTTATCAAAAATGCAGATACTAAAAACCTGCTAGGCCTGAGCCGCGATGTAAATGGTATGGCCAATGCCGCACGCAGCAATAAACTAAAAGCAGACGATACACAAGGAGGTACATTCACAATGACCAACGTAGGTACTTTTGGCAGCCTGATGGGTACGCCTATTATCAACCAGCCACAGGTAGCAATACTGGCCGTGGGCAGCATAAAAAAGCGCCCAATGGTTATTGAAACAGAACATGGCGATGTAATAGCCATCCGCCACATGATGTACCTGTCGCTAAGCTACGACCACCGTATAATAGATGGCTCATTGGGCGCCAGTTTCCTAACAGCAGTTGCTAACGAACTGGAAGCATTCGACCCCAAAAGAGATATCTAAGCGATATTAAATTTTATAAACAGAGCGCGTAACTTTATCCTATGTTACGCGCTTTTTTATTTGTTGGTCTGGGTGGTTGCGTAGGCAGCATGGCCCGCTATGGCGTTGGCCAGTTGATAAGCAAATTTGCCGGCCAGCAGTTTCCTGTTGCCACATTTACTATCAACCTTTTAGGATGCTTTATCATAGGGCTGCTTTATGGTGTGCTTCAGCGAAACACATGGCTTACTGATACGGGGTGGCTGATTGCGGCAACGGGCTTCTGTGGGGGCTTTACAACGTTTTCTTCGTTTGCTTTAGATGGTATTATCCTTACACGAAACCAACTCATCAGTTCGGCAGTCATTTATACTTTACTAAGTGTAGTATTAGGCATTCTATTGTGCCGCGCAGGCATATGGCTTGTTGCTAGGAATGCTTAATAATCCAGCCCGCTGATACGCTGGTCTTGTAACATTTTCTTTACAATGATCTCATGTTTTTCGTGGCTCGCACGTACCAGCCATGTAGTTATGATACAATCCTCGTCTTTTTCAGTTTTTGCGGAAAGTAGTTTATATGCTTTATCGCTAAAAAATTCATCGTAAGCAAGATACTCTTCACCGGGTACATGTTTGTACTTTACTACATAGTGACGTATCTCCGATACTTTTTCAAAGAAATGTTCAAAATATTGTAACCCAACAAGTACCATCCAAATAATAGCTGTTGTACCAATACCTAACCAATACTGGCCAATACCTATAGCTATACCTACCGCAGCGGCTGCCCATACAGTAGCTGCAGTAGTTAGCCCCCGCACAGTTTGCTCGTCTTTAAAAATAAGCCCGGCACCTATAAAGCCAATACCTGTAACTATGTTCGATGCAATACGATCGCCTGAAGAACTGCCGCCCATTTTATAGGAAACTATGGCAAACAGGCATGCACCCAAACAAACCAGCATAACTGTACGCAAACCTGCCGATTTACCTCTCCACTCACGCTCAAGACCTATTACGCCACCCAGGGCGCCCGCAAGCAATACTCTTTCAATCTCTTCAATAAGTATATCCATAGAACTAATAAAAAGTAAAAAAATTAAGCCATTGTTGCGTTTGCGCTGCTTTTTTGATTTATCGGGCTGCGTTTGCTAATTTAGCAACCCCAAACGTACATTTTTCCATGATCGAAATAAAAGTACCCACTGTCGGCGAATCTATTAGCGAAGTTACCCTTGTAAAATGGCTGAAAAAAGAAGGAGAATGGGTAGAGCGCGACGAACTGATATGTGAGCTGGAATCGGAGAAAGCAACATTCGAACTAAACGCTGAACAGGCCGGCGTACTACACATAGTAGCAGAAGAAGGCGCTACGCTGAATATTGGCGACGTAGCCTGCAAAATAGATGAAAGCGCAGCTAAACCTGAAGGTGCTGCTGCACCCGCTGAAGAAGCACCTAAAAAAGAAGAAAAAACAGAAACAAAGGTTGCCGATAAAGCACCGGCTAAACCTGCCACTGTTGCTGAAAGCAAAACCGCCCCTGCAAAAAGCGATGTAAAAGCAACGCCTGTTGCTACTGCTATAATGAGCGATAAGCAGGTGAAGCCTACTGACGTGAAAGGCAGTGGCAGTATGGGCCGTATTATGAAGCAGGATGTGCTGGATGCACTGGCTAACCCCGGCCGTAAAGGTGGTGATGCCGCATTTACACGGGAAGACAAACGCGAAAAAATGAGCAACCTGCGTAAAACAGTATCACGCAGGCTGGTGGAAGCTAAAAATACCACTGCAATGCTCACCACTTTTAACGAAGTGGATATGACGCGCATTATGGAGATACGCAAGCAGTATAAAGACACATTCAAAGAATCGCATGGTGTGAACCTGGGCTTCATGTCTTTCTTCGCAAAAGCTTGTTGCTATGCCTTGCAGGAATGGAAAGCAGTAAATGCATATATAGACGGTGAAGAAATAGTGTATCATGAGTATTGCGATATATCTATCGCAGTATCGGCACCTAAGGGCCTGGTAGTACCTGTAATACGCAATGCTGAAAGCCTGAGCATGGCGCAGATAGAAGCTAAAGTTGGTGAACTGGCCAAGAAAGCACGCGAAAATAAACTAACAATAGACGAAATGACCGGTGGTACATTCACCATTACCAATGGTGGTGTATTCGGCTCTTTAATGTCAACACCTATTATCAACATACCACAATCGGCAATATTGGGTATGCATAAAATACAAGACAGGCCAATGGCTATAAACGGTAAAGTGGAAATACGCCCCATGATGTATGTAGCCCTTAGCTACGACCACCGTATCATCGATGGCCGTGAGTCTGTTAGCTTCTTGGTACGTGTAAAAGAACTTTTAGAAAATCCTGAACTACTTCTTATAGGCCAGGATCCTGTAAAAGCACTTTTAGAGCTTTAGTACACTTCCTCTTCCATAAAAAAAAGGGTGCCTTTTTCGAAAAAGGCACCCTTTTTTTATATTAACAACTAATGTAAGTACATGATTTTCATATTAATTTGAGATTAATAAAAACCTAAAAAGAGCCATACTTCTAAAAATGTAATTAATATTAAATTAAAAAAACGTTAAATTAGAGTCCATTCTAACCAAAAAAACCGATGCAATGAGAAAACTAGGTACTAATGTCCTTTTCATGCTGGTTGCTATATTGTGCATAACCAATACCAGTTTTGCACAATGCGCTCTCGGCTCAGCCTATCAATTCGGGTCTACATTAAACCCAACAACTATCCTAACCCCGGTTACGCTAACCGGCACATGGAAACAAAATATAGTTTCCGTAAATGTAGTTGCAGGTAACAGATATTCAATTGGCAATTGCAATAGTGTAAATGGCACTAACCCATCGCCTGCCGGCGGCACTTCTATAACAGTTAGAGATGCTATGACCTCCAGCTCTACCGTAATAGCCTTTGCTTCGGGCGCCGGTCAGCAATGTGCCACGTTTATTGCGCCCTCTACAGGCACAGTATATGCTTATTTTTACGATGATAACTGTAATAACGAAACAATCAGCTTTACCAGCGGGGCGGTTTGGGAAGGCTGTGTACCGCCAATGACACTTACTGCCAGCAATGTAACGCCAGTATCGGCTACATTAAGCTGGGCGCCAGGCAACACTACGTCGCCTGTTGGCTATGAATATGCTATTACTACTTCACCTACCCCTCCGGGACCTATAGGTGCACCTACCGGGGTAACAGCAACTACCAATACTTCAGTTATTGAAAACGGTTTAGCCCCCAGCACTACTTATTACCTGCACGTACGACAGGATTGCGGCCCTCCCGATGGCTGGTCAGGTTTTAGCACTAAAATGTTTATCACACCAGCTATTCCACCATGTAAAGCCCCAACAGGCATAAAAATCACCAATCTTGCCACAACATCGGCAACTGTTAACTGGAATGCTGCTGACAACTCTGCAAGCTATGACTACATGATAGACCAGGACAGAAATGACCCTGCAAGCAGTACGGGCCTTACCAACACAATTATTACTTCAGCTAATATTACAGGCCTGGCACCAGGCGAAGTATATTACATACACCTGCGTAATGACTGTACCGGTTTTTTAACTACAACTAACTATTCCGCCTGGGCATTGGATTCATTTGAAACCCCCGTGCCTTGCGTGGCACCTACGCTTAAAGTTGACTATATCAACAGCGACCAGGCTGTAGTATACTGGGATCCTGTACGTAGCGCAACAGAATACGAATATGCTATTACTAAATCGGCAGCATCACCTGCAATAGGTACAGTTATTGATAAAACATCTTTACTGCTTAACGCACTAAACGACGGTGTTACTTACTATGTACATGTACGCAACAATTGCAATAGCTTAAACATTCTTGATACATCGCCATGGTCAACCATTTCTTTCAAAACATTTCCGCTAAATGTTCAGGATGTAAATAATATGCCTTTTGCCATCACTGTATATCCTAACCCTGTTAACGATGTATTGACACTGGATATAAAAGGCAAACTAAATACTAATACAACAGCATTAATAGTTGATATAACAGGTAAAGTATTAATAAACACAATAATCAACAATCGTACTACTGATATCGATGTATCTGCACTACCTGCCGGCAACTATATTTTAAAGTATAGCGATGGCAGTCACGACCAGGTAATAAAAGTGACCAAACAATAATTTGTATTTGTAATTATTTAGTTAAAGCTGCCTTTAGAGGCAGCTTTTCTTTTTTGTTAACCTGTACATATCATATTCAACAATTATCTTTGCCAGCGTAAAAAATCAATAATCAATTATGAGTTTCATTACAGACATCGTTGCCCGCCAGGTACTGGATAGCCGTGGCAACCCTACCGTAGAAGTAGATGTACACACAAGCGATGGCCACATGGGCCGCGCAGCAGTTCCATCGGGTGCAAGCACAGGCAAGCACGAAGCAGTAGAACTGCGCGATGGCGCTAAGAAAACCTATATGGGTAAGGGTGTACTGAAAGCGGTAGGTAATGTAAATGATACTATAGCTGAAGAATTGTATGGCTGGGACGTAACCGACCAACGCGGTATTGACCAGGCTATGCTGGATATGGATGGATCTGACAATAAAGGCAAACTGGGTGCTAACGCTATACTTGCCGTAAGTATGGCCGCTGCCAAGGCCGCCGCTAAAGCTACCGGCCTTTCATTGTACCGCTACGTAGGTGGTGCAAATGCCAAGACACTGCCTGTACCTATGATGAACATCCTGAACGGTGGTGCACATGCTGATAATAAAATAGACTTTCAGGAATTTATGGTAATGCCAATTGGCGCATCTTCTTTCAGCGAAGGTTTACGTTGGGGCGTTGAAATATTCCATACCCTGAAAAGCGTACTGAAAGATAAAGGCTATTCTACCAACGTAGGTGATGAAGGTGGTTTCGCACCGGATATACAAAGCAACGAAGAAGCTATAGAAACAGTACTGAAAGCTATTGAGAAAGCAGGTTACAAACCCGGTGAACAGGTTGCCATAGCAATGGACGCTGCGAACAGCGAACTGTATGATGAGAAGAGCAAAAAATACATCTTCCACAAATCGAGCGGAGTAAAAATGAGCAGCGAAGAACTGGTGGAATATTGGGTAAAATGGTGCAAAAAATATCCTATAATAAGCATTGAAGATGGTATGGCAGAAGATGACTGGAAAGGCTGGAAAATGCTGACTGATGCTTTAGGCAATAAAGTACAATTGGTAGGCGATGATCTGTTTGTTACCAACGTGAACCGCCTGGAAAAAGGTATTAAAGATGGTGTAGGTAATGGCCTGCTGGTAAAAGTAAACCAGATAGGCACACTATCGGAAACCATTGACGCTGTAACAATGGCGCAACACGCTTCTTACAACACAATTATGAGCCACCGCAGTGGCGAAACTGAAGATTACACAATTGCAGATCTTGCAGTAGCACTTAATTGCGGACAAATAAAAACAGGTTCAGCAAGCCGCAGCGACCGTATGGCTAAATACAACCAATTACTACGTATAGAAGAAGAGCTTGGCAACAATGCATATTATCCGGCAAAAGCCCTTAAATTTGGTAAATAAGCATTACAGTTTATGAAAAAAGCATTCCGCATACTTACTAATAAATTCCTGATAACAGGATTGATATTTGTTGCATGGATGACTTATTTCGACCAAAATGACTGGCTGGTACAGCGCGACCGAAATGCAGAGTTGGAAGGTATTAAAAGCAATATCAGTTATTTAAGTACCGAGATAGCACGCATGGAGCAAGAACAAAAAGCAATGACTACCGACCCTAAAAAGCTGGAACAATTTGCACGCGAACAGTACCGAATGAAACGCGATAACGAAGACGTTTACGTTTTTCAATAAACTAAACAAAGCCGCTCATTTTGAGCGGCTTTGTTTTTATAGTCTGCTACTTATAATTTTCTTCTTTTTATCTCGGTATTTATCAAGCTCAGTTCCCTGCCCGTTTGCCCGGCAACTGATGTATTTTCCTGTGCGCGGCGCATAAGGTATGGCAGCACATCCTTCACAGGGCCGTAAGGCAGGTATTTAGCTACATGGTAGCCGCTGTTGGCCAAGTTGAATGATATATTATCGCTCATACCATATAACTGCGAAAAATACACATTCGGGTTTGTAGCGGGTATGTTGTGTTCCTCCATATACCGTGCAGCTTCCAGGCAGCTATGCTCGTTGTGCGTACCAATGAATAAAGCAAGTTTGTCAAGATGCTGCAGGCAAAATAAAACCGCGGCATCATAGTCTTTATCTGTAGCTTCTTTACTGGGCTGTATAGGCGAATGGTAGCCTTTCTCTTCGGCACGCTTGCGCTCCTTCTCCATATATGCTCCCCGTACCAGCTTGGCACC
>CAMLFX010000019.1 GCA_946479435.1 uncultured Sphingobacteriales bacterium | reverse complement strand
GTGTACCACCACCCTGGTTGTTACCACCGCGACGATCTCCACCTCCACCACCGCGACGATCTCCACCTCCGCCACCGCGACGGTCAGAACCACCACCACGTGTATCCGGCAGACGGCCACCACCTGTGCCGCCTTCTGCACCACGGCGGTCAGAACCTGCAGAGAAATTAGGGTTCAGATCGCGCTTGCCTAATACTTCACCTTTACATATCCATACTTTGATACCGATTTTACCATATACGGTAAGAGCGAAAACAGAAGCATAGTCAATATCCATACGGAAAGTGTGCAATGGCGTACGGCCTTGCTTGTACTCTTCAGAACGAGCAATTTCAGCACCACCCAAACGGCCACCTACTTTTATTTTGATACCTTCAGCACCCATACGCATTGCTGTAGAGATAGCCATTTTAAGTGCACGCTTATAGCTAACACGGCTCTCTAACTGGCGGGCGATGGTTTCACCTACTATATTAGCATCCAGTTCAGGACGACGGATCTCCATAATGTTGATCTGTACATCATCTTTACCGGTAAGTTTCTTCAATTCTTCTTTAATACGATCAACTTCAGTACCGCCTTTACCTATAATGATACCAGGCTTAGAAGTATGGATAGTAACGATCAGCTTGCCCAATGTACGCTCGATAACGATACGAGATACGCCACCTTTGTTGATACGTGCATTCAGGTAAGTACGGATTTTATGATCTTCAACAAGTTTCTGACCGAAATCCTTTTTCTCGCCAAACCACATTGAGTCCCATCCGCGGATGATGCCCAACCTGTTACCTATAGGATTAGTTTTTTGACCCATTCGTTTGTATTATTATAAAGTTGAATGTTTTTATTATGCGTTTACGTTTACTGCCGCGCGGCTATCAACAATGACAGTAATATGGTTGCTGCGCTTACGTATCCTGTACGCACGGCCCTGAGGTGCAGGGTTCATACGCTTGATAACGCGGCCACCATCTACAAAAATTGTTTTAACGTACAAGTTAGCGTCTGCTACATCTACACCTTCATTCTTCACTTTCCAGTTAGCAATTGCACTAAGCAAAAGCTTTTCCAGAGGTACAGAGGGATGTTTGGTGCTAAATTTTAATGTATTCAGCGCTTTTTCTACATCATTGCCACGAATAAGATCTGCCAGCAGACGCATTTTGCGAGGCGATGTAGGATAGTTGCGTAAACGAGCTACAGCTTCCATTTTATTAGTTATTACTTATTACTGCCCACCTGAAGATGAGGCAAATGTTTTATTAATTATTATTTGGTACCGCTATGTCCTTTAAAGTTGCGGGTAGGAGCAAATTCACCCAGTTTGTGGCCTACCATGAACTCTGTAACATACACAGGGATAAATTTATTACCATTGTGCACGGCAAAAGTTTGACCCACGAAATCGGGGGTGATGGTAGAACGACGGCTCCAGGTTTTTATAACACCTTTTTTAGCTTTGCCATCGTTTACTGCAATTACCTTACGCTCCAGCTTAGCATCTACATAAGGACCTTTTCTAATTGAACGAGCCATTTATTATTGACTTAGTTTATGTTTATGATTAGGCGGTGATTACCGTTTATCAAAAAAAATTAAAGTTTCTTTCCGTTGCGGCGTTGGATGATCAGTTTATCCGAACCTTTCTGCTTACGTGTTTTTTCACCTTTAGCATATTTACCGGTGCGGCTACGTGGATGACCACCTGATGACCTACCTTCACCACCACCCATCGGGTGATCTACAGGGTTCATCGCAACACCACGGTTACGTGGGCGGATACCCTTCCAACGGTTACGGCCTGCTTTACCCATTGATTGCAGAGCGTGATCGCTGTTTGATACTGTACCAACTGTTGCGATACAAGTGCTCAATACTTTACGAAGCTCGCCTGAAGGCATTTTCAGTACGCAATATTTTTCTTCTTTAGCGTTCAGTTGTGCATAAGTACCAGCCGAGCGTGCCATAGCACCGCCATGACCGGGTTGCAGTTCAATATTATGAACAACTGTACCTAAAGGCATATTTTTAAGTGCCAATGCATTACCAACCTCAGGTGCAACGCTTACACCACTTATTACAGTAGCACCTACTTGCAAACCTTGAGGGGCAAGGATATAACGTTTTTCACCATCAGCATAGCTTAGCAAAGCGATGAAAGCTGAACGGTTAGGATCGTACTCGATAGTTTTAACGGTAGCTGGTATATCGTTTTTATCGCGTTTAAAATCGATTTTACGATACATCTTTTTGTTACCGCCGCCTATATAGCGCATAGCACGACGACCTTGAGCGTTACGGCCACCGGTACCAGGCAATGGTTCCAGCAAGCTTTTTTCAGGCTCATTAGTGGTAACTTCTGCATAAGCGTTACCGATCCTCCAACGTGTACCGGCTGTAACCGGTTTATATTTACGTAATGCCATTTTCTAAATTCTTTTTTTCAGATCTATATTGAGAATAAATCTATTGAATCACCTTCAGCAAGTTTAACTACTGCTTTCTTGTAAGAAGGCTTAATGCCTTGAATATATCCGGCTTTAGTAAAGCGGGACTTGCGTTTGCCAGGTACAACTATCGTGTTCACATCATCAACCTTCACACCGTAAAATTCTTCTACAGCTTTTTTGATCTCCAGCTTGTTAGCCTTTTTATCCACCACGAAGGTGTAGCGGCTACTACGCTCCATCTGGTTGTTTACCTTTTCGGTAACTACCGGCCTTACCAAAACGTTAGCGAGTTTCATTTTTTAATACTATTTCGGTTTACGAAAATCTTTTAAATTAATTATGCTACAGCAGTTTCTGTTTCTTCTACATTGAACATCTTCGCTGCAGATTCAGTGAATATTATTACTTGTGCATTAACAAGATCATAAGTATTCATATCGCTCAGCACAACTGTCTTATTCCTGCTCAGGTTGCGTGCACTCAGGTAAACATTATTGTCATACTCAGGTATAACAAACAATGATTTTGGCGTAGTGTTATTATTCAGCTTGCCTATCATACCTGCGAAATCTTTAGTTTTTGGCGCCTGAAGATTCATATCTTCTACTACCATTATTTTATTTTCGCGCGCTTTGTGTGCAAGAGCAGACATTTTAGCCAGATCTTTTACTTTACGGTTCAACTTGAAGTTGTACGCATGTGGTAACGGACCATTAACTGTACCACCACCCTTATATAATGGGTTGCGGATATTGCCCTTACGAGAGCCACCTGTACCTTTTTGGCGGTGCAGTTTCTTAGAAGAACCGTGCACTTCAGCACGTGTCTTGGTTTTGTGTGTACCCTGGCGCCTTGCAGCAAGATATTGCTTCACTGCCAGGTAGATGCAATGGTCGTTTGGCTCGATACCAAAAATATCGTCTGGCAGTTCTACTGAGCGGCCTGTCTTTTCGCCTTTGCTATTAAATACGTCAACTTGCATGACTAAAATTAATTCTGAATTAAAACAATAGATCCGTTATGGCCTGGTACAGAACCTGTAACTAATATATAGTTCTGCTCAGGAAATACTTTTACAACACGCAGAGATTTGATCTTAACGCGATCGCCACCCATGCGGCCAGCCATGCGCATACCTTTAAATACGCGGCTAGGATATGATGAACCACCGATAGAACCGGGAGCGCGCTGACGATCGTGCTGGCCGTGAGATGCCTCACCCACACCACTAAAACCGTGACGCTTAACAACACCCTGGAAACCTTTACCTTTAGTAACACCTACTACGGCAACCTTATCGCCTTCGGCAAATATTTCGCAAGTGATGTTTTCACCAACTTGTTTATCAATAGAACAGTTACGGATTTCTTTTACGATAGACTTAGGCGTAGTATTTGCCTTAGCGAAGTGATTTTGCATTGCCTTAGGAGTATTTTTCTCCTTAGCCTCGCCGTAAGCGATTTGCAACGCATCATAACCGTCGGTATCTACGGTTTTCTTTTGAGTAACCACACAAGGACCAGCTTCGATAATGGTGCAGGCTGTCTGCTTACCATTCGGCTCAAAAATACTGGTCATGCCGATTTTTTTACCAATTATACCTTTCATTTTCTTATAGTTTAGCCAAGCGCCCGGGTGCCTTAATTTGTGTGGACCGGGATTAGCCGTTTATCAATTTTTTAAAGAACGCTTTTTAAAGCTGTTACGCTTTAATTTCTACCTCTACGCCACTTGGTAAATCAAGCTTTGAAAGAGCATCTACTGTGCGAGAAGAAGATGTATATATATCCAACAAACGCTTGTGCGTGCAAAGTTGGAATTGCTCACGTGCTTTTTTGTTAACGTGCGGTGAGCGCAATACTGTAAAGATCTTCTTATCTGTTGGCAAGGGAATAGGGCCTGTAACCACTGCTCCCGTGTTGCGCACAGTTTTAACGATTTTCTCTGCAGACTTATCAACCAGGTTGTGGTCGTAAGATTTCAGTTTTATTCTGATACGCTGTGACATACTTATAAATATCTTCTTTCCCGTAAAATTTGGGACTGCAAAGGTAAAGACTTGTTTCTATTCAACAAAATATTTTTAAAGAAAATTTCATATTCGTTTAGAACTAAGTCCATATTGTAATTGCAGCCATAATAATCGGGCTGCGAATTTCCGATGTTTTTATGGATTTTCCATATTAAATCCAGTCTTGGATAATATATAAACCACTTGATCATTTTACTTAGGGCACCCGTAATCATTTCTTTATCAGGTAAATGGGACCTATTTTCGTGTCATTCTTTCAATATGAGACCCTTTCTATCCTTGTTATTTTGTTTACTTGGCTGTGTATTTACCTGCTATGCGCAAGGCGCAGACAGCATTTATAACTACGCTGAACAGTTGCCTGAATTCATGGGCGATTATAATATTTACAAGCTTACCCATTTAAAATATCCTGAAGAAGCTTTAAAAGCTGGCACTGAAGGAAGGTGCACCATAAAATTTGTCATTGATACCGGTGGGTCGGTTAAAAATATCATTGTTAATAGAAGCGCTAATCCCATTCTCGACTCTGAAGCGGTGCGCTTTGTTAGCGCAATGCCTAAATGGAAACCAGCAAAACATAGAGGAACAAAAGTAAATTGCTACCAACTGCTGGTTATTCCTTTCAGTTTAAAAGATATAGGCAAAACGCTGCAATGTGATAGCATTTATGAAAAGATGCCTGAATCTCCATTTGATTGGCAAGAGTATTACCGCAAGAACTTCCGATATCCAACATCCAAAAAAGATATTAAACATGGCTCTGCAAATGTCCAATTTGTAATAAATGAGGATGGCAGTATTACACGCCCAAGAATCCTGACCAAAGATGTGCCTTCCTTTGCAGTAGAAGAGATCATTCGCCTAACAAATGAAATGCTACCATGGAAACCTGGTTGTCAAAACGGACAAAATGTAAAAGTTTATTTTACCTTACCTATTAGATACTAATCCATGAAAGTACGTCTCGGCAATCGCAAGTTAAATATCTGGCAATTATTGACTAAACTGCCTGAATTGATTGGCTTGTTAGTTAATATCGGGATATTCAAAAATCCTATTACCGTACTAAAGCTGTACCTAACAAAGAAAAAAGTACCTGAATATATCAAACTCCGAAACAGTTTCCACATCTATCTTTCCTCACATCCTGAAGATATTGTAACGGCGGTAGTTGTATTTTGCAAGCACGATTATGGTACCGATTTCGCTGGTAAAAACATCATCGATATTGGTGCCAATATTGGTACTTTCTCATTATTTGCGGCACTAAAAGGCGCTAAAAAAATAGTGGCTATCGAGCCTGGACAGGAGGCTTTCGATACTTTTAAAAGATCTATTGCTGCGAATAACTTACAGAATGTCATCACGCCCATTTTCGCAGCTGCTACCGCCCATGATGGCGATAGCATGCGTTTCCCTACCCGGTCATCACCTAACAATACCGCTAATGAAAATGAGCATAGCATTGCTATACATACCGTTAGTTTAGCTACTATCATACAAAGCCACTTTACGGCCATAGACCTGTTGAAAATAGATTGCGAAGGCGGTGAGTATGACATACTGTACAATGCCACAGAGGCTACCTTAAAGCTTATTAAACAGATACGTATGGAACTGCATGGTGCTGCCAAAGATAAAGAGGCACTACTACGCCACCTGCAACAAAAAGGTTTCCGCCTCGATAGCCACCAGCATGACAATGCATGGCTTACCAATACTGTGGCTTAATACTCGTACTTATCCTTCCAGCAGTTACGCAGGTAATCTCTTAAGCGGGCTTCAGTAGCATTGTTACCGGGATCGTAGAACTTGGTACCTGCAATTTTATCAGGTAAAAATTCCTGATCGATAAAATTACCGGGGAAATCGTGGGCATATTTATAACCTTTTCCGTAATCCATCTTCTTCATAAGCCCCGTTGGCGCATTGCGTATGTGCAATGGCACCGGCAGGTCGCCAGTTTTATTTACAATCGATTGGGCTTTGCCAATGGCCATGTAAGAAGCATTGCTTTTGGCCGATGATGCCAGATAGGTGGCACATTGCGAAAGAATAATACGGCTTTCAGGGAAGCCGATCATATCCACAGCCTGGAACGTAGTTGTAGCCAGTAAAAGCGCATTGGGGTTTGCATTACCAATATCCTCACTTGCTAATATTACCATACGCCGGGCAATAAATTTAGCATCTTCCCCACCCTCTATCATACGTGCCAGCCAATACACCGCCGCATTGGGGTCGCTACCACGTATCGATTTAATAAAGGCCGAGATGATATCGTAATGCTGTTCGCCATTTTTATCGTACAAAGCCATTTTTTGCTGCACAATATCCTGCACCAGTTGGTTTGTCAATGTATCAACACCATCCGGCAATGAAGAGGCAATAAGCTCCAGCAGGTTTAATAATCGCCTCGCATCTCCCCCACTCAACTGCAATAATGCTTCCCACTCACCTATTTTCAAGTGCTTTGAGTGCAACCATTCATCTTTTTCCATTGCCTGGTTTACCAGTTCCATCAGGTGCTCTTCACTAAGAGGTTTTAATACATATACCTGGCTACGGCTTAGTAAGGCGCTAATCACCTCGAAAGAAGGGTTTTCTGTGGTAGCGCCTATCAAGGTTATGATACCCTTTTCTACCGCTCCCAGCAGGCTATCTTGCTGCGCTTTATTGAAACGGTGAATTTCATCTATAAACAGCAGGGCATGGCCTGCAAACCTTGCTTGTTCTATAACTGCGCGTACTTCCTTTACGCCACTATCTATTGCACTTAGTGTAAAAAAGGGTATATCCAGCGAATGGGCAATGATCTGGGCAAGTGTAGTCTTACCAACACCTGGAGGGCCCCAAAATATTATGGAATGTGCTTTACGGTTCTGGATGATCTGTTCCAGCACCTTACCCTCGCCTACAAGATGCTCCTGGCCTATAAACTCCTTTAAAGTTTGTGGCCTCATACGCTCTGCTAATGGTATATTAGACTTATCCTTCATTTTATCATTTTCTTTTAACGCTATTTCCTAATTTCGCTTATATGCTACGCAAGTTACTAATCATTACCTGCCTATCCACTACGGTGCTGGTGGCTTATGCCGACAAAAAAAAGAAAAGCAAAAATGAGACCGTGAAACAGGAAACGGTTAGCGATACCAGTACTAACTACAAGGTATTAGGCTCACCTATACCACGTATATACGCAGTAACCGCAAAAGGTAAAAAGATAACAACAAAGGATATGGCAAATGACGCCAACTTGTTTGTAATGCTTTTTAACCCTACCTGCGAACATTGCCAGGATGAGACAAGGCTGCTTATGCAGAATATGGATATGTTTAAGAATAGCAAGCTGTTGTTGCTGGCTACCGACAATATGATGTCTTACCTGAGCTTTTTTGATGCTACTACCAAGGTGAATACCGAACCGAGGATACTGGTTGCTATTGATAGCGCGGATTTTGTAAATAAAACATTTACATACGATGGCCTTCCGCAAATCAATATCTATAACAAGGAAAGAATACTGATCAAACAGTTTCATGGAGACCAGCCCATGGATAGTTTAGCCAGATTTATAGAGTAAAAATTGTCACGGCTCCAGACAGGCGGATGCCGTTAAGAAAAAAGAGCGTAGCTGTTAAGCTACACTCTTTTTTATATAGTCGCGTATCTTACGCACATAATCAAAATAGCCGGATTCCATCCGCATCCAGAACACAAGGAATATAGCTAACGCTATACCCGCAAACGTATATGTAAAAGACATATACTCTTCTTCACCGAAGATGAAAAGCAGTAATGCCGCAGCCAGCATGAAAGCACAGAAGATCATAATGAGCATTGGCCCACCTGAATCTATCTTACGCATTTTCGAGCTGATGATAAGCTGCGTTTGATTCCCTTTCCCTTTTAGTTCAACATGCGTTATCGGCAATGTTTTGATAGTGGTTTCTTGCTCTGCATGCGGTATGATACGAAGAATGTAGTCTTTTTCCGAGACTTCAAAATCCATATCGTGCACTTTTACATGCTTGCCTACCAAACGATCTTTTATATCGTCAATTTGCATCGCAGACTGGTACCGGTAAGTTCTTGAGAAAATCATAGGCACGCGTTTTTGGTTTAAAAAATATTATAATGAAAGTTAACTAATATTTTCCCTGAATGCAAGATGACATTAGTCAACATTTACACAACCATTACAATAGACATATACAAACACAAAAACGGTTGGATTATTTAATTGAAAATCAACAATTTAACACAGCTTTAACCATATTAAATAAACATTAAAATGTAATTAAATATCTATTAATAAATTAGTTATAAAACTGTCTTTTTTTACTAATTTTTACCTATATTCCTATAGTATTGCTCAACCATATTTTTATAATATGGCTTTAGTTGAGGAGGAACTGTCTTATATATATCAAGTAGCTGCTGGCGCTCGTTCATATACCTTTGCAATTCAGCCGGCACAGGCCTTGAAATCTCTTCCCCACCTTTCGAAGAACGCTTATCATCCTGCTCCTGCTCCCTCAGCGATTTTTCAGCTTGTAATAAACGCGTAAGTATCTCTCTCTGCCTCAATTGCATTTCGCTGCTCAATCTTTTATTTACAAGGTCTGTTTCAGTTTTATCCATCTTCTCCTGTATGTCCTTTATTTCTTTTGCATTGCCTATCCCTTTACTATTTAGCAAACTATTTAGCTGTTGCAATTGCCTGCGTATAGCTGCCTGCTGTTCTGCCATACGTGCCAGTTGTTCGGCATTGCCATTCTCACCATTGCCTTCACCTTCTTTACCACTGCTATTACCGGGTTTACCGCTACTCCCTTGTTTCTGTTTTTGAGCATTTTGCATTTGTTGCATTGCGTCGCCTAGCTGTTGTTGTTTACTGATAATATCGCTCATTTGCTGCCCTGCACCAGGCTTAGGAGTCTTCCCTCCCGGTTTACTGCAACTACCCTTCGAACCTTGCGCCTGAGCTTTCATCGACATAAGATTTGATAGCATTTCATTCAGCATCAAAGCCAGGTTGTTGGTGTGAGTCATTACATATTGCTGGCGTGTCAATGCATCACCTACCCTTCTGCCTTCAAGCGCATCCAGCGAGGCGCCCATATTCTTTTCAAGCTCAGTTGTTTCTTTATTAACAGTTGCCGAAAGTTTTGATAATCTTTTACTCAAGACAAAAAGACTATCGCGTATCATTTTTGAATTATTGTGCAGCCTGCTTTGTTCTTTTTGATTGGCAATGTAATTCTGACTGGTGGTGGGTGTATTACGGCTCTTATTCATTAGCTGTTCCTGGTCGAAAGACAGGCGCATAAGATTGGTAAGTATTTGCCTTACTGCTTTTATATCTATATCTATCTGTTGTATATCCATTCCCCCTGCAGCATCGCGCATTTTCTTAGCCATATCCTGCAGGTTCTGTGCGGCTTTACTTTGCGACTGGCTCGCTTTACTCTTCTGGTCTTTACTTAGCTGATCGCTGCTATTTTGCATATCCTGTTGCGCTTCTTTACCATCCTGCTTGGCATCTTCCATATTTTGCTCCTTCTGCATTTCCTTATTCAGCTGGTCCATCTGTTTCATGTCTTCTTTCATAGCATTATCCAGCTCTTTCTTCAGGTCTTGCTGTTCTTTATTCAGTGCGTCGCTATTCTTCTGTCCTTTATCTGTTTTGTCCTTCAGGTCGCTTTGTTTTTTTGCCAATTCATCCATTTTATTGGCCATGTCTTCCATACGCATCTGCATTTCCAGTTGCTTCATCAGTTCCTGCATACGCTCCAGATCCATATTGAAGAGCTTATTCTCTTGTTCCAGTTGCTTCATAGTTTGGAAAGCCTGGTCTTTATTTAGTTGCTTCATCAACTCTTGCAGACGCTTCATTTGCTCTGCCAGTTCTTTATTCAGCAAGTTGTCCATCTGCTTTTGCAGGTCTTCCTGCTTGTCTTTTACATCCTGGCTGTATTCTTTTTGTTTGCTTTGCTGAGTTTGTTCGTCAAGGCGTTTTTTTACAGCATCCATCTGATTTTTTAACTGCTGCTGCATTTTGCCAAGATCTTGCAGCTTCTGTTGCTGCTCCCATTCCATACCTTCCGACTGCAATAGCTTCGACTGCATGTCTTTATATTCATTCTGCAATTGCTCGGTATGTTGGGCGCTATTGCTAAGGCCAGAATTGATCTGCTCAGCATTCTCATTAATGGCCGAATCCAGCTGCTCAGGGTTATACATCTGGTAGCTCATCATTTCGCTGCGCGATGCCTTGCTGCCATGTACGCCATCATTATCCCATGCCTCAACATAGTAGGTCAGTTTTTGTCCCGGTTGCAGGTTCAGTACCTGTATATCGAAATAATGCTGAAATTCTGTAAGTGCACCACCCGCAGTTTTAAGCGAGATACTTTTGTTTAAAAGCTCTTTATTATTACCATCATTTATTTGATAATGGAACAACACTTTAGTTATCGCATAATCATCGCCCGCAGTACCATTTAGTAGTATTTGCGTACCAGAAACACTATCCCTGAATTCCTGCATTTGAATAACGGGGTATTCATCGGGTATCACATTTACATTATAATGGTAGCTATCAACTACAGCCGATTGGTTATTGCTTAAGGCCAGGGTAAAACTGGTATCGTTCAGGAACCTGTACTGCGCACCAAACAAACCTGCCTGTTTTGGTAAAGCAGTGGATGCGCCATTACCAAGACGTATAGTCGCAGCATCAGTATGTTCAGTAACAAAGGCCAGGCTCACCAACGTACCGGCAGGCACAGTCATATCGCCCAGACTATTTAGTGTTTCATCTTTTTTGCCTGTGTAAGCAGGGTAATCGAGACTAACCTTAAATGCTTTTAATAAAGGCTTCTGCACAACGGCCAGTTTAAATGGCTGTGAATAAAACCCCGCTGCTAGTAGCCTGAAATTCACATCGGCCGTTACATTCCTAAAGCTATATTCAAATCCTTTATCAGCAGTACGCATAGGTATTACCTCATCGCCAATAACTACCGACATATCTGCCGGTAATGCATTGCCCTGCGCTTCTGCCTTTAAAAGAAAATCACCGTTACGTACAGCTTTTAAAGGCTGACTGGTAACGATAAACTTAAAAGGCGCAGGTTTTTCAAATTCTTTAGTGGGTTGCAATAACCTTGCTGATGCATCTTTGAATACATTGGGTGCTGCTACCAAAATAAATATGCCTATCAGAACCAGAGGTAATAAATAAGGCAGGTATTTTCTATTCTTAGAAAGATCGACAGCTGATGTAATGGGAACAACTGATATTTGAGCAGCTTTCTGATCGATGCTGGCTTCTACTAGTTCGCGGCTGCTACTGCCTTCATAACTATTCTTAAGTTGTAATATGTTCAGCAGTTTATCGCTTATCTCCGGGAAGTGCTGACCAACAATTACGGCTGCCCGTTCGTACGAAATGACCTTACCCAACCTTGCCATCTTAACCAATGGCCTGATGACCCATACAGCCAATGCTACGAGCCCTAAAACCACAAATAATGAGACCAGCGTCAACTTCAGCCAGACGGGAAGGTACAAATAGTACTCACCCACACTTATAGTAAGTATGTATAATAATAAGCATATCAGCAATACCAGTGAGCCGCGTAGAAGTTGGTTTATATAGTATTTGCGGATAAAAGCATCTAATCTTGATATCAGCCAGTCGTAATTGCTCATTGAAATAATCGGTAACTGCAATATAACGGAATTTAACTTGATGGCTGTCACAACAGATTGTTATATGTAAATTTGCACTTCGAGAGGATTTATACATGATGCAATTGTACCCTGCGCATGCCGCAGAAGCGTTGGAATTTGATAAAATATGCCGGTTACTGAAACAGAAATGCAGGACTGATGCTGCACACGAACGTGTTGAACAACTGAAGTTCAACACCAGGATGGAATATGTGGAAAAGGCTTTGCAGCAAACGAATGAATTTAAAAATGTATTGGGAGGTAGCGACTACTTTCCAAACGACTTTACGCATAATATTCAGAAAGAGCTCAAGCTTTTAGCAGTATCGGGAGCAGTATTGACAGGTGAGCAATTGCTTGCCTTAAAACAATTGGCCATTACCATAAAAGATATCCTGTTATGGTTCAAAAGGCACGATAAATTATTCCCACACCTTCGGGCGCTGGCTGAAAAAATTACTTATGAGAAAGAGATAGCTGACCTGATAAATGCAGTAATAGATGACCGCGGCGTTGTACGCGACAATGCATCGCGCGAACTGATGCAGATACGTATGGAACTTGCATCTCAACGGCAACAATTGCGCAAAGTGTTTGAAGGCATCATTCGCAAGCTAAGCAAGCAGGGCTACCTGGCCGATATATCGGAAGGCTTTTTGAATGGCCGCCGTACAGTTGCCATTTTTGCAGAACATAAGCGCATAGTAAAAGGCATACTGCATGGTGAAAGCGATTCACAAAAAACAGTATTCATTGAGCCTGAAGAAACAATAGAACTGAATAACGAAATATTCTCGCTGGAGCGTGCTGAAAGCAGGGAAATACACCGCATACTGGCGCAGGCCACAGCTTCACTATCAGGTTACCAGCCACAACTGGCAGCATACTATAACCTAACCGGCATTTACGATTTTATACGCGCTAAAGCACTGCTGGCTATTGATATGAATGGTGAGATGCCAAGGTTAAGCCCGCACCCGGGTTTTGAGCTGGTGAAGGCATACCACCCGCTGTTATACTTGCACAACAAGCAAAGTGGCAAACCAATTATACCACTCAATATCAAACTCGACAGGAACCAACGCATATTGATTATCAGCGGCCCGAATGCCGGTGGTAAAACGGTATCGATGAAGACGGTGGGTTTGCTGCAACTAATGATGCAGGCAGGCTTGCTGGTGCCTGTTGATCCGAATTCGGAGATGGGCATCTTTAAGCAGATCATGATACATATCGGCGATACCCAGTCGATAGAGCATGAATTGAGTACTTATAGCGCCCACTTGCGCGATATGCGCTATTTCATGGATTTTGCCAATGGTAAGACGCTATTCTTTATCGATGAACTGGGTAGCGGCTCTGACCCTAACCTGGGTGGTGCATTTGCCGAAGCGATAGTTGAAGAACTGGCAAAAAGACATGCACTGGGTATTATCACCACGCACTACCTGAACCTGAAAGTAATGGCGGGCAAAGTGCAGGGCATAGTGAACGGCGCCATGGCTTTTGATGAGGCGAAACTGGAACCACTATATCAACTAACCATTGGCAAACCTGGTAGCTCATACACATTTGCTATTGCACAACGCAGTGGCTTATCGCCACAGATAATAGACCGTGCAAGACAGATAACTGACCGTGGCCACTTTAAGCTGGATAAGATGCTGCACCAAACCGAGCAGCAGGCGCAACAGCTAACAGAAAAAGAAAAAGAGGTAAACAGGCTGCTGAAAGAGAACGAACGCCTGAATCGCAATTACGAAGAACTGATAGATAAAGAAAAACTGAAGCAGCACTATACCACCATAAAGCTGCAAAACCAGATAAAAAAAGAAGAGCTCGACTACCTGCGCGACATGGAGCGTAAGTTTAAACAGATAATCCACGATTGGAAAAAGGCCGAAAACAAGCAGGATGTAATTGCAGCTGCAGAAAATGTACTGTTCAAGAAGAAGCAGATACAAGCTAATGAAGCCATGGCAAGAAAGGCCGACAAGAACTATGAAGTAACCGGCAACAACCCACAAATAGGCGACCTTGTACGCAACAAGATAAACCATCAGGTGGGTACGTTAACCGAAGTACGCGATAAACGCGCTATTGTACAAATAGGCCAAATGCCATTCAATGTAAATCTGGATGAATGGTTGGTAGTACGGAAGAAAGACAGGAATAGTGGAAAGTCTAAAAAAGAGAAAAAATAATTTACATCATTCCTTTAACCAGACCACCCAATCGTTTCATTGCCCTTTCCACTTCAGGTTTCCACTGCATACCATAAGTAAGGCGCATACAGTTGCGGTACCTGTCTTGCAATGTGAACATACTGCCTGGTGCTATACTTATTTTCTGTTCAATAGCCTCTCGATATAACTGGTAGGTATCTATATGCTTCGCTAACTCTACCCATAATATGTACCCACCCTGTGGGTTACTTACCTTTGTACCTTCGGGGAAATAATCACCAATAGCACGCCTGCAATGCAAGCTGTTAGCGTGCATTATTTGCCTGAGCTTACGCAGATGGTGCTCGTACCTGCCCGTTGCCAGGAAGTTAGCGATTGCTGCTTGCTGTATGCTGGCAGATGTAATGCTATGATACAGCTTTAAGCTTTTCACCCTATCCTTATGCTTACCGGGCGCTACCCAGCCGATACGATAACCCGGTGCTAATGTTTTAGATACGGAACTACACCAAAGTACATTACCTTCTTCGTCAAAGCTTTTACAACTCTTAGGTCTTTTCTGCCCAAAATATATGTCACCATATATATCGTCTTCTATCAATGGCACACCGTGGCGAGATAGTAATTTCACCAGCGCTTCTTTTTGCTCATCGGGCATGCAGTAGCCTGTGGGATTGCTAAAGTTGGTAACAAAATAACAGGCCTTCACATTATGCTTTTCTACCGCCTTCTTTACGTCATCAGGATCTACCCCTGTATCGGGGTCGGTTGGCAATTCTATCAATTTCAAACCTATACTTTGTGCAAAGCGTATAGTACCAAAATATACGGGGCTTTCAACCGCTATGGTATCACCAGGCTTGGTAAGCGCCATGAGGCAATAAGCTATGGCATTCATACAACCGGCGGTTGTTACAATATCATCGGGCTGCAGGTTACCTACTGCATTTGCTGAAAACCTTGCAACCTGCCTTCTTAGCGCCAGGTTGCCTTGTATATCCTCGTACGATACACCATTGTCAGGCAGTTCGCGCATGGCCTGTATCATTGCTTTATTAAGTTTAGCCAAGGGTAGTATTTCCGTAGCAGGAACACTAGATGAAAAGCGTATTACATCGGGCATGGAAAAATCATCATACACTTCTGAAATAATTGCTTCTACATTTTTACTGTTAGGAGCTTGCCTGGGTGTACTCTTTTCTATTTTTTGCGGAAAGCGTAAAGGATTGTAACAAACATAATAACCAGATTGCGGACGTGATTCTACAAGCCCTTTACCCTCCAGGTGGTAATATGCCTGCAGCGTAGTGCTCATACTCACTTCATGCTGTTTACTTGTTACGCGTACGGAAGGTAGTTTGTCGCCCATGTTCAGCACATTATCCATTATTTGCCTTTCAATATGTTCAGCAATATGCAGATACAGGTGTTCGTTTTTGCCTTTTACATCAATCTTCATAAAAAAACTGTTCTGGTCGAAATTACGAAAATTGTATCTGTTTTGTTTCAAAAAATCAATTCAATTTTGTCCTGTTAAATGAAGACACAAACAAAAGCATACCTGGCATTAGCTTTTATAGCAATAGTATGGGGCACTACTTATCTCGCTATACGGGTAGCTGTATTGCACTATCCTGCTTTCCTGATGGCTGCGGTACGGCAAACAACCTCTGCACTAATAATAATGGGTATAGGTTATGGCATGCAGCGCAAAGCAGACCTTTCAGCAAAAAACATAAAACAACAGATGCTTGTTGGCTTCCTGCTCATAACTGTTGGCAATGGATTGGTAAGCTGGGCTGAAAAATATGTACCAAGCGGTATAGCTGCGCTTATCTGTTCCATGATGCCTATCGTCACAGTTATCATTAATCTTGCTACGGTAAAAGGCGAAAGAATAAATGCATCTATTATTTTGGGAATGCTGCTCGGCTTTGCAGGTATTGCACTTATCTTCAAAGACGATCTTAGCCAGTTTGGCAATACACAATACCTTCTGGGCATTGCCTGCTTATTTTTAGCCACATCTAGCTGGGCACTAGGGAGTGTTGTCAACAAAAAGAACACCTCTAAGGTCAACCCAATATTCAATTCAGGGCTGCAAGTATTATTTGGCGGTATATTTCTTTTTGCCGGTAGCCCGTTTATGGATAATTATGACAACCTGGTACTATGGCAACCCGATGCACTTTGGGCAGTATTATACCTTATCATATTCGGTTCGGTGTTGGCATATACAGCATACATGTTTGCCTTGAAGCATTTGCCTGTAGCGCTTGTATCAACCTATGCGTATGTCAATCCGTTGGTAGCGGTAATACTTGGTTATTTCATTTTAAATGAACCGCTGACATGGTTTACAGCACTCGCCTTTGCTACTATTATGCTGGGTGTATTCCTGGTAAACAGAGGTTACCGCCAACAGCATAAAGCAAATGATGCAATAGTAAAAGAATTGAAAGAAGAATCAATAAATAGTTTACCTGCAAATGCAGAATTAGAAAAATCTTTAAAATAAGTATTATGGACTATCCCATTTCTATCTCGGCACAGCCCGAAAGACATGTAAAAGCAACAAAGTCAATACCCTTTGGTGTGCAACCTACAGAGCACATGTTCATTGCTGAATACAAAGACAAGCAATGGCATAATAGCCGTATTGTTCCTTTTGCAGACTTATCAATGAGCCCATTTGCATTGTGCCTGCACTACGGACAAACAGTGTTTGAAGGCATGAAAGCTTTCCAGATGGAAAATGGTAAAATAGCCATCTTCCGTCCTGAAAAACACTATAGCCGTTTTCAGAAAAGTTTACAACGCCTGTGCATGCCGGAAGTTCCCAAAGGCCTGTTCATGGAAGCCTTGCACCAATTAGTACAGTTGGACGGAGCATGGGTACCGGAAGAAGCTGACGGTGCATTATACATACGTCCCTTCATGATAGCATCGGAAGAACGCTTGGGTGTTAAAGTTGCAGATGAATATATTTTCATGATCGTTTGTACACCGTCGTACCAATACTACAGCAAACCACTGCGTGTAAAGGTAGAAGACAAATTCTCGCGCGCAGCAGATGGCGGTACCGGCTTTGCAAAATGCGGAGGCAACTATGGCGCAGCCTTTTTACCGGCTCAAATGGCAAAAGAACAAGGTTTCGACCAGGTAATATGGACTGATAGTAAAACTCATGAACTGATAGAAGAATCAGGTACCATGAACCTTATGTTTTTTATGGATGATACATTAGTAACTGCCCCCCTCTCAGGTACAATACTAGACGGTGTTACGCGCGATTCGCTGATAACACTAGCAAAAGAACAAGGCATAAAAGTAGAAGAACGTCCTATAAAGCATAGCGAAATAAAGCAAGCATTGGAAGCGGGTAAGAAAGTAGAAGCATTTGGTGCGGGTACTGCTGCGGTTATAGCCCCTATCCAAACTATATCGATGGGTGGTAAAGATTACACTTGTTACATAGGTGAAGATGCTATGATGTTCAAACTAGCGAAAGACCTGTACAATATTCGCAGGGGGCTTAGCGTTGATACACACAACTGGAACTACATAATTTAGTATAAGATATGGAACCTGTTAATGTATTGTACAAAGGTTTTAATATAACTACCGACAAAAGCAAAATGCAATTGGAGGCCATACATAAATGGCTTACAGAATCATCTTACTGGGCAAAGAATACTCCTTTTGATCTGGTAAAGACAGCTTTCGATCATTCTTTTTGTATAGGCATACTAAAAGATGGTGAGCAAGTTGGTTATGCCCGCCTGTTTTCCGACTATGCTACCTTTGGCTACCTTGCCGATGTATATGTAAAAGAAGAGTACCGGGGAATAGGCCTGAGCAAAAAGATGATGGATATATTGATGAATCTTGATTGGGTAAAACGCTTGCGAAGGATAATGCTGGCTACACAGGATGCGCAAGGATTATACAGGCAATATGGTTTTACCGAGTTGCCTAACCCTGAGCGATACATGGTAAACATTATTAATAACGGTTATCCCGAACCTCAAAACAAATAATATAGTTATGAGTATTCCTTTTCTTAAGAGTGCCGACCGTCAGTTCAACTATTACAAGCAGCTGGGTGAAAAAGCAATGGCGCAGCTGAACGACGAACAACTATTCTGGCAACCTAACCAGGAGAGCAATAGCATCGCCTTAATTGTAAAGCATCTGCGCGGCAATATGCTCAGCCGCTGGACTGATTTCCTGACCACAGATGGTGAAAAACCTGATCGCAACCGTGATAGTGAATTTGAGAACAACTGGACTACACGCCAGCAAGTATTAGATGCATGGAAAGAAGGTTGGGATTGCCTGTTCAATGCACTAGGAAGTATAACTGACGATGACCTGGAACGTATTATATACATACGCAACGAAGGTCATAGTGTTTTAGAAGCCATCAACCGCCAGCTGGCGCACTACCCTTACCACGTAGGACAAATGATATACATAGCCAAAATATGTAAGAATGATGACTGGCAAAGCTTGTCAATACCACGCAACAAATCGAACGATTATAATACTGATAAGTTCTCGCAGGAGAAGGGCATCAGGCATTTTACAGATAGTTTATTAGATAAAGACAAGAAATAAATAATGGCGCTGGAAAGCGCCATTGTTCTGTATAATAACTAAACGCCTTTACGTTTATCCAGCCAGTGTTTCTTTTCTATAAAGTAGGATACCACCAGCCCTAAGCCTCCCCCAACTGCTATCAAAGCAAAATAGAGCGGCGGGTTATCCTGGTAATAAAAATCACCATCTGCCTGCACAACCTTCACACGCATTTGTATATCCATAAGGTAGGCAATAAGCAACCCTAAACCTGAACCCACCAAAAGCAAGCCATACTTCAGGCTAAAAAAAGGTTTGGGTTTCGATTCTTCTGTTGTGTTGCGCGGGTTAATGCCTCTTTCTATTAAAGCCATATTTTCTTTGTTGCGCATGTAAGCGATGGCAAATACAGTTCCCGACAAGCAGATAAAAGCAGTAAGTGGTACTAATACTTCTGGTCCCGACATAGTTTTATTTTTTTAAAAGTTAATTATTTGTAGCATTGATACAACTATGACGCAGGTGTATGTAAATAAGTTACAGCTATAAAATTATTTTTTTCTGTAACCTTTTCTATAGTGACGTCGTCTATAATTAATCAATGCAGCAACAACACGATTCTGATATCATAGCTATGGTATTGAATGGGCAAAAAGACGCCTTTTCAATATTAGTGCAACGGTATCAGCAATATGTGTTTACACTGGCCATGCGGTATGTAAATAATAAACGTGAAGATGCTGAAGAGTTGTCGCAGGATGTTTTTGTAAAGGCTTACCGTTTCCTGGGCGATTTTAAGCAGACAAGCAAATTCAGCACCTGGCTATATACCATAGTACACACCACAGCCATATCGCACCTGCGCAAGAAGAAAGGTAATGAAATACATATTGACGAAGACAAGTTGATATACCTTGCGGATAACAAACCCAACCAATACACGAAAAACCTTTCCGAAGCACGCTCTACTAAAGAGCAACTGAACAAAGCTATAATCCAATTGGGTGCAGACGAAGCAAGAGTGATACACCTGTTTTACAAGGCAGAGCAGAGTATTGAAGAGATAGGCCTCATTATGAATATAAGTACCAACCTGGTAAAAGTGAAACTATTCAGGGCAAGACAAAAATTAAAAACAATACTTACCCAACAATTAACAAACGAAATAAGCGACCTGTAAACCGTTTTTTATAATTTTATAATAGCTATTATGGAACTGCGTGATGAAGATATAGATATACAACTGTGGCGCTACATCGATGGGCAATGTACGCCCGACGAACAAATACGCATACAAAAGCTATTGGCTACCGATACTGTCTGGGCGAATGCATATAATGAGCTGCTCACTTTCAATAGTGCTATTGGGAATAATATAGAAATGGAACATCCATCTATGCGTTTTACACAAAACATAATGGATGTTATACGTGCAGAAGAACCGATACGTAAGCGCTATATCAGCAAACCCTTTGTAACGATATTTGTAGGTGCATTTGCAGCATTACTGGTCTTATTTATAAGCTACGCCGTTATCAATATCAATTGGACGAGTGAGCAAACATCCATTCACCTCTTTCAAAGACTAAAGTCTATTGATCGTAGTAAAGTAGTCTTTGTTACGCTTGCTATCAACACTATTTTAGCTCTAGTACTTGTAGATACGCTACTGAAAAGGAAAAAGTCGAGCAGCAATTAATTATAACCGCTTCAGCATATCCAGGTCAATATCTTCCAGCGTACTTAGTTTGGCATCAGCCAATGCAAAGCGGGGGTCATCAAAATGCAACTCATCAGGTACCATCAATACCTTCATACGCGCTGCCTTACCGGCTATCATACCATTTACAGAATCTTCCAGCACCAGGCAGTGGATCGGCAATGAACCTAAAGACTGTGCACAGTGTAAAAATACCCCGGGATGCGGCTTACCAAGTTCTACTACATCGGCCGATGTAATGCAATGAAAATAATCTTTAATACCAAAATGTTCCACCAATGCATCTATCATACGCGCAGGCGATGACGAGGCCAGCCCTATTTTATAATTATGTGTCTGTAATAGTTGCAAAGCCTTTACTACACCGGGTAGTACGCTGGCTCTTTTCTTCGATAAATCTATAATATCATCCAGTATTTCCTCAGCTACATCTTGCGATTTAGCCCCTTGCCACGGAAACCTGATAGACCAATGTTCAGTCACTTCATATATGCGCAGGCCCGTTGTTTCTTTAAAGCGTTCGCGCGTTATTGGTATATTATGTCTTTCAGCAACACGCAGCATACTTTCACCCCACAACGGCTCTGTATCCAGCAACAGGCCATCCATATCAAATAAAACTGTATCTATCATAACTAGTTATTCCATGACAAATATCTGTTTAACGGGTGAAATAATGGGTGAAAAAACTGCTTTAACATGAATTAACTGGAAAGTTTCAGCCGCCAAAGGTTATTTTTGACTCCTTAAAATCAACTATACTTATGAAGCTTAATGCTTTTTGGAGCTTGCTTATTGGTGCATCCGTACTCGCAACAAGTGCCAACGCCGAAGGCAATATCAAATTTACCGAATACGACTTGCCTAATGGCTTGCACGTAATCCTTCACGAAGACCACGCTACGCCTATAGTAGCGGTTTCCATCATGTATCACGTGGGCTCAAAAAACGAAGACCCGCAACGCACCGGTTTCGCCCACTTTTTCGAACACCTGTTGTTTGAAGGGAGCGATAATATAAAACGTGGCGAATATATGAAACTGATACAGGCTGCCGGTGGACAGCTGAATGCCAATACATCGCAAGACCGCACATTCTATTACGAAGTGCTGCCATCCAACCAGCTGGAACTTGCATTATGGATGGAAGCGGAACGTATGAACTATGCTAAGATCGACACCGTAGGTGTAGAAACACAGCGCAAAGTGGTGAAAGAAGAAAAGAAACAACGTTATGATAATACGCCCTATGGCCAGATACTGAATGTTGTATATGAAAATGCCTATACAGTGCACCCTTACCGTTGGTCGCCTATTGGTAAAGAGCAATATATCAATCAGGCCAAACTACAGGAGTTTATGGATTTTTACCGCACTTTTTACGTGCCTAATAACGCTACAATGGTTGTTGGCGGCGATATTGACGTAGCGCAAACAAAAGCGTTCATCAGTAAATATTTTGGTGCCATACCTAAAGGTACAAAAGCAGTACCCCGCCCTACGGAAGTAGAACCGGTGCAAACCAAAGAAAAAAGGGTTGAGTTTTACGATAACATACAATTGCCCGCTGTAGTTATTGCCTACCATACACCTAAAATAGGCACCGATGATTGGTATGCCATGCAATTATTATCGCAAATGCTATCGCAGGGTAAAAGCTCGCGCTTCAGTAAAGAGATAAAAGAAAAACAGCAAAAGGCCCTGGAAGTGGGTGCTTTCATGATACCTAATGAAGACCCGGGTGTTATGTTCACCTTTGGTATTACCAATGCAGGTGTGCAGCCTGAAGATCTTGAAAAAGCAATGCTGGATGAAATTGAAAAAGTAAAAACAGGCACTATTAGCGATGAAGAGTATAAAAAACTTATCAACCAGGCCGAAAACGACTTCGTATCTCAAAATCAGCGCGTGCTGGGCGTGGTAGAAAACCTTGCTACCTATTACACATTCCTGGGCAATGCAAACCTTATTAATACTGAACTGGAACGTTATACAAAAATAACCAAAGAAGACTTGAAGCGTGTAGCTAATAAATATTGCACTAAAGAAAACAGGTTAGTGGTTTATTATCTGCCTAAATCTGAAGAAAAGAAAGGTTAATCATTCAAACACAACAAGCTTCAAATTTCAAGAAAATGAAAAAAATCACTTTATCTATATTATCGGTAACACTTGCTGCCACTACATGGGCACAAACATTCGACAGGAGCATTCGTCCCAAGCCGGGTCCTGCGCCGGAAATAAAACTGGGCAAAACTGAAGACTTTACATTGGCCAACGGCATGCGTGTTTTCGTGGTAGAAAACCATAAACTGCCCACAGTAGCATACAGCATACAGTTGGATATTAAACCAGAACTGCAAGGTGCTATGACTGGCCTGCATGAAATGATGCCTGAATTGCTGACAAGCGGTACCAAAACACGCAGCAACGATAAGCTGAATGAAGAAATAGACTTTATCGGTGCTAATATCGATGCGTCGGATGATGGACTGTATGGTAGCGGCTTAAAAAAACACCAGGAAAGAATACTGGAATTGATGAGCGACATTATCATGAATTCCGATTTTAAACAAAGTGAACTGGATAAGATCAGGAAACGTACTTTATCGGGCCTGGAGGCTGAAAAGAACGAGCCTGACGCTATGTTGGCCAACGTAACTGCGGTTATCAACTATGGCACACAGCACCCTTATGGCGAAATAGCAACAGAAAAAACCGTAAGTAACGTTACACAAGCTGCCGTACAGAAGTATTACAACACATACTTCCGCCCCAATGTAGCTTATATGGCTATTGTGGGCGATGTAACCGCCGCTGAAATAAAGCCATTGATAGAAAAGTATTTTGGCAGCTGGCAAAAAGCGGAGGTTCCTGTTACTAAATATAGTAACCCTACTCCACCTGCAACTACTAAAGTAGCTTTTGTACCACGCGATGCCGCTGTACAAAGTGTTATTAATGTTACCTACCCTGTCGATCTGCAGCACGGCACTCCCGATGTTATTAAAGCTAAAGTGGCCAACTCCATATTGGGTGGTGGTTCTAATGGCCGTCTGTTCCTTAACCTGCGCGAAAAACACGGCTGGACTTATGGTTCATACTCGTCTATTATGCAAGACGAGCTAAAAGGTAACTTCCGCGCATACGCTAAATGCCGCAACGCGGTAAGTGATAGTTCGGTTGGTGAGATCATCAGCGAAATGCGCCACATACAAAATGAAAAAGTAAGCGCTGAAGAACTGCAAAATCATCTCACTAATATGTCAGGTGCTTTTGCTATTAGCCTGGAAAGCCCGCAAACGGTAGCGCAATACGCTATCAATATCGAGCGTTACCACATGCCTAAAGATTACTACCAGAACTACCTTAAAAATCTAAATGCAGTTACTGCTGAAGATGTACAGGCCATTGCTAAAAAGTACATTCACCCCGATAATGCTAATATAATAGTGGTAGGCAGCAAGGATGAGGTAGCTAAAACACTGGCTAAATACTCTAAGGCTGAAGTAGCTTACTACGATAATTACGGTCAGCCTATAGCCGCTAAAACAGCCGCTGCTGTGCCATCAAATGTTAGTGCCGGCGATGTGATGAAAAAATATATCGCTGCCATCGGTGGTGAAAAAGCCGTCATGAGCATTAAGGATATAAAAACAATCAGCAAAGGCAAAGTAAGCATGGGCGATCGTGAAATGGAACTGACTATTACGGAACTAAAAAAAGCACCCGCACAAATGAAATCGGTAGTAGAAGGCATGGGTATGGTATTGCAGAAAAAAGTATTTGATGGTGAAAAAGGATACCAGGAAGCCGGAGGGCAAAAAGCTGCTTTGGCTGGCGAAGAAATAATGTCCGCAAAGGAAGAAGCAGATATTTATGCCGATCTGCACCCTGAAAAGTATAATATTAAACGTACCCTGAAAGGTATAGAGCAAGTAAATGGTTCCGATGCTTACGTAATAGATGTAGTTGATGGCGCTAACGCCAAAGCCGTTGAATACTATGATGTTAAATCTGGCCTATTGGTAAAAGAAACTAAAAATGAAGATGACGGACAAGGTAATATGGTGCCTATTAGTACCGAATACAGCAACTATCGGGAAGTAGCAGGTACAAATGGTTATAAAATACCATTTACTTTAAAGCAGAATGGCCCGATGCCTATTACTGTAAACGTGGAAACTGTAGAAATAAATAAAGGTATCCCGGCCACTGAATTTAATTAACAGGGTCAGATATTACATATTCTTATAAGCCGTGCCATGATGGCGCGGCTTATTTTATTATCTATAGTTACATCAAGCTTAAATATCAATTTTATCAGTGCATAAGCGGGTCTTTATTCTTAACTTTGCGCAAATCGAAATCGGAAATTATGGCAGAGACCCTGCAAAAAGTGATTGAAGAAAACAGGCAAGGGGAAGCGTTTGCCCCTTTCACAATCGAACCTAATCAATACAGTAAGAAATTTTATATAGAAAGCTATGGCTGCCAGATGAACTTCAGCGATAGCGAAATAGTGGCTTCAATTCTTAACGAAGGTGGCTATGGCGCTACCCGCAATTTTGAAGAGGCTAGCCTTATACTCATCAATACTTGCTCCATACGCGAGAAGGCAGAACAAACGGTTCGCGAACGCCTGAAAGCTTTCAGAAAAGTAAAACAACGCAACCCCGGTATGCTGGTGGGCGTATTAGGCTGCATGGCTGAACGTCTGAAGTCTAAATTTCTGGAGGAAGAGAAGCTGGTAGATATAGTAGTAGGCCCTGACGCCTACCGCAGCTTACCTGGCCTTGTAGAAGAAGCACAAAGCGGCCAGAAAATGGTAAATGTGTTGCTAAGCCGCGATGAAACCTATGCTGATATTGCTCCTGTGCGGTTAGATAGTAATGGCGTGAGTGCTTTTGTAAGTATTATGCGTGGTTGCAATAATATGTGCACCTTCTGCGTAGTGCCTTTCACACGGGGCCGCGAACGCAGCCGCGACGCGCAAAGCATAGTAAAGGAATGTAAAGACCTTTTTGAAAATGGCTACCGCGAGGTGACCTTGCTTGGGCAAAATGTAGATAGCTACCACTACCAGGTGCAGGATAACGAGGCGGTCACATTTGCCAAATTATTGGAAATGGTGGCCAATATATCTCCCATGTTACGGGTTCGTTTCAGCACATCTCACCCTAAAGATATTACCGATGATGTTCTGGAAACGATGTCTAAATATCATAATATTTGTAAGTACATACACTTGCCTTTGCAAAGTGGCAACACGCGCATATTGCAACTCATGAACCGTACTTACACGCGCGAGTGGTACCTGAGCAAGGTAAAACGCATACGCGAGTATATGCCCGACTGCAGCATTAGTACCGATATCATTACCGGCTTCTGTACCGAAACGGAAGAAGATCACCGGGATACGCTGGATGTTATGGAGCAATCGCGTTATGATATGGCTTACATGTTTGCCTATAGCGAACGGCCCGGCACACTGGCGGCGCGCCGTTACGAAGACGATGTACCGGAAGATGTAAAACAAAGAAGGCTGTCAGAAGTTATAAAATTGCTGAAAAGTCATACTGCTGAAAGTTATAAAGCTGACATAGGCAAAACATTTGAAGTGCTTATAGAAGGTTCCAGCAAACGTAGCGAGCAGGATTGGGCAGGCCGCAACAGCCAAAATAAAGTAGTGGTTTTCCCTAAAGAAAACTACAACCTGAAAAAGTGCGATTATGTACAGGTGCAGATAACATCTGCTACATCCGGTACATTGATTGGTAAGATCGTTTCAATTTAAGCCATATAGTTTTGGCTTCTGAATTTTGACTTTTGAATTTATTACATGGACATACAAAGTATAAAGAACAGGTTTGGTATCATTGGTAATTCAGCAGCATTGAATCATGCACTGAATACGGCCATACAAGTAGCTAATACCGACCTTTCTGTCTTAATAGTTGGTGAAAGCGGTGTAGGTAAAGAGGCATTCTCTAATATTATACACGCACTTTCAGCACGCAAACACAATCCCTTTATCGCAGTAAACTGTGGCGCCATACCTGAAGGCACCATTGATAGTGAATTATTTGGTCATGAAAAAGGTTCCTTCACAGGCGCAGTAGATAGTCGCAAAGGCTATTTCGAAACGGTAAATGGCGGTACTATATTTCTCGATGAGATAGGTGAAATGCCATTAGGTACACAGGCCCGTTTGCTGCGTGTGCTGGAAACAGGCGAGTTCATCCGTGTAGGTTCATCGAAAGTGCAAAAAACAGATGTACGTGTTATAGCAGCCACCAACCGCGACCTGATGGAGTATACCCAGCAAGGTAAGTTCCGCGAAGATCTTTACTACCGCTTAAGCACAGTGCCTATACGCGTACCATCTTTGCGCGACAGGCCGGAAGATATTCCGCTATTGTTCCGCAAGTTTGCATCCGATTTTTCTGAACGTTACCGTACACAATCTATACAGCTCGATGCCGGTGCGCAGCAAATGATTGTAAACTATGGCTGGCAGGGTAACGTACGCGAATTGAAAAACATAGCTGAACAGGTATCTGTATTAAGCACCGATAAAATGATAACGGCTGAAACATTGCAACGCTTTTTACCGCAAGGGAACGGCAACCGCAGCCTGGCCTTATTGCCTCCGGCAGGCATACCTATTCCTTCAGCAGCGGGCAATGAGTTTGGCAGCAATACCGAACGTGAGATACTTTACAAGCTGTTCTTCGATTTGAAGAAGGATATGAATGAAATGAAGCAGATGCTATTTGAGTTGGCTCATGGTGGCTTTACCCCTCAAAACGGAGAAAGTATTATACCATCCGCCTACAACAATAGTTTACCCGAACCTGCCGTTATTACCCCTAACTATAGTGGCAACCAGCCAGGGCATATTATACTTCATGCTAACGACCATGTAGATCATCATGAAGAAGTAGAAGAATCACTTATGCTTGCCGACAGGGAAAAGGAATTTATTATGAAGGCATTAAAGAAGCATAAAGGACGTCGCCGCGATGCTGCCAACGAACTGGGCATATCTGAACGTACGCTATACCGCAAAATAAAAGAATACGACATTAAGGAGTAATGGCCTCAATATAACAATGCCATTTCAGGTTTCATTTAAACAAGTATTTTTACATCCTTATGCGCAGGTATCTTTTACTACTTCCTATTTTATTATTCTTTTTTTCAGGTTGTGGTGTATATAGTTTTACCGGCGCCAGCATACAGGGGAAAAATATAAATATGCACGTGCTTCAAAATAGAGCACGAAATGTAGTGCCCAGCCTTGCACCTGCACTTACAACTAAAATACGCAGCCGCATCCTCTCGCAAACCGGCCTTGCACCGGTAAATACCGACGATGCAGACTACGATATATCGGGCGAAATAACAGGCTATGAGGTTACCGTATCAGGCGTAGAAAATACCCAGACGGCTTCTCAAAACAGGCTGACCATCACCCTGAACATAACATTCAAGAATGCCTTAGACAAAAAAGCTAATTTTACGCAGTCGTTCTCGCGCTTTGCCGATTTCCCTGCTACGCAAACATTGCAAGCTGCAGAAGCCAAGCTTATAGAAGAAATTGGGAATCAATTGGCGGACGATATTTTTAATAAGGCATTTGTAAACTGGTAATAGTAAATGAGCACTCCTTCCATATCCTACATATCGCAAATGCTGGCAAACCCGCAAGCCACTACCGATGCGGAGCTGGATCAAATAAATGCATTAAAGAAAGCCTATCCATATTTTATTCCGGGATATTTTCTTGATGCAGCGCGCATACAACAGCAACATCCTTTTTCAGCCGAAGTGGTAGATATAATGCGTGCTACCAATGCCAACTGGCTATTGTTTCATGAATTTCTGGAACAGGTAAAGAAAAGCGAAGGCGGGGGTACACCTATACAACGTGCACAAACGTTAACGGATGATATCTTCACACCCGTTGACACAACAACCGAAATACCTGAAGAACTGGTAATGCAAGTTGCAGAAGAAGAAAATACCGACGAGGACGATATAATGGCTGAACTGAGGCCACAAAACAATCCTGATGCAAGCCAGGCACAAGCACCTAATATGCATACGCTTAGCTCCGATTTTTTTGCTGAAGAGCCAGGTATGAATAGTGATACCGATCTGATACATGAAGATGACTTTGGCCACCTGGTACCTGTAGAGCAAGACGAATTGCTACCCCCTTTTTATGAGGAAACGGAAGGGCCAATGCCGGAAGAAAATGCCGAAGAAGCACAGGTGGCTGCAGTTAAAGAACATGAGGTACCTAAACAGCAAAATAAACCCTCAGAAATAGAAGCAACGCTTGACGAAGCACAGGAGATATACCGGCAAAAATTGCCATTAGAAGAAAAACAAGCTGGTAAGGATAGCCAGGAACATCAGAAAGACAATTTGATAAAACCCATTTATACTGAAGATTATTTCAGGCATGAAGGGGTTGAAATATCGAACGATCTTCCTGCTGCTGAAGAACTGAATACGGAGGAAACAGAAGATGAAACAGCCAAATCCTCGCTTATGGTCATGATGAGTTTCTCTGAATGGTTAAACCACTACAAAGTAAAATCGAAAGCGCAGAAAGAAGAAGATAATGACAGAAAGGCGCTGAAGACCATGTGGCAAAAAGAAAAACTGAAGGCTGCGCTGGAAGAAGAGAATGACGAAATACCCGAGCAGGTATTTGAGATGGCCGTTAACTCTATAACCCAGGACGACGGCCTGGCCAGTGAGTCGATTGCCGAGATATATGCCAAGCAAGGCAAATATGATAAAGCTATTGATATGTATCGCAAATTAAGTTTGCGCAATCCTCAAAAAAATGCTTATTTTGCCCGCAAGATTGAAGAAGTGTTAAAAGAAAAACAGTCATGATCACACTAATAACTATAATAATATTGATAGCTTGCCTGGTATTGGCATTCTTTGTATTGGTACAACAACCTAAAGGCGGTGGCCTTGCAGGTACGTTTGGAGGCATCAGCACTCAGGTAATGGGTGTAAAACAATCAACCGACGTAATGGAAAAAGGCACATGGGCATCTATGGGTATTGTAGCCGCCCTTTGCATAATATGTGTTATGTTCTTCGAAACACCACGTGCAGCTAAAGAAACCAAGCAACCACAAAGCAGCAGCGCTCCTGCACAGCAATCACCTGCTCCGGCGGGCGGTCAGAAAAAATAGCCTTAAATTAAAATTTTATTATACAATACCTGCTCTGTAAATTGAGCAGGTATTTTCATTTACATCATGAGCGCCAAAGCAAAAAAAAGATCGGGCGGAGCAAAAATTGCTTTATTCATATTTATCATCGTGCTACTGGCTGCAGCAGGTAGCGCTTTTATTATATTTGGCCCAAACACAGGCGCCTTCACGCAAACCCGGTACCTGTATATACATACAGGCGCTACATACAACAATGTAAAAACACAATTGAAAGACAGTGGCTTTGTAGCCAGCACTTTCACCTTCGATCTTTTAGCCAAACGTGCCGATTATCCCAGTCGTGTAAAAGCCGGTAAATACAAAATAACTCCGGGCATGAGCAATTACCACCTTGTACGCATGCTTCGCTCAGGCAGTCAAACACCGGTTAAGCTCGTCATAAACAAACTGCGTACCAAACAAGACCTTGTTAATATTATCAGTGCCAATCTGGAAGCTGACTCTACACAGTTAAAACAACTGCTTGCCGATAATAAATACCTATCGGAATACGCACTGGATACCAATACAGCCATGTGCCTGATAGTGCCTGACACTTACGAATTCTACTGGAACACAAATGCCGATAAGACCTTGAAAAAATTAGGTAACTATTACAAAGAATACTGGACACCGGAACGCAAACAAAAAGCTGCTGCACATAAGTTAACACAAGAGCAAGCCATTGTAATCGGTTCCATTGTAGAAGAAGAAACAAACAAGAACGATGAGAAAGGCAACGTAGCTAGTGTTTATATTAACCGCCTGCGTAAAAACATGAAATTGCAGGCCGACCCTACCGTAAAATTTGCTGCAGGCGATTTTACTATACGCCGTATTACAGGGGCTCATTTGCAAACAGCATCACCCTATAATACTTATATGTTCAGCGGGCTGCCTCCCGGCCCTATTTGCACACCATCTAAAAAAACAATAGAAGCCGTGCTGAATGCACCGGAAACACAATACATCTACTTCTGCGCTAAAGAAGATTTCAGCGGTTATCACCGCTTTGCTACTAACTATGCCGATCATCAGAAGAATGCCCGCCTGTATCAGCAGGCCCTCAATGCCCGCAACATACATTAGTGTATCGATTGGTCTATCAAAACTATATCCTCGCTTTCCTGTTTCTTTTTATCCTTCTTAAAATACGTTAGGTAATAAACAAGTATTATCAGGATACCCGTACCAAAAAGCGTAGCCGCCATCCATCGCAGGTCATGCTCAAAAAACTCACCCAGCATCCATACCGAATTGGCCATGATCCAGAAACATACAGCCGTATTATGCACGGCCTCTTGCCTATCATGGCGGGTGCGCCATAGCAGGTAAAAAGCAACAGTTACCGTTGGCAATATCATGAAAATACCACCCGGTTTAAATTCCAAAGCCCAGCAAAAATCCTTTATCAGCCACAAAAATATATGCGCGTTCTCTATCCACCGGTAGCCCGGCTGCGCCACTATAGGCTTGCTGCCATTGTTTTTCATGTCACAATATTAAAATTATTCCTGTTTTTGCTTATTATCTCATTCACAAATTGTTAACTACCATAATAAGTTTACATTAAGTTTTTTTCATTTTGCATTTTACATTGTGCAACACACCCCGTACCTTTGCGGCACATTTCCAAAAAGTATAAATTTTTATATAAAATGAGTAAAGTTAAAGTTGCCATCAATGGTTTCGGCCGCATTGGCCGCCTGGCTTTCCGCCAGATCTACAACATGGAAGGTATCGATGTTGTAGCTATCAACGATCTTACCAAACCTGAAGTACTGGCACACCTGCTGAAGTACGATTCGGCACAAGGCCGTTTCGGTCAGGAAGTAACACATACCGACGATTCTATAGTTGTAAATGGCAACAGCATCAAAATATATGCTCAGAAAGATCCTGCTCAAATTCCATGGGGTCAGCACGAAGTTGACGTTGTATTGGAATGTACTGGCTTCTTCACCGATGCAGATAAAGCGAAAGCACACATTACTGCAGGCGCAAAGCGTGTAGTTATATCTGCACCTGCAACCGGCGACCTGAAAACTGTAGTTTTCAACGTTAACCATGATATACTGGATGGTAGCGAAACTATCATCAGCTGCGCATCTTGCACCACAAACTGCTTAGCTCCTATGGCTAAAGTATTGAACGATAAATTCGGTATCAATACTGGTTTGATGACAACTATTCATGCTTACACTAACGACCAGAACACGCTGGATGCGCCGCACCCGAAAGGTGACCTGCGCCGCGCCCGCGCTGCCGCTGCTAACATCACTCCTAACTCTACAGGTGCTGCTAAAGCCATTGGCCTGGTACTTCCTGAGCTGAAGGGCAAACTGGATGGTGGTGCACAACGCGTACCTACTATCACGGGTTCTTTAACCGAACTGGTTACTTCTTTAGGCAAGAAAACTTCTGTTGAAGAAGTGAACGCTGCTATGAAAGCTGCTGCAAACGAAAGCTTCGGTTATACTGAAGATGAGATCGTTTCTACAGATATCATCGGTATCCACTTTGGTTCATTGTTCGATGCTACACAAACACGTGTTATCACTGTGGGCGATCACCAATTGGTTAAAACCGTTAGCTGGTACGATAACGAAATGAGCTATGTATCACAATTGGTACGTACTGTTAAGTACTTCGCCGGTTTGATGAGCAAATAAGAAACAACAACTTATATAGTATTAAAGCCTCCCACAACCGGGAGGCTTTTTTCTTGGCATCATTCTAATGCATTGTTAGCAAAACAAGGTAAACCATGAATGCGCACACCATAACTAAACGGATACAAATAAACGCCCCCAAAGAAAAGGTTTGGGAAGCGCTTACCAACCCCGAAATGACCAAAGAATACTTCTTTCACTGCGAGGTTTTATCCGACTGGCAAAAGGGCTCCCCTATTACTTTCAAAGGCAAAATGTTCTGGATCATCAATATAGAAATGCACGGAACTATTATAGATATAGACCCAGGCAATATGCTGAAATACACCCTGAAGAACGGCCACAAAAAAGACGACGAGCCTGATAATTTTTCAACAGTCACAGA
The DNA here is from genome assembly GCA_946479435.1 of uncultured Sphingobacteriales bacterium. Next base: position 6,591 of record CAMLFX010000019.1, on the reverse strand, counting down.
TGTACTTACTGAAGAGGATGGTATTACTACCCTGCGTGTTACCGACGACGTGGGCAGTGCCGAAGGTTATGAAGAGCGCGTGGAAAAATCGGACAAAGGCTGGACCAAAGTGCTGCATGGCCTGAAGAAGCTGGTAGAGGACGAATAAAAAAGCTATTTATATACAACCTGCATTGATTATTTTTGTCGCGCCTTAGGGCATACACACTATATAGAAATAACATGAGCAAATTCAGCAACTTCAACTTCGATGGTAAAAAGGCACTGATACGTGTCGATTTTAACGTACCTATAAAAGACGGTAAGGTTACCGACGATACACGCATACGCGCAGCCATGCCTACTATTAAAAAAGTACTGGACGATGGCGGCAGCGTAGTACTGATGAGCCACCTGGGCCGCCCGGCTAAAGACATGGAAAAGAAGCCCCACCTTACCCTGGCCGATTTTTCTCTGAAACTGGTTGGCGAACATCTTTCAGGCTTGTTAGATAAGCCCGTACAGTTTGCTACCGATAGCGTAGGCGAAGATGCCGCACAAAAAGCTGCAAACCTGAAAGAGGGTGAAGTACTGTTGCTGGAAAACCTGCGTTATCATAAAGAAGAAGAAAAAGGCGATACTGCCTTCGCTGAAAAACTGGCTAAACTGGGCGATGTATATGTGAACGATGCTTTTGGTACCGCTCACCGTGCGCATGCTTCTACAGCCATCATAGCCTCTTCTTTTGCCCCTGAGAACCGCATGTTCGGCCTGTTGATGGAAAGTGAAGTAGCTGCTGCGGAAGAAATACTACATAACAGCAAGAAGCCTTTCACGGCTATTATAGGTGGCGCTAAGGTTTCTGATAAGATCATGATCATCGAGAACCTGCTGAATATAGCTACCGATATCATAATAGGTGGCGGTATGGCATATACTTTCTACAAAGCGCAGGGTTGCCATATTGGTAATTCGCTTTGCGAAGAAGACCGCCTGGATACGGCGCTTGAACTGATGAAGAAGGCAGAAGCAAAAGGCGTATGCATACACCTGCCTGCCGATAGCATTATTGCCGATAAATTTGCCGCTGATGCCAACACATCTTCAGCTAACAATACCGAGATACCTGAAGGCTGGATGGGGCTAGACATTGGGCAAATGGCTTGCGAGACATTCACAAAAGTCATCAAAGAATCGAAGACCATACTTTGGAACGGCCCTATGGGTGTGTTCGAAATGGAAAAGTTCCAGCACGGTACCAAATGCGTAGCGCAGGCAGTGGCTGAAGCTACTGAAAATGGTGCTTATTCACTGGTAGGTGGTGGCGATAGCGTTGCAGCCGTAAACAAGTTCCACTTTGCTGATAAAGTAAGTTATGTATCCACAGGCGGTGGCGCTTTGCTGGAAGTGTTTGAAGGCAAAGAGTTACCCGGTATCAAAGCTATCAGGGGTTAATCTTCCTGTTACTAATATTTAAAGCCGGTGTAATGCACCGGCTTTTTGTTTCTTAAACTTTCCGACATTTACACTATCTAAACAATTCATTTAAAAACATAATATGCGGCTGTATTTTCTCCTCCCCATCTTTTTGCTTTTGGGTACTGCTTCTTATGCACAGATAGGCGGTATGAACAGCAATATGAATGGCATGAACATGATGAATGGCATGAATGGAAGAGGCGGACGAGGTGGACACAGGGGTATGAAACATGAGGGTGATGCGCCCGCAGTAGGTTCATCGGAAGTATATATGGTAGTGGATAAGGCACCAACCTTCCCCGGCGACTCATTACAGGCTTTTCTCGATCATAATATACAATACCCTCCACAGGCTAAGAAAGATAGCATAGAGGGCCGCGTGGTCATCATGATGATTGTACATAGAGATGGCAGTCATGACTTGCCCGATATTGTGCGCTCATCTGGTAATGATGAACTGGATGCAGAAGCGGTACGTGTGGTGCGCCTGATGCCCAAATGGATACCCGGGAGAATAGCGGACAGCGATGTGGATGCTTATGCTAAAGTACCGGTGTTGTTTTCTTTGAAGTAATTTTGATAACAAATGACAATACCTAAATACATACTCATTGCAATACTTGCCGGCAGTTGCTTCATAGCCTCTGCCCAAACAAAAAAGCAAAAACCAGTAGTTGAACAAGAACCTGCAGCTATAGATCCGCCTGCACCCGGTGAAGTGGCGCATCAACCTGCTACCCCACCATCTCCACCAGAAATATTTATGTATGTGGAAGAGATGCCGTCCTTCCCCGGCAATAGCTTAGCCAGCTATATGGCTCATAATACACATTACCCCAAAGAGGCTGAGAAAGAAGGCATTGAAGGCCGCGCGTATGTTAAGATGATCATCCGTAAAGATGGTTCAGTTGGCCAGGCTGAAATTGTACGCTCTACAGGCAATGAATTGCTGGATGCGGAAGCGCTACGTGTAGTAAGAGCGATGCCTAAATGGAAGCCCGGCAGGCAAAACGGGCAGTTTGTCAATGTGTATTATACACTACCTGTTGTATTCAGACTCCAATAGCTTTATAAGTATCAGCTAAGAAAAAATCTAACTATTGTTTATTCTTTAGGCAAGCGCTTATGCGGTATAGCCATCAGTATCAGGAAAGGAATGGGCGTACTAAAAAATACGCGCAGCTGGTGTATCTCGTCTAAAAAATCTACACCGAAGGGCACTACCCTGCGGTTCAGTACTCCTACACCCACTATTATCAATAGTACAATTGCATAAGCCAGCAGCCAAAGCGATTTAAGCCATTTGGCCCGGTGCCTGTATAATGCAATATAGCCGGTAGCCATTATCAGTAGCAGGAAAGTGATGTGTGCTACCTGCCTTTCAACTTCTCCTACAGCATCTGTTTCAGTAAAAAACTGCAACTCTACCCACGACAGTATTACAATAATAGCAAGGCCTATCCATGGCCTCCATTTATTTTGCATTGGCAGGCTGCTTTTTACTATACTTTACCCACAGCCAGAATGTTACACCATAGATAATAAGCTTAAACAAATAGTGGTGCGCAAAGTCGGAAAAAGAATTGTTGTGGTAAAACATTACCCCCAGGGCAGCACAGCGGAAAATATTTAGAATGGTAATAATAACCGGCCCTATAAGCGCATATTTCCAAAAGCGTGCTGCATTGGTAGGCCAGCATATTAAAAAACCCAGGTAAACAACTATAAGTTCAAGCCCGTTGCAGTCTTTAGCTACCTGCAGTGTGGCGGCGCCGTTTATGTATATTACATCGCCCAGCTTACTTAAGTTATCGTAAAAAAGCGATAGCACGGCCTTGGTACCAAAGATCACCACGTCAATAAGCTGCTGATCGGGTATATGTGTTGGGCCCAATACAAAATAGTATAGCAAGCGCCACACTACAAAGAATATCGCCGCCCTTATTAAAAACCTTTTTACAGGTTGTGGTATATCGTTATAAAGCTTCTTTACTGCTTGCATTATTTGCCCTCGGTAGGTTCTGCTGTTCGGTTTTTCTTTTTGTTTTCAGCCATTTTTTTAGCGCCATAGCCTACACCCGCTGCTACTAACAGGCTGATACCACCATCCAGTGGCACACCGCCGCCGCCATTACCGCCACCGTTACCACTATTACCACCACCACCGTGATGACCGCCACCACCACCTGCAAATACAGCTAACGGCAACAATGCGAAAGATAAGATCAACAGACTCTTCAAAAACATATTGTGATATTGATTTATTGATTTCATAATTAAGTACTACTATGCAATACCGGCAAATGGTATTGCCCCGTTGGCAACCTCTATACTTAGATTAAAACGTGTGAATACAGCACAAATTTAAAACATATTATACATTATGGGAAATCGCAAAACCCGTTTAACCTGTAGATAACATCTTACTCACTAATTATTAAGAAATTAGCTTAGCAGGTTATTGAGCCCTTCCTTATCAGGAAAGTTAACCAGTACGCCCATCCCCTTCTTTTGATACATAACCATACTACTAACAGCCGCGGCTGATGCATGCCCGTTCTTTACTACTTCAGCTATATGGGCTATACTCCCCGCACCACCGTTAGCTATTACAGGTACACTTATTGCATCGGCTATCTTCGCCGTTATATCAATATCATATCCATTCCAGGTACCTTCTCTATCTATACTGGTTAGTAAAATTTCACCGGCGCCTTGTGCTTCCAGTTGTTGCACCCAGTTTACAGCATCAGCATCTATTTTTTCAGTACCGTTATTAATGAATACATGATGTCTGCCCCACATGTTCTTCTTCACATCAACTGATACTATCACTGCCTGCGAACCAAAATGTGAAGCTATCTGTTCTATTAATTGCGGTTGCCTGTATGCGGCTGTATTCAGTATTATTTTTTCAAATCCTATGGAAAATATCTTTTGCGCTGTTTCAAAACTATCTATGCCGCCGCCATAGCTTAAAGGCATAAAGCATTCATTGGCTATTTGCTGTAATAGCGCAAAGTGGGGCGGCTGTTTATTCAAGGTGTTGCGTATGCCCAACAGGCACAATTCATCTACTTCCAGTTCGTTGAATATGCGTACTGTATTTACAGGGTCGCCAATATAAGCGGGGTTGGCAAACTTCACCGTCTTTACCAGGCTATCGCCTATCAGCTGCAAACAAGGTATTACGCGCGTTCTCAGCATTTATAGTTGTGCGAAGTTTTTAAACAATTGCATACCAAATTTATGGCTCTTCTCGGGGTGAAACTGTGCGCCATATATATTCTCTCCATTGGTTATTACCGAATCAAAATCGCGACCATAATGCGTGCGCATCAGTACATTTTTTTCATCAGCGGCAGTTACGTAATATGAGTGTACAAAATAAAACCTGGGCTCTTCAGTCAGGTCTTTGGTCAATACGCTGGGTTGTATTTCCCGCGCAAGGTTCCAGCCCATGTGTGGCACCTTCATGCCCTTGTCAGTAAACCGGAAGCGTTGCGTAGTGGCATCTATCCATCCAAGCCCTTGCATCATTCCTTCTTCGCTGCCCGTGGTTAATAGCTGCATACCCAGGCATATACCTAGTACAGGCACTTTTTGTTCCATTGCTTTATACTGCAGCACATCGCGCAAACCGGCATCTTTTATTTTCAGCATAGCAGCATCAAAAGAGCCAACCCCCGGTAGCAGCAACCGCTCAGCCTTCTCTATTTCGTTTATGTCGCTGGTTATATTGTTCTGCACCTTCAGGTAGTTGAACATATTATGCACCGAGCCAAGGTTGCCCATTCCGTAATCTACTATCGTCACCATCAGGCTGCCATTTTTTTCAGCTTTTCCATATCCAGTGGAAAGCAGTATTTCAGATAAAAACTCTTAGGTACCAGGTGTGCTTTGTATAACGTATAAAATAATGGCCTCAACCGTTCAAAGGTTTTCTTATAGGTATCGTAGTTCCAGAAATATTTCTTGGGCGCGCGCATCAGGGTTTCATATTCTTCATCGCTCAGCTGCATGCGCTTTTTAAAGTAGTTCAGCAGTTCAGGTTCTACCACAGGTGGTGTAGCATATTGTGCCAATGCATCTTCGCGCTTCATATCGCCCGAGCGTACTGCTGCCGATAGGCTATTATTCCTTTGGTCAATATCAAACCTTTCAGGATAATACACGCTATGATTGAACGCACTCATCCTGTTCTCCAAATGGTGACCGCCATAATACTGCCAGCCATATTCACTTTCCAAAAACTCCCTTGCCATTTGCTTGGAGTATGGTATATACCAAAGTGGCCTTATTTTTTTTATGCGCTTAACAACCGTCCATTTAAGGAATGAAGTCAAGGGCATATTTGGGAAAGTCTTCATCTTCATCTTCCCAAAGCGCTTGTGTATACTGCTGATGTATTTACCATCTACATATACCACACCCAGTGGCGATATGCCTTCTGCTTTATAAGAATGTCCTTCCAACTGATACTTGATACCGTATTTATTACAGGCGCGGTACAATGTTTCCGCCAGTGCTATATCGGTCGATCCATCTAGCTCTGGCACACCTGCTTTAAAAAACGAGCGGAATATATCGTCTGCTTCTTTATTATCCACAACGTGCGTGTACAGGTCAACTTTTAGTTTACCTAATACCTTGCGTATGTTCTCGGTAGCTATCGCGGTATTCCAGGTATTATCATAATGCACGGCCAGCGGCCTGAGCCCCCACTCTTTTACCGCAAGGTGCAGCATGTACGATGAATCGGTACCACCGCTCACGCCCACTACGCAATCGTACTGCTTACCTTTACCCGCTTCCTTTATGTCTTCCAGTATTTTGTTGAAGGTATCTATACCTGCTTGTGTGCCTGTTTTATATTCTTCCTGCAAGGTGTCCATCACGTGGCAGTAATTGCACACGCCCTGCTCATCGAAGCTGATGCCCGATACTTTACTATCGTAAATACAACGGGTACACATCTGCAACTCACTTACCATTACTAAAGAATTTTAAGACCGGCTCTGCATCATCGCTCAGTATCACTTCACCTATTATTTTCGCCGGACTACCACCCACTATCGCCCTGTCAGGCACATCTATACTCACCACGCTATTCACCATTATCATGGCACTGGT
>CAMLFX010000018.1 GCA_946479435.1 uncultured Sphingobacteriales bacterium | reverse complement strand
CGGGTGAAGGTGGTCCAGAACGTACCAACAAGCGTTTCCACTATGTATCGCTAGGCATGCCTGCGAAACGTTTGAGTACGGCGTTTGATAGTGTTACCCTTTATGGACAAGATCCTGACCACCGTCCTGATATCTATGGTAAAGTAGGTAACTCAGGTGTGAGTGTTTGTTGTTTGGATGATGCCAAGAAACTATACAGTGGTTTCAACCTGGCCGATCCTAAAACATCGGTATCTATGACCATCAACGGTCCGGCCCCCACCATTACTGCCTTCTTCATGAATGCAGCTATCGACCAGCAATGTGAGCTATACATAAAAGCACACGGCCTGGAAGAAGAAGTAAATAAAAAAATAGACGCGATATACAAGGATAAAGGCGTTACCCGCCCTACTTACAATCCATCCACATTTGGTGGCGGTGCGGAAGGTTCTCTGCCTGATGGTAACGACGGTCTGGGCCTGATGCTCTTAGGTGTTACCGGCGACCAGGTATTACCTGCCGATGTATATGCAAAAATAAAAGCTGATACCCTGAAATCGGTACGCGGTACCGTGCAGGCTGATATTCTGAAAGAAGACCAGGCACAAAACACCTGCATCTTCTCTACAGAATTCTCGCTGCGGGTTATGGGCGACGTACAGCAATACTTCATCGACGAAGGCGTACGTAACTTTTATTCAGTATCTATCAGCGGTTACCACATTGCGGAAGCAGGTGCCAACCCGATATCCCAGTTGGCATTCACATTATCCAACGGGTTTACGTTTGTAGAATACTACCTGAGCCGGGGTATGAACATCAACGATTTTGCACCCAACCTGTCGTTCTTCTTCAGCAATGGTATCGATCCCGAATACAGCGTTATTGGCCGTGTAGCCCGTCGTATATGGGCAAAGGCCATGAAGCTGAAATATGGTGGTAATGAGCGCTCTCAAATGCTGAAGTATCACATCCAGACCTCAGGCCGCTCGCTGCATGCACAGGAGATCGATTTTAATGACATACGCACAACCCTGCAGGCGCTCTACGCTATCTACGATAATTGTAACTCGCTGCATACCAATGCATACGATGAGGCCATCACTACGCCAACTGAAGAAAGTGTGCGCCGTGCAATGGCTATCCAGCTTATTATCAATAAAGAGCTTGGGTTGGCTAAAAATGAAAATCCGCTGCAAGGTTCATTTATAATAGAAGAGTTGACCGATTTGGTAGAAGAAGCTGTTTTGTCAGAATTTGACCGTATAACAGAACGTGGTGGTGTGCTGGGTGCTATGGAAACCATGTACCAGCGCAGCAAAATACAGGAAGAAAGCCTGTACTACGAAACACTGAAACACAATGGTGAATTCCCCATTATTGGTGTGAACACCTTCCTCAGCAGCAAAGGTTCGTTGACAGTTGTACCTCAGGAAGTTATCCGTTCAACTACCGACGAAAAAGAATTTCAGATAAAAACAGTCCAAAACCTTTGGAAACGTAGTGGAGAGGAAGGGCAAGCACAGCTGAAAAAGCTGCAACAGGTAGCCATTCACAACCACAATATTTTTGAACAATTGATGGAAACTGTGAAGTATTGCTCATTAGGGCAAATAACAAAAGCGCTATTCGAAGTAGGCGGTCAGTACCGAAGAAATATGTAATTATAACTATTTAAAGGCCATCGCATTAGATGGCCTTTATTATAATGTTTATACACAGGCACGGGGGTACAATTTTTTTATCTGGCTAAACATACACATGAAAAAGGCTTTAAAGATTTTTCTATATATCCTCGGCGGCATATTCGGGCTGGTTGCAATAGCGGTTATTTTACTGCTTACGCCTCCAGGTAAGGAGCTGGTAAGAAGTAAAGCAGAGAGTTTTTTGCAAAATAAATTAAAGACCACTGTTCGTATAGGCAAACTCAACTATTCTTTGCCCAAATGGCTGGAGCTGGGCAATGTATTGATCCTTGACCAACAGAAAGACACTTTAATATCAGCAGGTACATTACGGGTAGATATTGCCATGCTGAAGCTGATAAATGGTAAAGTACAGGTCAACAAAATAAATTTTGAAAATGGTGTAGCGCATATCTACCGCACAGCACCTGATACAACTTTTAATTTCGATTTTATAGTCAAGGCGTTTGCCTCCCGTTCACCCAAAACAGAAAAGCCTGTCGATACTTCGGGTGGCCTGGAATTAGATATTCGTGAACTGGCGCTAAAAAATATACGCTTCAATTTCGATGACTACACGGCTGGCAACAGGTTTGGTGTTTCTATTGGCGAGTTAATGGCAAAGATCGACAAGACAGACATCAATAAAATGGATTTCCGCCTCAAGCGTTTATATGTAAATGGCCTGCAATCCACGTTCGGTATCGATACATCTTACCTCGTAAAAGTGGAAGACACTACCTCATCTCCACTGCCTATGCTGGCTGCCGATGAGTTAGACCTGAATAACGTCTCCTTTACATTTAATAACAGTGTAGATAAATTGCTGTTCAGCATCGGACTGAAACAGCTTCTGGCACATCCAAAGGTCATTGACCTGAATACGCAGTACATAACACTGAATGATATATTGCTTGATACTACCAATATAAAAATGGTAATGGGCAAGAAAGAAGTAACCGCTGCAAAAGCAGAAGAAGTGGTTGATAGCGTAGTAGCAAAAAAATGGAAGGTTTTAGCAAATAGCATTAAACTGAATGGGATAAATTTTATCCTGGACGATGAGAATGCGCCCAAACAACAGTATGGTATGGACTATGCACACCTGGATGTGCGCAATCTTGTTCTGGATATGGAACAACTGCTATATACTACCGATACTATTGCGGGAAACCTGAAACACCTTGCGGTGCAGGAAAAAAGCGGTTTCGATCTTAAAGAATTCAAAACGCAATTTGCGTACTATCCGCAAGGCGCTTATTTATCCAATCTATACTTGCAAACTTCTAACACAATTTTGCAGGATAAGCTGGTGGTAAAATATCCATCGATCGATGCGCTGAAAACGCAATTGGGCTTAATGCAATTGCAACTGCAATTGAAGAACAGTGTTGTGGGCATGGCCGATGTATTGATATTCGCACCACAACTCCGCAGCCAGGAAATATTTAAACGCTACGGTAAGGATAAGCTGAAAGTGAATGTATTGTTAGATGGTTATGTGAATGCACTCAACATAAAACAATTTCAACTGGCAGGTTTTGGTGGTACTTATGTTGATATAAACGGTAAGTTAAATGGCCTGCCTGATGCTGACAAGCTAAACTACAATCTCGCTATCAAACGCCTGCAATCGCAGAAAAGTACCGTAATGACATTTATGCCTGCATCAGTTAAACAACAAATTGACCTGCCTAATAGCTTCAACATAACTGGCCGTGTTAGTGGCAATGTAAAAGATTATAATACTGATCTGCTGGCAACTACTACCGATGGTAACGCGATTATAAAGGGAAAGATACTGATGTCGCCCGGTGCAGGCAAAGAGCGTTACGATGTTATCATCAAAACACAGAACCTGAATTTGGGCAAGATATTGCGTAAAGATTCTTTGATGGGCCGCATTACTGCCAGCATCTCGGCGAAAGGGCGCAGCTTCGATGTGAACTACATGGATGCAATGCTGAAAGGTGAAATACAATCGGCAGGCTTCATGGGCTATAACTATAAGGCTATTAGTTTCGATGCCAACGTGAAAGATAAATTGGCTAAAGCTAATTTAGTATCGAACGATCCTAATGCTGTATTGCATTTGAACGCTGATGCTGATTTAAAAGGTAAATACCCTGCACTGGTTGCCAAGCTGGTTATCGATAGTATGGATATGCAAGCTTTAAAACTATCGAAGGAAGAACTGAGGGTGCGAACAACGGTGAATGCCGATATACAGGAATTGAATCCCGATTATCCGCGTGGTATAGTGAATGTTGATCACCCGCAGGTTGTTATGAGTGGTACAAGGTATTATCTTGATAGCCTGTATATATCATCGCAACCTAATGCCGATAGTGGCAATTTTATTGTGATGGATGCCGATGCTATACAAGCCGTCATTACAGGTAAAATACCATTATCTAAAGTGGGTACTATCATTCAGCAACGTATAGATAAATACTATGCAATTAAAACAGATAGTACAAAAGCTATCGCATCAAAAAGAATATCAGATACTGCAACAATACCTGCCAACTACAACCTGAACTTGTCAGCCATAATACGCGACAGGCCTTTACTGCATATATTAATGCCGGGCCTGAAGCAAATGGATACTATTAAAATAGATGGTGCCCTTACCCCGGCTGATATGTATGTAAATGCAACCATTCCTAAGGTGCAATACAACGATATGTATTTGTACAATGGAAAGCTAAATGTACAGGGGCGCGATTCTTCACTCACTTACGATGTAACCCTCGATAAATTTACGCAGGCCAACTACGAGTTTTGGTATGCCAAGATAAATGGTAGCCTGTACAATCAAATGATAGATGTCAACGTAAGCATTGCCGATTCAACTAAGAAAGAGCGTTTTGCATTGGGTGCCATATACAGTCAGCGCGATACGGAGAAGGTATCCATGAAGCCGGGCCTTGTGCTGAACTATAAGAATTGGCAGGTAGCGCAACCTAATGCTATTGTGTTTGGTAAGACTGGCTTCTACGTGCAGAATTTTCTCATCAGCAACGGTGGCGAATCCATCAGCATCAATAGCGAAACACCACAATTCAGCGCACCTATTACAGCGGCTATCAACAATTTCCTGATATCGAACATAACTGAAATATTTAGCAAGAATGATACGTTATTAGCTAATGGTATTCTGAACACCAACCTAAAACTGCAGAACCCCGTAAAAAATCCTAAGGCTACAGGTACATTATCAGTAACCAATCTGTCTGTGCTGAACGATACTATTGGCAATCTTGATATACAACTTAATGAAGCAAGCGCTACGGCCGTCAATTCGCGTATAACTATCAAGGGTCGCGGTAACGATCTGGCTGTAACAGGCTATTATTATCCAACTCCGGTCAATGGTAACAATTTTGATCTGAATATGCAGGTTAATGCACTTAATGTGCAAAGTATGGAAGGGCTTGCATTGCACCAGATAAAAAATACATCGGGCTATATACGCGGCAACCTTAAAATACAAGGTACTATGAATGCGCCAAAAGTAATTGGCCAGCTACATACCGATAACCTGGCTACTACACCGGTTATGCTGGGCGCGCCGCTTAAGTTTCCGGAAGGAGGAACAATAGCTTTTGTAAGCGATGGTATAGAGTTTCGCAATTTCAGGATAATAGATACCATGGGCAATGAAGGTAGCATAAGTGGTAAAGTTCTTACTACCAACTACCGTGATATGAAACTGGCGTTGAGGGTAAAAACAGATAGGTTCCAGGTGCTTAACTCTACGCCTGATAACAACAAGTTGTTTTATGGTAAAATGCTTTTAAGCAGCAACCTGGGAATTAAAGGTACACCCATGTCACCTGTTATCGATGGTAACATCACCATACACGATAGCACCAAGTTTACTGTTGTAATGCCTGAAAAGCAAGCCACCATACAAGATAGAGATGGCATTGTTGAGTTTGTGAATATGCGCGACAGTGGGCGTATATTGGCTATAAAAGATACTACACCGCAAATACCAATGAATGCAGGTATGGATATGAACCTGAATGTAGGTATAGAAAAGAATGCTGAGTTCAGCGTTATCATCGATCAGGGTACGGGCGACTTCCTGCGCGTGCGGGGTGAAGCTTCGTTGAATACTACTATTCGCCCTGATGGTACTATTGGCATTACGGGTATTTACGATTTGAAAGATGGTGCTTATGAACTGAACTATAACCTCATCAAACGTAAGTTTAAGATACAGTCGGGTAGTTCTATAACCTTTGCAGGCGATCCGTTGGATGCTAACGTTAATATAACCGCTGTATACCAGGCTAACATTGCACCTTACGATCTTGTTTCCAAACAAGTGCAGGAAGATCAGTTGGTCTATTATAAGCAACGGTTGCCTTTCGAAGTACACCTGAACATGAAAGGCTCCCTGATGAAACCTGAGATAGCTTTCGATGTAGTATTGCCTGAAGATAAGCCACTCACAGTATCGTCAGATGTATCATCGCTGGTACAGTCAAAGTTGTCGCAAATACGCACCAATGCATCAGAATTGAACAAGCAAGTATTCGCTGTATTGATATTGAACCGTTTTGTATCTGATAATCCTTTCGAATCGGGTGCTGGTGGCGGCGGTGCTGAATATGTTGCCCGTCAAAGTGCCAGCCGTTTTATAGGTGAGCAATTGAATAAATTTGCTGATCAATTGGTGCAGGGTTTGGACCTTACTTTTGATCTTCAGAGCACTGAAGATTACACCACAGGTACCAAACGAAACCGCACCGACCTGAATGTGGCGGCATCGAAGCGATTGCTGAACGACAGGCTTACACTTACAGTGGGTAATAACTTTGAGTTGGAAGGCCAAAATCAGAATAAGAATCAAAGCACTAGTTTGATACCGGGCAACCTGGCTGCCGATTATCAGCTGTCGAAAGATGGAAGATATATGATACGTATATACAGGCGCAATGAAATGGAAGATATATTGCAGGGCTATGTAGTGGAAACAGGAACAAATTTTATTGTTACGCTCAATTACAATAAATTCAAAAACATATTCAGAAACAGGAAGCAAAACCGAGAGAATAGGCAGCGAAACAGGGAAATACAAAAAATGGAAGCGGACGACCGAACAACCAAAGGCGCTGTTAATTAGATACACCACATGACCCGTACCGGCACACACATAATACCGATAGTAATTTTCACAGCAATGCTGCTCACTTCTTGCAGCAATACCAAACATTTGCCCAAAGGTGATAGCCTTTACCTGGGCGCCAGTGTTGATATAAAAGATAAGGAGGCTGAAAAAAGGGAGCGTAAAGCGCTGAAAACTGATCTTACAAGCGCCGTACTGCCCAGGCCCAATAAAAAGGTATTGGGTATTCGCTTTAAGCTTACCCTTTACAACATTGCCGGTGGCGACAGTGCGAAGAAGAAGGGCTTGCGCAAGATTCTGCTGAAAGCGGGCGAACCACCTGTACTTGCCAGCCAGTTCGATAGGGAGAAGAATGAAAAACTGCTGGTGAATATTCTGGAGAACCGAGGCTTTTTTTATCCAAGTGTAACAGGTGAGTTGAATACGAATGAAAAGACTAGGAAATCCAGATCTCATTTTGATGTAATAACCGGGCCGCAATACACTATAAGAAATGTTGAGTTTGTGCAGGATAAGCGGCAGGTATCTAAAGATGTGGCAGCACAACAGGAGAAAACACTGCTGAAGAAAGATGCCCCTTACAACCTTGACCTGATAAAAGGTGAACGCGACCGCATCGATAAGCAACTGAAAGAAATAGGTTACTACTACTTTACACCCGATGATATCATTGTGCAGGTAGATAGTAGTGTTGGCGACCATAAGGTAGATATGTATGTAAAGGTGAAAGACGGCATATCGGAAGAGGCAGGAACGGTGTATTTCATCAATAATGTATTTATTAACCCGAACTACCGGTTGGGTATGGGCCGTTTTGGCAATAAGCGAGTACGCAATACCGATACTGTAGGCAGGCTGGCGCGCAGACGCATGAATAACAGGGATACGCTCTTTTACGAACGCTATTTCATTGTAGGTAATACGAAGCTGTATAAGCCATTCATCTTCACGCAGGCCATGCAGTTTTATCCCGGTGACCCTTACAACCGAACCGACCAGAACATATCGCTTAACAGGCTTATCAATATGGGAACATTCAAGTTTGTAAAGAATGAGTTCAACCCCATTGGCCCCAACCTGCTTGATGTGTATTACAACCTTACTCCCTTCCCTAAGAAATCGCTGAGGGCCGAACTAGGGGGCTATACCAAGAACGATAGCCGTGTAGGTTCTCAGATAGGCCTTAGCTGGCGCAACCGTAATACACTACGCGGCGCTGAACTGTTTACGATAAAGGGTACTGCCGGTTTTGAAACACAGTTTGGCGGCGGTGTACGCAGGCCCAACACTTACCAGTTTGGCATTGAACCCAGTCTTACCTTTCCGAGGTTCGTAGTGCCTTTTGTCGATCCTAAGTCATCTAGCCTGTTTGTACCACGTACTACCATATCAGCAGGCTACAATGTATTACTGCGCCAGGGCCTTTACCTGCTGCACTCCTTCAAAGGAAGCTATGGCTACCAGTGGAAGGAGGATGTACGTAAAGAACACCAGCTGTTTCCCATCAACATAACTTATGTAAAGACGGATACTCTTAACAAGGATACTGTATTGCCTTACAACTACAGCAACCTGGTGTTCGATGGCCTGATCATTGGCCCTACTTATCAATACACCTACAATACGCGTGGTGCAGGTACACCTAACCGAAACGACTTCTACTTTGACGGTTTGATAGACCTTTCAGGCAACATACTTGGCCTGATACAAGGTTCATCGCTTGATGAAACCCGGGCAGGGAAGCCCAAGAAGATATTCGGAGCTACTTACGCACAATATGTAAAACTGCAAACTGACTTCCGCTATTATAAGAACTATGGCTTCAACCCTAACTCTATTTGGGCAAACCGGTTACTACTTGGCTTTGGTATGCCTTACGGCAACTCAAGTACATTGCCAAACATCAAGCAGTTCAACAGTGGTGGCAATAGTAGCTTGCGTGGTTTCCCATCGCGCCTGGTAGGTCCCGGTACTTTCTATCAAGATCCTGATGATGCGAGCATCAAGTCGCGCTATATTGAGACATCGGGCGATATCAAGCTAGAGTTCAATACCGAGGTGCGGGCCCAGCTATACCAATTTGTGCATGGTGCTGTCTTCCTGGATGCGGGTAATATATGGACCTACCGCGACTACCCTAGCAAAGACAGTGCAGCCTTCCCCGGGGGGGCCTTCACGTCGAAGTTCCTGAACCAACTGGCGGTGAACGTAGGTGTGGGCTTACGATTCGACTTCAACATACTGGTGGTGCGCCTGGATCTTGGTATGCCCATACGTAAGCCATGGTTACTTGATGATACCCGCACCGACTACCAGGCGGGACAAAGTGCATGGGTGTTTGATCAGATAGACTTTGGCGACCCCCTATGGCGCAAACGCAACCTTGTCTTTAACCTGGGTATAGGCTATCCATTCTAAGAAAGAGCTTCGGCACAGTTGCTAATTATTTTTATTTGTTGTTCAATTTTGTTGAAAAACTAAAAAAAAAATTTTTTTCCATGCGACAGTTGGCCGCTGTGAGCCAGCGTGATTATGGGTTTCAGCTACTGAATGTCGCACGCTACATTGAACAAGACTTAGCAAAATTGAACAACACATCTAAATAATATTTATCCAATTATATTGTTGATTAACTATTAAGTTATCATAACAAATATACGCTAATAAAATTATAATTGCAGGTTTTTGATTATTAAGGCAAAGAGGCAACTTCTTTCTTCTTGAAGCCGAAATTTACGAGATACACACCTAAGAAGATCATTATTGTAGCCAATGCCTTAACGGGTGTGAGGGCTTCGCCAATAAAGATGATGGAAATAATGGCTGCAAAAATGGGTTGCAGGTAGATATACGCGCCCGCCGTGGCAGGGCTTATATGCTGCAGGGCATACATATTCCACAGGTAGGTAAAGAAAGTACCGCAGATAACTATAAAACTAAGTGCCATATAATCGCTAAAACCAAACAGCGGCCAATGGATATTCATGAATTGCGGTCCGCCGAAAGGAAGTACGAACAAAAAGCCAAAGAAGAACACCCACCGTATAACTATTATCGGCCGGTAGCGCAGCATGAGTGGTTTTATCATAACCAGGTATATGGCGTAAGAAGCGGCATTGAGGAAAACAAACAGATCGCCCAATGCTGAACTGCCTGTCATAGTTATTTCTTTACCTGCACTCATTAATAGTATTGCGCCTCCAATACCCAGGAGTAAGCCCAGATATTTATCCCACCCCGGCTTTTGCCGCAGCACAAAAATGGATATAATAGTAATGAGTAGCGGTGTACTCATCATGATGAGTGATGCATGTATGGGAAATGTAAGGTTTAGGCCCATGAAGAAAAGCATCTGGTTGAGCGCAACGCCAAACAGCCCCCCCAATACCAGCAGCAGCCAATCTTTTTTAGCAATGGTTGTGCGGTACTTTTTACCACCCATATAGCTAAGCCAGAATAGCAGCATTACCACGCCGACCCTTATTACAATAAAGCCTAAAGGCTGTATAAGGCGGGGCATAATATGTTTGGCAATGGTAAAGCCAGCGCCATAAAACAAATTGGCGCCAATAAGAGCAAGGTGTGCTTTGGTTTTGTTGTTCACGCGGCGGCGAAGGTACGGCACTTAAAAATATTTTTTTCTGTTGCGTAGGGGTATTTAATAGTGGTAGCGTTTAAACAATATGAACAATACAAACACGAATTATATGAAGGAAAGACTGAAATATTTAAGCATGAAAATAGCACTGCTGTTAGCAGCAGGGTTGATAGCCGTATTCACATCGCACGCGCAAACCGATTCTATTTATCTGCACAACGGAACTGTTGTGGGCGGCAAGGTTTATAAAATAGCAGAGCAAACAGTGGTATTTACATACGAAAATGAAGATGCCCAGCAGAGCTATGGCAAATACGCGGTTGACAAGGTGGTATTTGGCAAAAGCGGCAGGGTGCAGCAGGTAAGTAAAAAAGTAGTGGTACGCAGCAAAGAAGATTGGGAAAATGTATTAGTAATAGAAAACGCCGATGAAATAGCCGGACTGCAGCGCAGAGGTGAGGTAAAAGGAAAGACGGCATTCATTAACTACCGCACAGGTGAAGGTAGCGACAGGACTGCACTAAAGAAACTGAAAATGGATGCGGCGGCAGCGGGCTGTGAATTTATATGTATAACAACCGATAAAGATATTGACAGGAAAAGCGATGATGGCGGTGGTTTTGGCCAGCTACAATCGATAAAGAAAGGGATTGGATATAGCTACTAAGAGGTAAATGACAGGTATAAACGGAGCCGCATATCTATGCGGCTTTTCCCGTTCATTGTCAAAAATTGTATTCAAGGTTTATAGATTCCGCTATACCGCTCTCCCTCAGGAAATGTATATCGTGCGATACTGCTATTATTGTTCCTTCGTATTCATTGATGGCTGCAGTCAGTATTTCCGTGTTCTGAATATCGAGATTGTTCGTGGGTTCATCGAGTATAATGATATTCGGTGCTTCGGTACTTATGGTTAAGCAACAAAGCATCAACCGCATTTTTTCACCACCGCTTAGGGTACTGCAGGGTTTATCCCAATACTCTTTTGTAAACAGAAAATGCGTTAGCTTGCTTTTTACTTCATGCTCTTGCAGGTTGCCGTGATTGTATTGTAATGCCTGTTCGTATACTGTATGTGTGTTATTGATCAAAGAATAATCCTGGTCGATATAAATGGCATTTACTTCAGCTCGGTAGATGCTGCCTTGTTGTGGCTGTAGCTTGCCCAGAATTATTTTGATAAGTGTTGTTTTACCAGAACCGTTAGCCCCGTTTATAGCAATGCGCTCACCGCTTTTTATAATGAAGTTCAATGGCTGTTTCCATAATGGCTGGCCATCGTAACTGAAATTCATGTTCCGGGCAGTTACTAATATCTTCCCCTTATGCAGTTCAGAGTTATCGAAACCTATTTTCATTTTATCGGCGTCGGGTAGTTCTTTACGTATGTTATTCAGCTCCTGCGATATATTCCCAATCTTTTCAGCGTGTATATCCTTCATGCGCGACGTACTTTTTTCTGCATTGTTGCGCAACGTGTTCAATGCTATAGTAGGTACGCCTGCTTTGTCTTGTTTCTTCCTGCCGCGTGCATCCAGTTTTTGCTTTCGTTCTGTGGCTTCGCGTTCTGTTTCTTTTGCTTTGCGTAAAGCTTTCTCTTTGCTTTTCAGGTCTTGATTGAGGGCATTGCTTTCTATGGCTTTTTGCTCGGCATAAAAATCGTAATTGCCACCATATACCGTTATACCCCTCTTGCTCAATTCATAAACCGTATCCAATAAGTTGAGCAAAGTTTTATCGTGGCTCACCACAATCATAGTGCTGGTGCTCGATCGTATATAGTCATATAGTAATTGCCTGCTTTGCGTATCGAGGTGGTTACTTGGTTCATCGAGCAAAACAATTTCAGGTTCGTGTACCAGTATGCCGGCAAGGAAGACCTTTGTTTTTTCACCGCCACTCAGCGTTGACATTTTTTCATTCAGGTCAAGGCCATGCAGCTGCCAATAAGCCAGTGCTTCCTTGCTGCGTTCTTCAATGATCCAGTCGTCGTTCAGCACATTGAAGTTGTGTTCTGAAACATCGCCATCCAGGATTGCTTTCAGGACTTTCAATTTATCATCGATGCGCAAGGCTTCAGCAATTGTATAGTCGTTATACTGCCCTAAAAGCTGTGGTATATAGTATGGCACCGCGCCCGTTCTTACTGTGCCTTGTGAAGGCTGTAAAACACCGGCCAGTATTTTAAGCAGGGCAGATTTACCACTACCGTTATTGCCCACTAAAGCAATTTTATCTTGTTTATTGATAACAAGATCTATATCGTTAAAAAGTACATCCTTATCAGGATGAATGTATGTTAGGTTTTGAAGAATAAGCATAACTTCTTTCATTAAAAAAGTGAGGAATCAGGTTACTTTTTTGAAAGAAATTGTTTCTACATCGGGTTATGCTTATTTGTTGAAATGAGTGAGGTGCAAAAATACGAAACTTTATTTATTCAGTGTTTCGAGCCAGCTATCTATGACTGTAGTGTACTGTTGCAGGCTATTTTGTAATGGTAGTTTTTTGAAAGGGAATTGTGCAGTTGCATTAAATGTTTGTTGCAAGTTGAAACCTTTTTGCTGTGAAGAATAAAATACACCTTCCTTATGCAGATGTTTACCCAGGTATTCCTGTTCCGTTTGTCCCGGCGTGGGTATGAGGATGGCTTTTTTGTTAAGCGCTACCAGATCCATCAAAGTAGAATAGCCGCTGCGGCAGACTACCATGCGGGCGTTTTCAAGCAGGGGTTGTAATCGGTCTTTAGTGATGCGTTTATAATATTGGATATGTGCAGGGATATTCGTGCGTTCTGCTAAGTTGTTGCTGCCTTCTACAAATACTATTTTTTGATTTAGCTGTAAAGCCTGTTGCCATAGCAGATCCGAAAGTATGGTCCGCTGTGGTTCGGGGCCGGATAGGAGGATCATTAAATGATCTTCGCTGCCCTGCCTTGGTGTTATTTGTGATAGCAAACCCAGGTAGGTAGCATTTGCGGGAAATCTTTTGGGATGGCCAAGTTCACCACTGAGGTTTGGCTGGTCCGGCACATCAATTACCCAGCATTGGTTGAACTGTTGCAGGCGTTGGTTGTGGATGCGGCCTGCTATACGGTCTGCTATATCGCCCGCACCGGTTTGCGGCTGTAGCTGGTGAGTCATGATAACCGAAGGGACTTCATTATGAAAAAGTCCATAGCGATTGTCGGAAATAATACCATCGAAATGTTTTTCAGTAACCATACGGTTCAGCCAATCATGCTCACGGGCAATAGTTTTAAGCAAGCCCGGCATTTGTTTTAAAAGCGAGAGCATAAAACCCTTACCGCTTTTGCTGTAATGAACATTATAGCCCTCCAGGTGCAGGGTGTCTATACGGGGAAAAGTTTGCAGGATATAGTCGCGCTGCCAGTCGTTACCGGCAAAAGTTACCCGGTTACCGGTGTTTAATAAGTAGTTAATAATGGGCACACAGCGCGTAGTATGGCCCAAGCCCCAGTCGAGGGGGGAAACCAATATATGTGCTGATCTTTTGGTGCTCAATTATTTGTATTTTTACAAAAGTAGAGTTTTATGGGGCGAACATTTAAAAACAAGACATGGATAATAGCAGCATTGTTGTGTGCAGGCAGCCTTTGGTTGCAAAGCTGCAGCACTGCTAAAGGCTGTGGTTGCGGATCTAACATCAACCAGGCCTATAAGATGCCTAAGCGTTATCATTAAAGCGTAAAAACTGTATGGCTATGTGGGGTGGACAACATAAGGTTTGGATACATTACAGGAGCGATATTTTAGCTACCGACCAGCACGAGGGCGATTTTCTGGCCCGCTACATACGTGCATCAGCTATTGCCAAGGGTTATATTTCCTCGCTGGAGATCATCGACTTGCAACGCTATAAAGTCATTACCCGCAGGGTAAAAGTACAAGTAGCCCTCAGTGAGCGCATACACACGCCGTTTGTTTTTGCGGTGGGCAAGAATTAGTACAGCAGGCTATTCATATTATTTATTTATAAATCAGTTTTTTGTCGAGTTTTTCATAGTACCACATTATGAAAAACAGATAACATATATTAGATTTACTAGGCATTTTGTGTTTTACCGCTATAGCATGTGCAATAGCAGGCACATATTTTGCGCATTGCCCTTAAGTGGCAATTGTATAAACACAACTGAATTATACTAAAAGTAACTTATGAAAGAAGAAATGAAAGGAAACACTGAAAGCGTTTTGGCTTCAGGTGTATCCCGTAGAAAATTTCTCAGCTATGCAGGGCTTGCGGGTGCAGGTATGCTGTTTGTAGCATCTTGCCGCGATGATGAAAAGAAAGACCCTGTACCCGATGGTACTGTGGACCTGGGTAGCGGCGATTCCGGTGTACTAAATTTTGCGTATGCGCTGGAACAGCTGGAAGCTGCATTTTATATAAAGGTTTGCAGCTCTTTTTACAGTGGCGTAAGTGAGCTGGAAAAATCTTTGCTGAAGGATATAAGCGAACATGAGATAGCGCACCGCGAATTTTTGAGAAATGTTATAGGCGATGCGGCTATTATACCGAACCTGGAGTTTGATTTCAGCAGTGTGGATTTCACATCGCGCAGCAGCGTATTGGCTACCGCCAGTGCATTTGAAGACCTGGGCGTAGCTGCATACAATGGTGCCGCACAATTGATAACAACCACCGACTACCTTATCGCAGCCGGTAAGATAGCATCTGTTGAAGCAAGGCACGCGGCAGTATTGCACGAACTGCTTACCATAAACAGTTTTGCTGATACGACTAATGAAGATGGCATGGACCCATGGAAAACACCGGATGAAGTGCTATCGATTGCGGATAAATACTTTAAGACTAAAGTGAGCGCTAAAAATTTACCCAAATCATAAATCTTCGTATCAATGAATATTAAGAATATACTTTCTCTTATACAGGAAACTGACCCCGAGGTTTATGAAAGACTAAGCCCGCGCCGCCATATACTAAAGAGCTTCAGCTCTAAAGTTGCAGCAGCGGCGGTACCTTTTGCCCTGGGTTCGCTATTCAAAAAAGCATACGGTAAAACAAACGATATATTGTACGATGTGCTTACGTATGCACTAAAGCTGGAATACCTGGAAGATGAGTTTTACAAAACAGTAGTGCTTGCATCGACAGTATTGACGCCGGAAGCAGAAGCGATGTTCACAAAAATATCGGCAGATGAAACCGCGCACGTTAAGTTTTTGCAGAATTTTATTGATAGTACAGGTAGCTATGTAATACCAACACCTACTTTTGATTTTACAGGTGGCAATGGATCGGGGCAAGGACCATATAAAGAATACTTAAATTCGTTCCCTGATCTGCTACAAATGGCGCAGGCGATAGAAGACCTGGGTGTACGTACTTATAAAGGATTGGCTGTGGAAGCACAAGCGAATAACGAGATATTGACCAGCCTGTTGACGCTACACTCGGTAGAGGCGCGCCATGGCGCGCGTATACGTATGATGCGCACCGCACTCAACTTTTCTAAGGTGAAACCATGGGTTTATGGCAATATCGATGAGACTGTGGATCCGAGATTCAATAAAATATACGCGGAGGAAACCAGTACTATACAGGCAGGTATGCAAATAGTAGGTATCAATGGTTTTGAGATAGATGCTTATGCAGCTTCTGAAGCTTTTGATGAACCAATGAACAAATTCAACGTTGATATATTGATAGAACCATTTATCGATACAACGCCATAGTAAAGGAATACATGTATGAATAAAGGGATAGCTTTTAGTTATCCCTTTTATTATTTTACGATACCGGATCTACATCGGGCAATATTTGTAAGCTGTTATTGCCGCGTATGCCTGTTATGCGTTGGCGTTCATCGCGGATACATTTCTTTACCGCATTAATGATACCAGCATCGCGCGGACATTTTACCCAAACCTCTTGTATAAACATATTGCGTACCCGAGCTACAAGTGCAGGCACCGGGCCTTGTACGCCAATGCCTTCAATGGTTTGCAGTGTTTGTACCATTTGTGTGGCTGCTTGTATGGCTTTGGGTTCGTCGCGGTGTTTGAAGATTATTTTTATCAGCCGTACGAATGGCGGATATGCAAAATGTTCGCGTGCTTTTATCTCATTCTCGTAAAAGGCTTGCACATCGTGCTGCTGCACCCAATGTAAAACCGGGTGATGTATATTGTGTGCCTGTATCAAAACACGTCCGGCGCCATCTGCCCTGCCGGCTCGCCCACTTACCTGCTCCATAAGCTGAAATGCACGCTCATTAACGCGAAAGTCAGGATAACTTAAAAGGCTATCGGCACTAAGAATACCCACCAATGCAACGGGTGCCAGGTCTAGCCCCTTCACTACCATTTGTGTGCCTACCAGTATATCTATTTTATGCTTGCCCAGCTCATCGAGCAAATGCTGGTAGCTCTGTTTACCCCGCATGCTGTCTATATCCATACGTGCTACACGTGCTTCAGGTAGTAGTTGGCGCACTTCTTCTTCAATTTTTTCGGTACCGAAGGTTTTGCTTTGTAAGCGGTTGCTGCCACATGAGGGACAGGTATGTATTACTGCCGATTGCTGGCCGCAATAGTGGCAATGTAATTTATCGGTGCTCTTATGATAAGTGAGTGACACCGCACAATTTTTACATTGTGGTACCCAGCCACACATCATGCACAATTGAAACGGTGCGTACCCACGGCGATTTTGAAAAAGTATGACCTGCCTTTTCTGTTGTAAGGCATTTATCATTGCCTGTTGCAATTCGGGGGTGAGTAGTTGATAACCCTGCTGACGAACTGTTTCAAGCGACTTTGCATTAATTACTTCTATGGCAGGCATGTTCACACCCAGGTATCGTTCTTTTAGTAACGCATAAGCGTATTTATTTTGCTTTGCATTGTAAATGCTTTCTACCGAAGGGGTGGCGGAGCCCAGTATTACTTTTCCGTCGTACAAGGAAGCAAGGTAAATAGCTGCATCGCGCGCGTGAAAGCGCGGGGCCGGATCTTTTTGTTTATAAGACGCATCGTGCTCTTCATCAACAATAATAATACCGAGATCGTTGTAGGGCAACCATAACGCAGAGCGTGGACCTACTACCAACCGGTATTTGTTTGAGCGTACTTTCTCCCATATCTCAACCCGTTCGTTATTGCTGAAGCGCGAATGGTATACCCCCATCTCCTCGCCAAAATAAGCGTAGAGCCTGTTGACGAGCTGAGTAGTGAGCCCTATCTCGGGTAACAACAATACAGCTTGTTTCCCTGCGGCCAGGCAGGCTTTTATCTTGTGTATATAAAGCAGTGTTTTGCCGCTACCGGTAACACCTTCCAGCAAAGCCACATTTTTTTCCAGCAAACCTGCGTCAATCTCTTCGTAGGCTTTTTGCTGTGCTGGGGTGAACTCTATTTCCTTTGCATCCTGCTTTGCAGTAAATGCAAGGCGGTCGACAGGCACTTCTTTTACTATGAAAATACCTTTCGTTTCTAATGCTTTTACCTGGCTTGCCGTTGCGCCGGAACGATCGATCAATTCCTGCTGGCGTACCACGCCATTCTTTATCGATAGCTCTGTATAAGCCATCAGAAGGTTGAGCTGTTTGGGTGCACGCTGCAATTCATCGAACAACGCATGCATCCGCTCATCGGAACGGTATGCTTCAGATAAAGACACTACCCGTTCAGTGCGTGGACGATAAGCAGGCTCCAGGCTATCGCTTATTTGTATTACCTCATTTTCCAGCAATTCGTTCAGGGCTTTAGTTAAATGCCTGCTACCTACTATGGAGCGTAGTTCACTCATAGTAAGTTCCTTACGCATTTCTAAAGCTTCCGCTGCGGGGTAGGTTTCATTGCTCCATTCATATACCACATCGATATCCTGCGGTGCCCATTGTAATATAGTTTCGCCTGTTAGTTTCAAGTGCGCCGGTAACGCACTTTGCATCACCTCGCCCGGGTTGGCTATGTAATAGTCGCCTATCCAGCGCCAGAAAGCCAGTTGCGTTTCATTTACAATAGGTTCTTCATCAATCAGGTTGCGGATGGGTTTTACCTGGTAGGCTTCGGGCTGCTCGTTATGCAGCCTGGCCACAATGCCAGAATATTGTTTGTTGCGGCCCAGCTGTACCTCTACCCGCATACCCGTTCTTATCAGTTCCTGCATTTCAACCGGCACGCCATAGGTAAGCACCTGCGTTAGGTTGAGCGGTAAAATGACATCGGCAAAGCGGAACAGGTTATCAGCAGTATCACTGGTGTAAAGCGGCAACATATTGTACTGCAAGATAACTAATAATGCATACCTAAGGGGGCAGGCCACAAGGCATGATATTGGTCATCCCTGCATCTTTTAGTATTTCGTACCTTTGCAGGGATTACCTACGGAATTAAAAAATATAATGGCGAAACAAAACGATAGAAAATGCTCCTTTTGCGAACGTGCTGAAAGCGATGTGAATATCCTTTTTACGGGATTGAAAGGAAATATATGCGACCAGTGTATTGAAAATGCACACCACCTGCTGCAGGAAGCTACTAACGATACACAAAAGAAAAAAGTAGATACTACTACCGACCTGCAACAACATAAGGTACATAAGCCAAGAGAAATAAAAGCTTTTCTTGACCAGTATGTAATTGGGCAGGATGATGCCAAGAAGATACTATCGGTAGCGATGTATAACCACTATAAGCGGTTACTGCACCCGCCACAGGATGACGTGGAGATAGAAAAATCGAACATCATAATGGTAGGTGAAACAGGTACAGGTAAAACCCTGCTGGCTAAAACTATAGCGCGTTTGCTACAAGTGCCTTTCGCTATAGTAGATGCTACTGTATTTACAGAAGCGGGTTATGTGGGCGAAGATGTGGAAAGCATACTAAGCCGTCTGCTGCAAAGCTGCAATTTTGATGTAGCTGCTGCTGAACGCGGTATTGTTTATATAGATGAAATAGATAAGATAGGCCGTAAAAGCGATAACCCTTCTATAACACGCGATGTAAGCGGTGAAGGTGTACAGCAGGCTATGTTGAAACTATTGGAAGGATCGGAAGTGCTGGTACCACCACAAGGCGGTCGCAAACACCCAGAACAGAAAATGGTGAAAGTGAATACGCAAAACATACTATTTATATGCGGCGGCGCTTTTGAAGGTATTGATAAGATGATAGCCCGCAGGGTACAAAGCTCATCGATAGGCTATAATGCTATAAAAAGCACCAAAGAACTGGACCGTGCTAACCTGCTGCAATATGTAAATGCACAGGATTTGCGCACATTTGGTTTGATACCTGAATTGCTGGGCCGTTTGCCGGTAGTAACTTACCTGACACCGCTTGATGCGCCTGCACTGAAACGTATACTTACCGAGCCGAAGAATGCCCTTATTAAACAGTACACCAGGTTGTTTGAATAC
Organism: uncultured Sphingobacteriales bacterium; assembly: GCA_946479435.1. The sequence continues at coordinate 20,443 of CAMLFX010000018.1, read as the reverse complement.
GAGAACATTAAGCTGGAAGTAGATGATGACGCTTTGGACTATATGGTGAGCAAAGCCATAGAATACAAACTGGGTGGCCGTGGCCTCAGGGCTATTTGTGAAATGGTGCTGACTGATGCCATGTTCGATATGCCATCGGAAAAAAATGAAGGCGGTATCTTCCATTTGACACTGGCTTATGCTAAACAAATGATAGAGCACAGCAAACTGGACTACCTGAAAGCGGCATAATTTTTTAGTATTTAGGCAAACAACAGTTTATGCAAGAGCTTATTAAATTGATGGCGCAAAAGGCGAACATCAGCGAAGAGCAGGCTACTGTGGCGTTGCAAACCGTTACGGAATATATAAAGAGCCAGCTGCCACCAATGATGCATAGCATGGTTGATAACTTTATACAGCAGAACGAAACGGAAGAAGATGATATTTTGAATGGCAGCGATGAAGGCAACTGGAGTGACGATGCGGATATAGATGAGTTTGAAGAAGAACAACCCGGCGACTTTTCGAAGCAAACAGGTGATAAGATAAATGAGTGGGCCGATAAAGCAGAACATGCCGCCAAAGATGCGCTCAGCAAACTGAAATCGCTGATGAACGATAAGGACAAAGAACTTTGAGATTGTTTTCTAAAATACACGCCCTGCTTTTTGCGGGGCGTTTTTGTTTTATCCTTTTACTTTGAAATGTTGTTTCTCTTTGAATTCGTTACGAAAAAGAAGAAGACCGTATTCATAAGTATCCATACTTAGTTTTACCTCAGGCATAGCTACCAGGTTTTGCCATTCTTCATCGTGCAAAGGGGAACCATGAATATTGGGTATGGCAATTACCAGGTCGTTATGCAGGTCATTTAACTCGTTTGTTACCAGCCTGGGCCAATGTTTGGGGTAAGCACTAGGTAAGTATTTGATATTAGCAGCGCCAAAGAATTTGCTGAACTTGGCAGGCATATCGAAACTGGTATAGTCGTTCAATACCTGCTCAACAAAAGCATATACATAAGGAGAGTGTACGCCGTGGCGTGTTTTGGCGGTGAACTTATGTTTCAGGTATTGCAGGTAAGAATAGAGGCTCACAAACTAATGCGTTCGTATTTGCGGAATGTATAGTTGAATGCGTGTTTCTCGTCTTGTCCGTGGTGCTCTTCCCAAACCAATTTCCAATTGCTATGGTCTATATGCGGGAAGAAAGCATCAGCGCCTTCTACTTCAGTATCTACATCTGTCAGGTATAGCCTGTCGATAATAGGTAGTGTTTCAGCAAATATTTTGCCGCCGCCTATTATAAATACTTCTTCCGTTTTTTCATCCTGCAACCTGCGTATAGCAGCATTGATATCGCTGTATAGCAAAACATGCTCGGGTAGTTGCAGATTTTTTTGGTTGGAGAGGACAATATTCAGTCTGTCTTTAAGTGGCTTGCCACCTAAAGATTCAAAAGTTTTGCGGCCCATTAGTACTGGTTTGCCCAGTGTAGTACGCTTGAAGAATTTCAGATCTTCAGGCAGGCGCCAGGGAAGGTCGTTGCCTTTACCTATGGCGTTATTCTTATCTATGGCTGCTATAGCTGAAATGATCATGATTGAATGTATTAGATGGCTACAGGAGCTTTGATAGCAGGGTGGTGTTGGTAATTCTCTAAAGTAAAATCTTCAAATTTAAAATCGAACAGGTCTTTTACTGCAGCATTCAGTTTCATGGTTGGTAAAGCAAACGGTGTGCGTGTAAGCTGCAGCTTTGCTTGCTCTATATGGTTATTGTATAAATGCACATCACCAAATGTGTGTATGAACTCGCCATATTGCAAACCAGTAACCTGCGCTATCATCATGGTAAGCAAAGCGTATGATGCGATGTTGAAAGGCACACCCAGAAATACATCTGCGCTGCGCTGATATAACTGGCAGCTCAGTTTTCCATCGGCTACATAAAACTGAAATAAGGCATGGCAAGGGCTTAGTGCCATTTTAGGCAGGTCAGCAACGTTCCATGCGTTTACTATCATACGGCGGCTATCAGGATTGGTCTTTATTTGGTGCAGTACGTCTTTTATCTGGTCGTGCACCTGGCCATCTGCGCCAGTCCAGCTACGCCATTGGTGGCCATATACAGGACCAAGGTCGCCATTAGCATCAGCCCATTCATCCCATATAGTCACCCCGTTATCTTTCAGGTATTTTATGTTGGTATCACCCTGCAAAAACCATAATAATTCGTGTATTATTGATCTTAGGTGCAGTTTCTTGGTGGTTACCATCGGGAAGCCCTCTTGTAAGTTGAAACGCATTTGGTAACCAAAGCAACTAATGGTGCCGGTACCTGTGCGATCACTTTTTTGCGTACCGTTTTTTAAAATATGTTTGAGAAGATCGAGATAAGCCTGCATGACGTTAAATAGCTATGGCAAAGGTATCAATAATGCACGTGTTAATATGGTGATATTTAAAACTTGGGGATTAGGCGTGGATAGTAAAAATTGATTATTATTTTGCACCCTCATATAGAACCCAATGAGTGTTAAGTTATCTATAGTTATCCCTGCCTATAATGAAGGTCGTACCATTCACCATATATTGAATAAAGTGAAGGCAGTAAATTTAGACAGGGATGTAGTGAAAGAAGTGATAATAGTGAATGACTGTTCGAAAGATAACACTGAAGAAGCAATATTAGCCTACAAAGCTGCCAATCCTGAGCTACCTATTACCTATTTTAAGCATGAAATAAATCAGGGGAAAGGGGCAGCGTTGCATACCGGTATACGTATAGCTACCGGCGATTATGTAATAATACAGGACGCAGACCTTGAATATGACCCTGAAGAATACAATATATTGCTTAGACCCATATTGGATGGTTTTGCCGATGTGGTATATGGTTCCCGTTTTATAGGTGGCAATCCGCACCGGATATTATTTTTCTGGCATTCTATAGGTAACAGATGGCTTACTATGGCATCGAACATGTTTACCAACCTGAACCTTACCGATATGGAAACCTGTTACAAGGTTTTTAAGCGGGAAATGATACAAAGCCTGAAGTTGGAAGAGAAGCGCTTCGGGTTTGAGCCGGAGGTAACCGCAAAAATATCGCGCATACCTAAGATACGCATATATGAAGTAGGTATTTCTTACTATGGCCGTACCTACGAAGAAGGTAAGAAAATAGGTATGAAAGACGCTTTCAGGGCGCTTTACTGTATTATAAAATATAACCTTTTTAGCAAATAACCCTTTTGTAACTTAGTTATTCAACATCACTAGTCATGCCAGTAATATTGCCTGTAAACGGGGTAGCACCTCAAATACCTGAAGATTGTTTTGTAGCCCCTAACGCTACTGTAGTAGGCGATGTTATTATGGGCAGCGATTGCAGTATTTGGTTCAATGCAGTGGTAAGAGGAGATGTAAATAAGATACGTATAGGTAATAAAGTAAATATACAAGATGGTGCCTGCATACATTGCACCTATCAAAAAACCGAAACTATTATTGGTAACAATGTGTCTATAGGGCATAATGCCATAGTACACGGCTGCACAGTTGAGGATAATGTGCTGATAGGTATGGGTGCTATTGTGATGGACCGTGCCCGTATAGGCCAAAACAGCATTATTGCCGCAGGAGCTGTTGTGCTGGAAGATACAAACGTACCTCCCGGAAGCATATTTGCCGGTGTACCGGCAAAAAAGGTAAAGGATATAAGCCAAGACCTTTTAAGTGGCGAGGTAGAGCGCATTGCTAACAACTACCTGATGTACAGCAGTTGGTTTAAATAATAGGCCTATAATTAAAAATCACCCCCGTATCTATTGCATAGATATGCAATACAACATACATTTGCTCCCGCAACTAAAAACTTGCCATCTCTTATGAAGAAATTATTCCTCGCATTATTAGCTATGGTATCGCTTACTGCAGCTAACGCACAAAAAGGTACTTTTCTTAGCTACGGCGACATCACCTTCGCTACAAGTAAAGACCAGGTAGGCCCAAGCTCAACTTACGCTACCAGAAACACAATGTTCGGTATCAATCCAGGTATAGGCTACCAATTTTCAAACCACTCAACTGTGGGTATCCAGGGTGGTTATAACATCGACAGGGTTATTACTACGGTTCCTTTGTTTACTACTACAGGTACTGTAAATGTAGATCTTGAAAACCGCAATACTACATGGGGTATCGGGGCTTTCTACCGCTACACGCAAACTTTTGGCAACATATTCTTTATGTTCAGCCAAATAAACGCTGGTTATATCTCCAACACACTGTCAATGGATAGCGTTGGTACTACTACCGTAGGTGCTGTTGAAACTAAATTCAATGGTTTTGGCGCTACATTTACACCTGGTATTGGTGTTAATGTTTACAAAGGGTTCGCGTTGAACTTCTCAACAGGTGGTATCGCATTCAGCACTATGAAAGGTGATCTTCCTGACGCAATTAACCCACGCAACACCAGCTTCGGCTTCACTTTTGGCCGCCAGTTCAATATCGGTGTATCGAGGAATATTGGCTGTGGCCACCACAAACATGGCCATATGGAGCCTGGTATGGAAATGCGTAAGCACAAGAAAGAAAAAGCTGAAGAAGACGAAGATGAAGACGAATAGTTGGATATCTTTCAAATAAAAAAAAGAACCCTGCAATGTAGCAGGGTTCTTTTTTTTATTCGGTACTATTCTCTATTGTATGCTGATTTTTTGTACAAAAATGTTTTTACCTGCAGATAGCTGCATTGTATAAATACCACTGCTAAGGTTAGCATCTGCTGCCCTCCATTGTATGGTGTGCGAACCTGCCACATCATTGCTTTGATAAGGAGCAGCCACCACCTGACCTACTATGTTTAATACCTTTAACGTTACTAGTGCAGTTTCAGTGGTGTTGTATTCAACTTTAATAATATCGCTGCTGCGCGCCGGATTAGGATAAGCTCTTTCGATGGTAAGCGCGTTGTTTACGGTTGCAATATTTGTAGAAAAAAATGTCTTTAAGCTTGTTTCTTCAGCATTGATTATTTCTTTTTCAACTGAAGAATAACCATTATAAGCTACTAATGCATATATTTTGATATTCTCTTCATTCCAGGAAGGATCTAGTTTGAAGGTTACATTTTTAGTGTAAGTGACACCCGCAACTGCTACATCTGGTATAACGCCTGCAAATCCCCAGTCGCCACCTAAAGCTGCGCGCATTACGTTCATATGGTGCCAGTCTTTTAGAGGATTTGAACCTAATGATGGATTGTCGTTATGCTGTTTTTGTGAAATAATATCATCTTCTACAATGTAAACCTGGATATTCAATGGGTTGAACCCATCAGTAGCTTTTACAAACCTTACATTAATATCTGCCATATATTCTTTGGTTACAGGATTATAAGTTTTATTGGCAATGCCAACTGACGCCATAGCCTCTACTTTTAGCCTGCTTTTTACATGCGATTCCCATGATCCTCTGTTTGTACCAATCTCGGTTTCACCCGGCATCATCGTTCTGTCAATAGCACCACCGGGATAACTGGTGATATCCAGCTTGGTATCTACTGCTGCTCCTTCGGGGATTTGAAACCGATCGCCATTGTGGTTAGCAAGTGGCAAAAAATTAATAGGCTCGGTGGCTTTAATATCTTCAGCTACTATCTGGCCTTCAGGGCACCAGCCGCACCACTCGCCCGTAAAATCTTCCAGTATTACCTTTTTAGTAACTTTTTCATTCTCCTGCGCCCAGGCATTTATAGTAGCGATGAGCGCAAAGACAAGTAATAATTGTTTCATATAATGCTTTTTTAATGAGGAATACATAATTAATATATATTTTTTCAAAATTCAAGTTTTTTAATAATATTTTTAATAGTATATTAATATTTGAATAGACTATTGTAAATAATATAGATATAATATGATTAAAATAATAACGCCGCTACAGGTATGTAGCGGCGTTATTATTTTAAGACGAAGCTTATTTATTGTTTTGTAATCATTTGCCTGTTAATTTCACTTCCGTTTCTTAACTCGATCATGTAACTTCCTGAAGCAAGCGATGATAAAGAAATTGTGATCCTGTTATTTCCACTAATAGTATTAGAAGTTACGTTAAGTACTTTTTTACCGGTAACATCATACGCGCATATTTCTGCCAATCCTTTATTCTCTGTATTAAATTCAAGATTAAGGGCATCGTATGCAGGATTTGGATAGATCTTTATATTACCTGTATTCAACGGGTTAACATCAGTTGGCCTATAATATCCATTGAGATCGCAACCTAAAGAATCATTTACCCATATTGGTGTAATTGAAGCACTATGACCAGTAAACACATTAGTACTGATACTAACACCAGAAAAAACGGATAATGGTTCGTAATTTTTAGCAACAATATATGAGTATGGAGGTATGCAATTCGTATAAATATTATCACAGCTAAAGGGCGAAGTAGGATCCATATCACCTATGTTGTCAGTTCTAATAAACTTATAAGAAAGCTTATTAGCTGGGGTACTAGAAGATGGCAAAACATTATTCCATATGGGGACAACAGCCAATAAGTCAGTATTCCCATTTAAAAGTAAGTTATCAGTAGCAAATTTGGTAGGCCAAGATACATTTGATTCAACACCACCAAGCGAATAAAATGTAGTTGGTGGCGTTTGTGTATGATATAATTTCCAAAAATTAATGCCAATATTAAGCCCTGAAGATGCGCTCCATGTAGGGTTTATCTTGGCAAAAAAGGGTGTAATATTTGTAGGGCTAGGAGCATTACCTTTCAAAGCACAGCCTGCTTGAGCATCCCAATAAGATTGATATCCTGCTATAACATTGTCTGAGATCAGGTTTTTCCCCCAAATGCCAACTAAGTTATTATTTGTTGATCTTATTACAGCTCTTGATTTTAATGTAGTATTTACATTTAAAATGGTATCTGTTCTTGTTACTATGGTATATTTGGAATTTGGGTAATAATAGCCTGGCTGGCCAATAGCATCAGGCCAAAATGTATTACTATATATAAATAAATTTCCATTTACATCTTCTGATGCATCATAAGCATATTCATCTTTAACATCAGGTGTGAGTGGGGTGAAATTAGAGATGGATACTCTGTTTACGAAAGCTAGCCCAGGTGTCATTAACATAGCTAATGAACCACTATGGTTTGCTGATGCTGTTGGGATATTGCTACCTCCCAAAACCAAAATCCTACCTGCATTTGGACCTCTTCTTAATATTTTGATACGAATAGCCATATCGTAGTCATAAGCAGAAGAGATACCACTACTCCAACTTAATACATGACTCATAGTAAATGCAAGTGTATTATCATCTAATGTTGCAACGAATGCTGATCTGTTTTGTGCATTATTATCATTTTGTATATATCCACAGATATAAAATTTTTGATTAGAAGGGTTATAAACAAAATCGAGTGGGTGAATCCCATAGCCACTAGTAGGTAAAAAAACTACTTTATCTCTTATTATATTGCCTGTGCAATGATTAATAAAAAGGATTTTTAAGCCATGTCGATTCGTCCCATCTTTGACTTGAGCTAATATCACAGCATCAGAATTATCAGTAGATAATCTCGAAACGATTGCAACAGCACGATCGTCAGCGTAACCTGGATCATCATATAAATATCTAGAACGTATAGTCGGGGAGCCACAATCTAGGCCTGAACCATTACCAGAAAATGGATAAAAGAAAATGCCTTTAACTGGACCGTCATTAAATGCTGTAGCTGTACTAATGTAAATATCTTCTGGGCCATCTGCACCGTTCAATGGTGTTACAGAAAAATTCTTGACATCGTAAGGGTAGGCCGTGGGTGAGGTACTTGGTGGCGTTGGTAATCCAGTACCCATGTAATGGTTTCTGCTGAGGTGCGGTTGTGCTTTGAGGGCGCTGATACAGCATAGCACAAGCATGCTGACGATAATGATTGTTTTTTTCATTTTCAAGGATTTTAATGAATAGATATATTAAACCGAAAGTATTCGTAAGCTTAAAACCTGTCAGGTTAGCAGTATATGAAAAGAGGAGGTATTGTGTATTACAATAAATAAGCTGTATTATCTTCAGCAGCAAATAAAATTTTGCAGGGTTTTTCATGTTATAGGGTTGATAGAGTCGGTTCTAATATATTTAATATTATCTACATTACATAGCAATCAATAGGAGTTTCAGAAAAAATAATTGCGGGTATCTTTGCAGCTCAATTACAAATTACACTATGCTTTCACAAGATCTTACAGGGAAAACAGCATTAATAGCGGGTAGTACACAAGGTATCGGTCTGGCATCGGCACAGGCGCTGGCGGCTATGGGTGCGCAATGCTACCTGATAGCGCGCAATGAGGAATCGCTAAAAAAGGCAGTAGCTAGGTTAGATACTGCTAAAGGGCAGCAGCATGGCTTCCTGGTGGCTGATTTTCAAAATCCGGATAAGCTAGGTGAATTAATAAAAGAATTTGTGGTAGGTAAAACAATCAATATCCTGATAAATAATAGTGGCGGGCCTGCCGCAGGGCCTGTGGTTGATGCGCAAACAAGTGCCTTTATCCAAGCTTTTCAGCAGCACCTGATATGTAACCATATACTTACTACGGCATTGCTTCCAGGCATGAAGCAGGCAGGTTACGGCCGTATTGTCAATATTATTTCTACATCGGTTAAAATACCGCTGAAAAATCTGGGTGTATCCAACACTATACGCGGTGCTGTGGCATCGTGGGCTAAAACGATGGCCAATGAGGTGGCACAATATGGCATAACCGTAAATAACGTATTGCCGGGTGCTACGGCAACAGGCAGGCTGGAAGCTATTATTAATAATAGAGTGGTGAAAACAGGGCAAGGGCAGGAGGAAGTGGAAAAAGAGATGCTGGAAGAGATACCGGCAAAACGCTTTGGGCAGCCCGAAGAAATTGCGGCCATGGTAGCATTTTTAGCATCGCCTGCGGCTGGATATGTAAACGGCACGAGCATCCCTGTTGACGGCGGAAGAACGGGTTCAATTTAAAAATCGGGTTAAAATTTAAGATGGATTTTACACAATCGGGAACACCAAAATGGGGTTTTCGGCTGACAAAAAAATGACATTCACACATTGTCACAATTAAAATATCGGCTGAAACCCGCGCCAGTACTGGAAAACATTTTTTGCAGAATGTGTATAAATTTTGGGGTTTGTGTTGTAGTTTTGCCCTGCTTTGTGAAAAAAGGAACGTTAATTTTTCAAATTTATTCCTGTGTCAGAACCAAATAGGCCAATGTTCTCCCGGATTGCCCGCAGCATTTTCGCTCTTGCGATTGCTCTGTTGGCATTCAATACGTATGCAGTAGCTGCACCAGATGGTAAGGCGATATTTCAATCGAACTGCGCAAGTTGTCACAACCCGTTAAAAGATGCAACCGGTCCGGCACTAAAGGGTGTGGATGCACGTGTGCCAAGTAAAGAGTGGTTACACAACTGGGTGCACAATTCCTCGGCTGTAATTGCCAGCGGCGATAAGTATGCTAACGACCTCTATAACAAATGGGGTAAGACGGCAATGACTGCTTTCCCTCAGTTGAGTGTTGAGGAGATAGATGCGGTGATTACTTATGTAAACTCTGTACAACCACCTACAACTGCTAAAGCAACGGATGCTGCTACTTCCGGCGACAATGGTCAGCAAAAGGATGGCAATGGCTGGCTGTACACAGTTATTACACTTATATTGCTTGCATTAGCTGCTATACTTTGGAGAGTTAACACAGGCCTTCGTGGTGTAGCTAATGCGAAAGATGGTGTGGATACGCCTGTAGAAATTCCTTTGTACCGCAACAAGGTATTCATAGCTATGGCTTGTATCCTTGTATTTATACTTGCCGGTTACTGGATAGTGAATGGTGCCATCAATATGGGTCGCCAACAGAACTACCAACCGGAACAACCAATATTCTACTCGCACAAAGTGCACGCGGGTATTAACCAGATTAACTGTCTTTATTGCCACGCGGGCGCTGAAAAAAGCCGCCAGGCTATGGTACCATCGCCTAATATATGTATGAACTGCCACAAGCAGATAAACGAATACACGGGTGAAGCGGAACATCCACTATACACTGCTGAAGGCAAAAAAGTGAATGGTACTGAGGAAATACAGAAACTGTATAAATACGCAGGCTGGGATCCTAATAAGAAAGAATACATCCGCGATGAGAATGGCAACATAAAAGCCACACCTATCAAATGGACTAAGATACATAACCTGCCAGACCACGTTTACTTCAACCACTCGCAACACGTAAAAGTAGGTAAAGTAGCATGTCAGCGTTGTCATGGTGGAATACAGGATATGGATGAGGTGTACCAATTTGCACCATTATCAATGGGTTGGTGTATTAACTGTCACCGCCAAACGCAAGTGCAGTTCGCCGATAACAACTACTATAGTATTTACGAAAAATATCACGAAGAGATTAAGTCAGGTAAACGTTCGGGTGTAACAGTTGAAGATATTGGTGGTACTGAGTGCCAAAAATGTCACTACTAATACTGACCGGAAGATAGTGTTCGTATAATTTCAGAATTAAAAACTATTCGGAAACTTAATATATACCGAATCAAAGTATGAGTCAAAAAACATATTGGAATGGGGTTGAAGATCTGCACAACAGTGCAGCTCATCAGGAAGCAGCAGCAAAAGAATTCCAAGAGGAATTACCGTTCGACCTGAGCGGCAGCTTGCTGGACGCTAAAACGCCCCGCCGCGACTTTTTGAAATATCTTGGTTTTAGCACTGCAGCAGCAATGCTTGCTGCCAGCTGCGAAATGCCTGTACGTAAGGTGATACCTTATGCAATAAAGCCTGAGGATATTACCCCGGGTGTACCTAACTATTACGCATCTACCTTTGTAGATGGTGGCGACTATTGCGCGGTGGTTATTAAAACACGCGATGGCCGCCCGATAAAAGTTGATGGCAACGAAAAATCAACAATCACAGGTGGTGGCTCATCGGCAAGGGTACAGGCATCGGTACTGGGCCTGTACGATAAAGCACGCTTACGCCAGCCTTATGCTGATGGTCAGGAAGCTACATTTGAAGCGATTGACCGACGCGTAAAAGAAGGTTTGGCAAGCAACGGTGGCAAACCAATATATATTGTTACCTCAACTATACTTAGTCCTACTACTAAAGATATTATTGCTCAATTCGTAGCTAAATATCCTTCAGCAAAGCACATTACTTACGATCCGATATCTTATTCGGGTATGTTGCTGGCTAACGAGGCAAGCTATGGTAAAAGGGCGCTGCCCTCTTATCACTTCGATAAGGCTAATACGGTAGTTGGTTTAGGTGCTGATTTCCTGGGTACCTGGTTATCACCTATTGAATTTTCAAGGCAATATGCAGAAGGCCGTAAAATAAGTGTGAAGGCAATGCAAATGTCAAGGCACTACCAGGTAGAAGCTAACCATACCAATACAGGTGCTGCTGCCGATTTCCGTGCTACCTGCAAACCATCTGAAATAGGTGCGGTTGCAGTTGCATTGTACAATGCGGTAATAACAGGTGCTGCTCCATCATTTGCCAGCAAAAAACTGAACGAATTAGTAACCAAAGCTGCGGCCGACCTGAAAAAAGGTAATGGCCTTGTAGTATGTGGTGTGAACGATGTAAACGTACAAACAGTTGTAAACGCTATTAACAGTGCGATAGGTGCTAACGGCACAACTATCAACTGGGCTGTAAACAGTAATTACAAACAAGGTATAGATGCTGATATGGTTGCCCTTACCGAGGCTATGGCCGCTGGTAATGTAGGTGCTGTATTATTGCAGGATGCTAACCCCGTTTATAACTATTACAACGGTAAAAAATTTGCAGAAGGTTTGGCTAAAGTACCTGTAACGGTATCTTTCGCTGACCGTATGGATGAAACTGCGCAGAAATGTAAATACGTAGTTCCTGATCATCACTTCCTGGAAAGCTGGGGTGATGCGGAACCTAAAACAGGATATTACAGCCTGATGCAACCTGGTATTGCGCCGTTGTTTAAAACGCGTGCATTCCAGGATAGCCTTTTGGTTTGGGCTGATGCAGCTATAACGTATGGTGACTACTGGAAGCAGTATTGGACTAACAAACTTGGCGGGCAAGCTAATTTTGACCAGGCACTGCAAGACGGTGTTATAGAACCAGCCGGCGATATGCCGATGGGCGGCGGAGCGTTTGCAGGCAACGCAGGCGCAGCGGTAGCAGCTATACAAGCCATGAAGCCAGCCGGCGGAATGGAACTGGTTATATATGAAAAACTAGGTATTGGCCACGGTGGTTCTTGGAGTAATAACCCATGGCTGCTGGAACTTCCTGACCCGATAACTAAAGCTACCTGGGATAACTACGCATGCGTATCGCCTAAAAAAGCTAAAGAACTGGGCGAAGAACTGACAGGCATTACAGAAGTAGTGAATGCAAAACGCCTGCTGAAGATAAAAGCTAATGGCTACGAGGTAGAGCTGCCAATGGTAGTTGTACCTGGCCAGCATAATGATGTAGTAGCAATAGCTGTAGGTTATGGCCGCGATGAAAAAGTAGGCCGCGCAGCTGCTAACACAGGTAAAAATGCTTATCCGTTTGTTGCTTTTAACGGACAAACTTTTAACTACAGCAACAATATTTCGGTAGAAAAACTGGCGGGTACTTATGAAGTGGCGATAACACAGACCCACTACAACTCTGAAGCCCGCCCTATTATACAAGAATTCACTCTTGAAGAATTCAGCAAAGACCCCAACCACCTGCTGAAAGAACGCTATGCTGAATCTGGCCACTATGGTACATTGCCATGGGAGAAAAGTGCGCATGGTAATGCGGAAGCTCATGGTGAACATGGTGCTGAAGAGGGACACGGTGGTGAAGCTGTGCCAGCTGATTTTGAAGAAAAATTCCGTGCTAACGCTACATTATATCCAGTTTACGAATCTCCGGGTATACACTGGGGTATGTCGATAGACCTTAGCAGTTGCATAGGTTGTGGTGCTTGCGTTGTAGCTTGCCAGGCTGAAAATAACATTTCAGTAGTAGGTAAAACACACGTATTGAAATCGCAGGAAATGCACTGGTTGCGTATCGACCGTTATTTCAGCGGCCAGCCAGATGAGCCGGATACAATCCAGACCATCTTCCAGCCGATGCTTTGCCAGCATTGCGATAACGCGCCTTGCGAAAACGTTTGTCCTGTATCTGCTACCAACCACAGCAGTGAAGGCCTGAACCAAATGGCTTACAACCGTTGTATAGGTACTAAATATTGCGCTAATAACTGTCCTTATAAAGTACGTCACTTTAACTGGATGGATTGGAACGGTGCTGACTGTTTCGAAGACAACCTGTACGAAGATCACCGTCGCGATGACGTGAACGATGACCTGACACGTATGGTGCTGAATCCGGATGTTACAGTACGTAGCCGTGGTGTGATGGAAAAATGTAGCTTCTGCGTACAGCGTTTGCAAGATGCCAAGCTTTCGGCTAAGAAAGAAGGCCGCAATGTAAAAGATTCAGAAGTACGCACAGCTTGCCAGCAAGCATGTGCTTCAGGTTGTATCGTATTTGGTAACGTTAACGACCCTGAAAGCGCTATCTCTAAACTGCGTAAGCAAGAACAAAGAGAACGTACTTTCTACGTACTGGAGCAAATACATACTTTACCTAATGTCAACTACCTATCTAAGATACGTAACGCTGATATGATAGTTTCGGGCAACGAAACACTGGATGGTATGTATACTGAGCATATATAATAATTGAAACGCCCGCTTTACGGGCAGTGAAGAGAAGTGTGAGATTGGAATATTTTGAAACTAGACTTTTGAATTTTTACTAATAACGTGCTATGCATTTAAAGTACGAATCGTTTGTAAGGGAACCGCTGGTTGATGGTGATAAGGACTATCATCAGGTGACTGAGGACATTGTAAGGCCGATTGAGCAGAAACCTGGCCGTATGTGGTATGTGGGTTTCTTCTTTTCCGTTGCCCTGCTTATGTTTGGTGTATTTTCTGTATTCTGGGAAGTATACTTCGGTATCGGTGTATGGGGTATTAACCGTACAGTGGGCTGGGGTTGGGATATCACCAACTTCGTATGGTGGGTAGGTATCGGTCACGCCGGTACACTTATCTCGGCTATCCTTTTGCTTTTCCGCCAGGGCTGGCGTACGGGTGTAAACCGTGCGGCAGAGGCTATGACGATCTTCGCTGTAATGTGCGCAGGCCAGTTCCCTATCTTCCACATGGGTCGTGTATGGGATGGTTTCTTCGTATTGCCCTACCCTAACACACGTGGCCCGCTATGGCCTAACTTCAACTCGGCCCTGCTTTGGGACGTGTTTGCGATCTCAACTTATTTCACGGTATCATTATTATTCTGGTATTCGGGTCTTATTCCTGACTTTGCAACCATCCGCGACCGCGCTAAGACCAAACTTCGCAAGAGGTTATATGGCCTTGCATCGTTCGGCTGGACAGGTACGGCTAAAAACTGGCAACGTCACGAAGCGCTGGCGCTGGTATTGGCAGGTTTAAGTACACCACTGGTACTTTCGGTACACACCATAGTATCTTTTGACTTTGCTACATCGGTAATACCCGGTTGGCATACAACTATCTTCCCTCCGTACTTCGTTGCGGGTGCCATCTTCTCGGGTTTTGCAATGGTGAATACCCTGCTGATTGTGTGCCGCCGCATCATGGGCCTGGAAGACTACATTACTATTGGCCACCTGGAAGCTATGAACAAAGTAATTGTACTTACGGGTTCAATAGTGGGTGTGGCTTATTTAACTGAGCTTTTCATGGCTTATTACAGCCAGGTGTTGTACGAGAAAGAAGCGTTTAACTGGCGTATCTTAGGTCCCTACTGGTGGAGCTATTGGGCTATGATGACCTGCAACGTGGTATCCCCTCAGTTGTTCTGGTTCAAAAAACTTCGTCGTAATGTTCCGTTCACTTTCATCATGTCGATAGTAGTGAATATAGGTATGTGGTTCGAGCGTTTTGTAATCATTGTTACTTCACTTTATCGCGATTACCTGCCTGGTAGTTGGACTTATTACTCGCCTACATGGCCTGAGGTTGGTTTCTACCTGGGTACATTTGGTTTATTCTTTACTTGCTTCTTCCTGTTTGCTAAATACTTCCCGGTTATCGCTATTTCTGAGATCAAGTTTGTATTGAAAACATCAGGCGAAGCACAGAAAAAGAAAATGGCAGCTATAGACGAGAAAGGAACTGAAGAGTTTTTACACGAACAAATGGCAGCACACCATCATTAATATAAGAAGATCAGGAATCAGGTAATTGAGTTTTGATTTTAAACATTTTTGAATTTTTTGATAAATGGCTATAAAGAAATTTGCAGTAGGTTGTTACGATGATGAGGAAGTATTGTTTCCTGCAGTAAAGAAAGTACGTAACAGTGGCTATAAACTGCATGATGTTTATACACCCTTTCCGGTACACGGTCTTGACCATGCGCTAGGGCTTAAGGATACCGACTTGCACGTTGCGGGTTTTATATATGGTATTACCGGTACTTGCACTGCATTAGGCTTTATGTCTTGGATATTCTTAAGTGATTGGCCTATTAATTTTGGTGGTAAGCCGCACTTTTCACTACCTGCATTCATCCCCATCACTTTCGAGTTGACAGTACTGTTTGCAGCAGTAGGTATGGTGCTTACTTTCTGCTACCTGAATCAGATAATGCCGGGTGTTAAGAAACACGTTTTTCATCCGCGCCAAACTGACGATCTTTTTGTAGTAGCGATAGAACTGAATGATCATGTAACTGAACAGGAAGTAATTGATTTCCTGAAGTCGACAGGTACGGTAGAGACTTCGGTACAAATAGCAGAATCGGAATGGTGGTATGGCCGCTTCGACCAGGAAGAACCTTATGAAAAGCTTGCCTAACAGCAGTGAGTAAAAGAAATTTTTTGAATTGACTTTTTTGAATTTTTCAATATTTATGAATAAGACCAAGAGCATAGTAGTGGCAAGCCTGATAGGACTGAGCCTTGCTGCGTGCAACAGTGGTGATATGCGCCGCAACCCGGGTAAAACCTATGCGCCGGATATGACCTACTCACGCGCTTACGATGCTTATACCGCCAATCCTAATTTCGCTGATAGTCAGACAAGCCGCCTGCCAGTACCTGGTACAATAGCAATAGGCCATGCATTGCCCGAGCATCTTATGGAAGGCGATACAAATGCGTATAAAGCTTTTACTACTTCTATGCGTTTTTCTGAAGATGAAGTAGCAGAAGGTGGCCGTTTATTCAATATTTATTGTGCTATATGCCACGGCGCTAATTTGGATGGCCAGGGCCCGTTGTATGCAAGTGGTAAATTTGCTGCAATGCCTGCCAACCTGAAAGATGCTAAATATCTGCACATGCCTGTGGGCACTATGTATGCAGCTATAAAGTTTGGTAAAAACGCCATGGGTTCTTACGCCAGCCAGCTGGATGTAAAACAACGCTGGCAAATAATATCGTACATTAAGAAAACACAGGCCGCTAATGGTGGCGATGCGTTTACACTGGGTACAGGCACGGCTGCCGATACTACTAAGAAAGCTACGGCTGATACCGCTATGGCGATGGAAGCTAAAGTGGCAAAACATTAATAATAGAAAAAGAAATTATAAACGTACTTCTAATAAAGTTTGACAAATGAACGAACGTTTTGAGATACCGGCGCGGATGAGAAATACCAGTATTGCCCTGATGGTGATAGGTATATTGGCGTTGGTAATTGGTGCGATTACGCTTCTTGGCGGCGACCATATAGCAAAAACAAGATTCTGGATAGTGTTGGTACAGAACAGTGTGATGTTCCTCTTATCTACAACGGCTTGTGTTTTTATACAGGCTGCGGCATCACTGGCACAAGGGGGCTGGTTAGTGGCCTATAAAAGAGTACCTGAAGCAATAGGTGCCAATGTGTGGATATTTGGTTTGATAGCTATGGTTGTACTTTTTTGTACTGCATTTGCTTTCAAAATAGATGGTCATAACCCCATCTACCACTGGGTAACGCCTCATGGTGATAAGATATTAGAAGGCAAAAAATGGTTTCTGAGCCCCGGCATGTTTATTGGTTTTACGGTGGTTACTATTGCATTATGGTCTTTCTTTGGCCGCAAATTTCGTGCTATCTCTATTGCACAAGAATCTGCGCCTAAGAATAGTACTAAACTATACTGGACGATGTTTAAGTGGTCTGCAGGTTTCCTGTTTGTTTATGCACTTACGCAAATGAGTACCACCCCATGGTTATGGATCATGAGTATAGATGCACACTGGTATTCAACAATGTTTAGTTGGTATACATGGGCCAGCTCATTTGTAACAGGCATGTCTTTCATCTTGCTATTTGTAGTTTACTTGAAAAATCAAGGTAATCTGCAACTGGTAACTAAAGAACATATACATGACCTCGGTAAGCTTATGTTTGCATTCAGCATATTCTGGACTTATGTTTGGTTTGCACAATATATGCTGATATGGTACAGTAACATACCTGAAGAAACAACCTATTTCAAAATGCGCCAGCAAGGCCCTTACGGAATGATATGGTATGCTACATTCATTATTAACTTTATTATGCCGATATTGATACTAATGTCTCGCCCAAGTAAACGTAACTATTTCACGGTTTGTTTTATGGCGATGATAATTATCTTCGGCCATTGGTTAGATTTTTACATTATGACCATGCCTGGCCCTCTGGGTGCTAACTGGCACCTGGACTGGTACGAACTAGGTATCTTTGCAGGATTCATTGGTGTATTGATATTTTCTGTTTCACGTACGCTTGCTAAATCGTCGCTGGTGCCTAATAACCACCCGCTGCTGAAAGAAGCTATATTGCACCAGAGCTAAATTATTGAAGAGCGAAGAAGATATACAGACGGGAAAACGATAAGTAGAGAAAAAAGTATATAAACTTATAACAAGTAAATACAAGCTGAACTGACCATGTCGGGATTTTTAACAATAGTATTGATCTTACTGGTATTTGTAATCATCTACCAGATAGCAAAAGCAAGTGAATACGCCACTATCCTTAAAGGAGAGGAAAAAGTAAGGGCGCAGGTTAACCGTATGATGGCCTGGCTGCTTGTCATATTCTTTATCCTGGGGTTGTATGGCATCTGGAGATGCCATGTAGCGCTTATAGATAAGATGTTGCCTGTGTCGGCATCAGATCATGGTGAAAGGTATGATAGCATGTTGTTGGTTACTCTTTGGGTTACCGGCTTTGTATTCCTGCTTACACAAACTATCCTATTCTGGTTCTGCTTTCGCTACCAGTCAACTGAAAAGAAAACGGCTTTCTTCTACGCGCATAATAATAAACTTGAATTGATATGGACAACTATACCGGCTATAGCTATGGCTGCATTGGTGGCTGTAGGTTTGCGTAACTGGGTTTCGTTGACTTCAGAAGCTCCGAAGGAAGCGCAAATAGTGGAAGTGATGGGTAAGCAATTTAACTGGCTGATACGCTACCCCGGTAAAGACAATGTATTAGGTAAAAGAGATTTCCGTAAGATAAATGACGCTAACAACGTAATGGGTCTTGACTGGAATGATAAGGATAATATGGATGATGTGATAGCACAGAACGGTGAGCTGCATATGGTAGTCAATAAGCCAATCAAGCTTATCATCAGCTCGCGCGATGTGATACACGATGTGGGTCTTGCGCACTTCCGTATGAAAATGGATGCTGTACCGGGTATCATTACTTCTATGTGGTTTACACCTAAACACACATCTAAGGAAATGAAAGAACTAACAGGTAATCCTGATTTCATTTATGAAATTTCCTGCGACCAGATGTGCGGTAAAGGCCACTATTCAATGCGTGGTACTATAATAGTAGAAACGCAGGCCGAATATGATGAATGGATGGCTAAACAGCAATCTTACTACGCGGCAAGCAATGCACCTGCTGCACCTGCAGGTACTGAGGCTGCGCCTGCACCAACAAATGATAGTGTTAAAGCAATAACAATGAAGTAATCGGCCGCAATAAGGGCCATAATTGAATAAAAAATGAGTAATACAGTTGTTATAGACGGACCTAATATAGCACATGGCGCCCATGCGGGCGATGCGCATCATGATCATGCACATCATGAGCAACATTTCATTACGAAGTATATATTCAGCCAGGATCACAAAATCATTGCAAAGCAATTTCTGATAACCGGTATTATATGGGCTATCATAGGCGCTTTGTTCTCAGTGTTCTTTCGCCTGCAGCTAGGTTTTCCCAATGAAACATTTCCTATTATGGAAAAATTTCTGGGCGAATGGGCAAAAGGTGGTAAACTGTCGCCTGAATTTTATTACGGTTTGGTTACTATGCACGGTACCATACTTGTATTCTTCGTATTAACTGCAGGTTTGAGTGGTACGTTTGCCAACTTACTTATTCCTCTTCAGATAGGCGCACGCGATATGGCGTCTCCGTTCATGAATATGCTTTCTTACTGGTTCTTTTTTATTGCCAGCATATTCATGTTTGTTTCCCTTTTCGTACAAACAGGCCCTGCATCGGGTGGCTGGACTACTTACCCGCCATTGAGTGCCTTAAAAGAAGCATCAATGGGTTCGGGTGTAGGTATGGACCTTTGGTTGATAAGTATGGCTCTGTTCGTTGTGTCTTCACTTCTGGGTGGGCTTAACTATGTATCAACTATCCTGAACATGCGTACCAAAGGTATGAGCATGACACGCCTGCCACTAACTATATGGGCGCTGTTCTTTACTGCTGTTCTGGGTATTCTTTCATTCCCTGTATTATTCTCAGGCTTCGTGCTGCTGATATTCGACCGTAATTTCGGTACCAGTTTCTACCTGTCAGAAATATTTATAGGTGGTAAAGCCTTGCCGCATATCGGTGGCTCAGCGATACTTTATCAGCACTTATTCTGGTTCCTGGGTCACCCTGAGGTGTACATTATCATGTTACCGGGTATGGGTATGGCTTCAGAAGTACTTTCAAACCACAGCCGCAAACCGATATTTGGTTATTTTGCAATGATCATATCGCTGATAGGTATTACGGTGCTGGCGTTCCTGGTGTGGGCACACCACATGTTCGTAACAGGTATGAGTCCGTTTCTGGGTTCTATCTTCGTACTGTTAACCTTGCTTATCGCGGTACCATCAGCTGTAAAAGTATTTAACTGGCTTACTACTATATGGCGTGGTAATATACGTTTCACAGTGCCAATGATGTTTGCACTTGGTTTCGTATCACTGTTCATCTCTGGTGGTCTTACCGGTATCTTCCTTGGTAACTCTGCACTGGATATTCACCTGCACGATACTTATTTCGTAGTTGCCCACTTCC